>JAOZUQ010000033.1 GCA_029938635.1 Candidatus Aminicenantota bacterium
GAATCTTTTTCTCGATTATTACGGGAGACCAGTATTTGCAAAAATCAGAATGAAATAATTAATTATTTAAATTCTTTAATGATCTTTATATAACTTTCTTTCTTGAGTTCTTCAATTAATATAAGGATTTCTTTTTGTCTTTTCCTTTCATAAAGTATATTCTCAATCTGCTTTTTAACTTTTTTGTATTCCTTTAATTTGGGTTCGGTCCGGTCAACAAGCTGGATTATATACCATCCGGTTTCAGTTTTTATCCAGTCTGAGAACTTGGAGACAGCTAAAATTGTAGCGGCATTTTCCAGTTCTGAATCTAATTCACCTTTTGTATAGGTTCCTAATTCATAGTTGTTAGATTCCCCTTCAAGTTCGGAATATTCCTCTGCAGTTTTAATAAAATCATTTGAAACTTTGAGTTTATCCGTAATTGTTTCACTTTTCGATTTAATTGATTCTTCCGTAAAATAGTGGTCTTTATTAAGAAATATACAATTAAGTTTAAATTTCGAAGGAATAGTGTATTTTTCAATATTTTCCTTATAGTAGGAAATAATTTCTGATGTATCAATTACTATTTTCGAACCAAGTGATTCCTGTATGAATTTTTCCTGCATCAATTGTTCAAGTCTTTGTTTTTTGAAATCTTCATAACTTATTCCCTGAGACTTAAGAGCCTTTAAAAGGTCATCTTTGGTTTCCAATTTATTTCTGGTCATAATTTCTTTAATGACAAGTTCAAGGTATTGGTTCATATCATAATTTTTTTCTTTTGCTTTTGAAATAAGGACCTTTCTACCGATAACAAGATCAAGAAGACCGGTTTTCATTTTGTTAATTTCATCCAGAAGTTCAGCTCCGGAAAACCTGCTCTGCAACTCGATGGTCATTCCATTACTGAAATTATTAAGTTCTGAAAAAGTTATGATCTCATCATTAACTATTGCGTATATTTCTTCGACAGTATCCGCATTTACATTTGAAACAGAGCCCGGAATTAAGAAAAACAGAATTACTATTATTGTCCAATAACGCATATTACTCTCCTTTTAGATCTGAATAACTAAAGAACAGATTTTCATAATATATTTTGATTTTTATACTATTTCTTATGATTTTCATATATCTTGAAAATTCACTTGTCATTTTTTTGTTGAATATTATTTTTTCAATATCTTCACTCACATTTTTTAAATATTTTTGTTTTCCTCTCTGCCTTTTCGCAACTTTGAAAATGTGAAAGCCGAATTGAGACTCTACTACTCTGCTGATCTGATTAACCGGCAGAGAAGATACTACAGATTCCATTTCCTTTGGGAGGTCGCCTTTTTCAAATACTCCCATAAATCCGTTCTTTACAGATTCTTGAGAAATAGATCGCGATCTGGCAATACTTTCAAATCGGGATGGATTATTTAATAACTCACCTCTGACTTTTATAGCTTCTTCACGACTTTTTAATAATATCTGGAAAAGCTCTATTTGTTGTTTCTGTGAGAAATCTTTTCTGTTGAGGTTGTAATATTTCTGAATCTCATATTTTGAAACGCTTACGTTATTATAAATTTTATTGAATAAATACTTTTCGATCCTTAAAAGATCACTAATTGACTTCTTTGTGCTTTCATTAAGGTGAATATCATTTTTACCTGAATATTCAGATATCTCTTTATCTGTAATTGTAATATTTTCATTTATTGATGATCTGAGTATAACTGAATGTTCCATGAATGAATCAAAAAGCCTTGAGGTCAGATTATCATTGTCCAGAACATTTTTCAGATCAGAATATTTTGATCTCAGATAACTTTTAAAATCTGAGTTCAGGAGTTCGTATTCATCAAGTGATGCGATCTTTCTTTTATTAATGATTGATGCTTCACTGTCAGTCTGATTAGTTTCAGATGAGACATTTGAATTGTCCGGAGAATTGCAATAGAAGGCTAATAGAAATAACAGGGTTATTATTATATTGTGTTTAATTCTCATTTATAGTAGTCAGAATTATATAATATATTGGCCTTTGCTGCAAGGAGGAATCCGAGATGATTTTATCCTGGATTAAGGATCTTACGTACAAATGTAAGAAGTGATTTGGCTGCATAAGGCTTGGCAAGGAAGTTTACATCTTCCTGCAACTCCCCACTGCTTACAAGATGATTATCAGTATACCCTGAAGTAAAAAGAATTTTAATGTCTGGGAAAAGTTTCAAAACATTTTCGGAAAGCTCTTTTCCATTCATATCAGGCATTACAAGATCAGTTATTAACATGTCAAATTTTATATTTTTCTGTTTAATATACTCCAGGGCATGTTTTCCATTAATAGATGAATGAACTTCATATCCAAAATCATTTAGAGCGGCAACTGCGAAATCCTTCACATGTTTATCATCCTCCACAAATAATATTTTTTCATTTCCGTAAAGATCGGATTCACCTAATTCCTTCGAATCAGTCTCAGATAATTTTTCATTAGTGGTTGGCCAGAATATTTTAAATGTACTTCCTTCCCCGGGTTCTGAATAAATAAAGATTGAGCTGTTATTCTGTTTAACAATGCCATAAACTGTTGCGAGTCCCATTCCGGTACCTTTTCCTCTTACTTTTGTTGTAAAAAAGGGTTCGAAAATATTCTGTAGTACATCCTCTGTCATTCCAATACCATTATCGCTTACTGAGATAAATATGTGTGGCCCCAGTGTGCTTCCAATATTCTTTTTAATAAATGATTCATCAATGAATTGAATCCCGGTTTCAACAGTGATTAATTTTTCTCCTGCTCTCTGGGTTTTCAGATTGATAGCATCTCTTGCATTTACAAGGAGGTTTATTAATATTTGTTCTATCTGACTCGGATCAGCCTTAATTAAAGGTATATCCTGATTCAGTTTGAAGGTAATTTTAAAATCCTCCTCTATCAGGCTTATTAATGTACTCTCAAGATCTTTAATGACATCATTTATATTGATGATAAGTGGATGAAATATCTGCTTTCTACTGAATGCCATGATCTGGCGAGTTAATTTTTCACCTCTCCTGCCTGCTTTTTTTATCGTTGAAATCTCTTTATATAGAGGGTCTGTTTTTTTTAGCCTCATTAATGCCAGGTCGGAATAACCATTAATGACAGTAAGAATATTGTTAAAGTCATGAGATATACCTCCGGCAAGTGTTCCGACAGATTCCATTTTCTGGGATTGAATCAATTGCAATTCAAGTTCTTTCCTCTCGGTTATATCCTCTTTAATAGCAAGGTAATGAGAAATTTCCCCCAATTCATTCTTTATCGGAGTAATAAATGCAAGCTCCCAATAAAAATCACCATTCTTCTTTTTATTATGGAACTCACCCCGCCACTCTTTCCCATTATTCAGTCTTTCCCATAATTCTTCATAAATCTTCTTTGGTATCTTTCCGGATTTTAGAACGCCCGGATTACTCCCGATTACGTCTTCCAATGAATAACCTGTAGTTTCAACAAATTTACTATTCACATATTCAATATTTGCATTAAGGTCAGTTATCATTACCAGTGCCGGGCTTTGTTCAACAGATTGTGCAAGAATATGAATGCGTTCTTCAACTTGCTTTTTCGTGATCGAAACAGCGATCTGTCCTGATATGAATTCCATAAGTTTAAGATCTGATTTCGAATATGCATTTTGATCGGTATAACTTTGAAGAACAAGGAGGCCAATAATATTAGTATCAACTTTAAGAGGTACGCCCAGCCAAACCTTGCAGGGTGTCCCCACAATACCGATTTTTCCTTCGTCCTCAAGCTTCGTAATATCTTCAGGTCGCAACAGCATGGACCTGTTCTCTTTAATAACAATAGAGCTTATGGTTCCTTCAGCACTGATTTTTTCTAATCTGTCTTTTTCATCTTTTAAATAGGGGAGTGAGATCGTATCAGATTCTTTATCATAAATACCTACAAAGAAATTCGTAGCATCAACAAGTCTATTTAATTCGGAGTGAATTATTTTATAGAATTCATTCATATTTAACGTCGAGTTTACAGAATTGGATATGTTGAATATTATTTCCTGGATTTTCTCTGCTCTTCTTCTTTCTGTTATATCTCTGTTTATACCGCGATAACCCTGAAATTCACCTTTATCATTAAAAAAAGGTGAAGCATTAGTTTCAAAGGTCATATTTTTTTTATGTGAATCTTTAATAATATTTATAAATCCTATAACAGGTTCATTTTTGGAATTATGATCTTCAAAAGGATTTTCTTTAACTTTATTATGTTCTGCATTGAATATACTATTTAAGTTCTCTCCGATAATATCTTCTCTTTTATATCCCAGTATGTCTTCTACATTAGGGCTGAGGTAGCTGAAGTTACCTTTATAGTCAGTTTCCCATATAATGTCATAACTGGATTCCACAAGGGATCTGAACCTCTGACGGCTATCCTTAAGATCAAGTTCTGATTTTTCCTTCTCTATCTTAAGTATTTTTATCCTTTCCGCCAGAGAAAGTGAAATAAGGAAGATAAAGGTTATTGAACCCGTTTGCAAACCGAACTCAACTATATCAAAAGAGGGAAGGAATGATATCTTCTCCAGAAGAAAAAAAATTCCGGTTACAGATAAAACGAAATAAGCAAGTAAATAATAAAACGCATTTGTATTAAGTTTTCTGTTCACTTTAAATAAAGCAATAAATATTGCAAGAAATGCAAATAAAGAAAGAAATTTTATTATCCGGGAAAAAGATCTGCTGCCGGTAATAATTGTTAAGGTTATAAAAATACTCAAAGCAATTATTATGATATTAAAAATTCTATGCCAGAACATACTGTGTTTTTTACAATTTAAGAAAGAGTCGGAGAATTTCAGAAAAAGTATTATTAATATTCCACCTGACAATAGTGCAGAATGGAAGGTAAACCAAAATTTATTGGGCCAGAAATAAATATTGGCGTGGCCTGAAAATGACAAGTAGAACAATAGCAGTCCTGCTATCATCAAACTAAAATAGAGATGAATGAAATCTTTTATCGAAAAAAAGAGGAATAGATTATACCCTGCCATAATAAGTAAAATACCGACAAAAATACCGGTGGTCATTGTTTTCCAGTTACTCAGTCTCATAAATTCTGACATTGACATGATCGAGAGGTTAATTGTTAATGATGCTTTGCCTTTAAATTTCAAGTATATCAAGTTGGTTTTACCTGCAGGGGGAATATATGCAAAGAAAACAAGTTTATTATAAAGATGATCCCTTGATTCTAAAGGGCGCATTGTACCGGTACTTTTTGCTCTGATAATTTTTTTGCTCTCATCCACCTGATAAAGGTCGGCAAAATGTATATTTGCATATTTATTAAGGATCACCCATGGTGTCCCCGTTTTTAAGTTCCTGCTTTTTGATATATTAAACCTGATCCAGATACTGGAATCAGTATACCCGAAATTATTGATAAACATTTGTGAATTAACAAATGATCCATTAAAATCCGGTGCAAGAATATCATCTACTGAAAGATCACCGGATTTATCCTCAAATATCTGAATACTTTTTCCGATCATGATACTTTCATCATCCGTTCCGAGTATTATTTCCGGAATTTTAGTTGAGAAAAGGGAGTACTGAAAGAGAAACAAGATCAATGCGAATAATATTGATTTAGAGAGTATTTTATTCATTTATCAGTAAAGTAAGTTATATATTAAACAAATTTGTAAAAAAAAGGAAATCAGAAAAGGATGTTTCTAAATTTGAAGTAAGCCTTGCAGGATCCTGTTAACCATCAGTGTTTAGCTTATTTTGAAAATAATCTCTGAAAATCTGAGGGATCGGAGCATGGGAGTATATTATTCTTGATTTGTGAACAGGGTGTCTGAAGCTTATTGAGTATGCATGAAGAGCAAGTCTGGGAAAACTGTTCTTTTCCCCATAAAGCTCATCTCCCAGTACAGAATTCCCGAGGGAAGACATATGGACCCTTATCTGATGAGTTCTTCCCGAATGCGGTTCAATAAAAATATAAGTGCTGTTTTGAAATTCGTATCGGGTTCTATAGTGGGTCAGAGCATCCTTTGAGTTGATTGATTCTCCACCAGGATCAATTGTGAACTTCCTTCTGTCTTTAGGGTTGCGTTTAACAGGGGAATTTACAGATCCGTTAATAAACCTCATTTTTCCATTTACAATTGCGCAATAAGTTTTTTTGATTTTTCTTTTCTTAAATTTCTTCTGAAGTTCTGAGAAAGCTATTGCAGATTTTGCAAGTATCAATACTCCGGATGTGCCTTTATCGAGCCTGTGGACAATCCCGGGCCTTTCAGGATCACCGGTGGTTTTAGAATCAGGGTAGTTAAATTGAAAGTAATCTGCAATTGTGGGCACATTAATACCAGCTCCACGGTGTACAGATATCCCTTGAGGTTTGTTAATTATAAGTATATGTTCGTCTTCATATAGTTTTGAAAAAGAAAAACCCTCAAGAGAATATTTTATTGTTTCAGATGGAAAACTTATTTCAACAACACTGCCCTTAATTACATCTTCATTTTTTTTTTTACAAAGGATGCCATTGATCTTCACATGGCCGCCGGATATATATTTTTCAATCCTTGATCTTGAGACTGATTCCAGTGAATCTTTTAAGAAATGGTCAAGCCTGTGAGAAGAATATTCAGCTTTAAATATTCTTTTTTTCATTTATTTCAATTTATTATTGATCCCTTTTATCCAATTCCCTTCTGAATTTAAGATAAAGAAAAACAGAAATAAGAATTCCTGCAATACTGATCAATTGTGGAATTGAAAGACTCAAGAATGGAGATTCCATCCCGCCGAAAACATAACCTCTGTCCGGATCACCTCTGAAATATTCTACAAAGAATCTGATAATGGAATAATTAAATAAGTAAATTGTGAATATTTTACCATCAAAAGTACGATGTTTTTTGTATAAGAAAAGCAATAATATGAAATTCAACAGGTTTAATACTGCTTCCATTAGCTGTGTCGGGAAAAGAAGTTTTCCTATAGGGACTCCAGTTTCCTGTGAAAGCTCAGGGAATACAATGCCAATAGAACATCCATGTGCATCTCTTCCGAAACAACAACCTGCGGAAAAACATCCCATTCTACCGAAAAAATGTCCAAGTGCTAATGCCGGGCCTGCGATATCTCCAATTTTTTTGAAATCCATTTTCTTCTTCCGGATGAACCATACTGCAAAAAGCAGTCCGAAAATCAAGCCTCCGTAAAAAGCACCAGCCTGTGTCAGGAGGTCTTTGATATGTGCAGGGTTTTTTGTGTAATACCCGAATTCCGAAAAAAACAGGTAAATTTTTGCCCCTAGCAATCCGATCAATATAGAAAAGAAAATAAGATCAGATAGATCTTTTGTGTTGATATTGTTCTCTTTCCCCAGTTTGAGTCCGAGCAGCATTGCCGTAAGGACTCCGACAGCAAGTAAAAAACCGTAAGTATGAATTGTTAACGGGCCTATTTTAAATAGAACTGGAAGCATTTTAATTCTCCTTGGGATTCAGAGTAACACATTTATTTCTTAAAACTGATATTAACAAAAGGATAATACCTATTGAAATAAAAGAATCTGCAATATTGAATGTAGGCCAATGGTAACTTTTAATATAAATATCTATGAAATCAACAACATATCCGAGAAGGAATCTGTCAATTATATTCCCTATGGCACCTCCCATTATAAATGAGAGAGAGATTAGTTCAAGTTTGCAGGTTATTGATGTTTTGAAGAAAATATATAATACAGTGATAAGTGCTGCTACAGAAAGTATAGTTATTAAAACAGGAATAATATGGTTCTCACTATTTGAAAAAAGCCCCCAGATCACCCCTGTGTTTCTTATGTAAATGATCTTTGCAAACCCTTTGATGATATTCACCTGTTCGTAGAGGTTGAAATTTGTCCTGATAATAAACTTGGATATCTGATCAGTAATGATAATTGCGAAGATCACTGAAAAATACCATTTTTTTTTAACAAAGTTCAATATCCATCTCCTTTACAACTTCAGAGCATCTGGGGCATAATTCTTCATTGTCATGTACAGGTTTAAACCAGTTCCAGCACCTTGGGCATTTTTCCCCGATATATTTTTTAACAATGACCTTTTCTGATGATCCTGAAGATATCTTAAGTGCGGATACAACTGTGATCTTTTTTAAAAGTTCGGAATCATTACTTATTATTTTGTATATATCCCCGGATAGAGATAATTCCACATCCGCTTCCAGTGAGTCTCCAATGATTTTTTCATTTCGGGCATTCTCGATCTCTTTCAATATATTGTTTCTTAACATTATAAGGGCTTCCCACTTCTCATGACCGGATTCAAAACCTGACTTGTCAATGGCAGGAAAATTCTTCAGATGAATAGAATCTCCTTTATCTTTAAAATCCGGTATATGAGACCAAACCTCTTCACTGGTAAACGATAATATAGGTGCAAGGAAAAGTGCTGTCTCTGAAAGGAGTTTGAATACTACAGTCTGTGCTGCACGTCTTTCCTTCGAGCTTTTGTTATTACAATAAATATTGTCCTTGATTATACTGAGGTAAAAGGAACTAAGTTCGATAACGAAGAAATTTGATATTGAATGATAGATCGTATGAAATTCAAAATTTTTATAAGACTCAAGAATTGTCTCTTTTAATACTTCGAGTTTATAGAGAATATATTGATCAAGTTCACTAAATTCACTATATTCGGTCTTATCAATGTCAGGATTGAAATCTTCCAGGACACCAAGCATGAATTTCCATGTATTTCTTATTTTTCTGTAGCTTTCAGTTACCCGTGAGAGCACTTCGTTGCTAAGCCTTATATCTTCTTTGTAGTTAACCATGGCCACCCAGAGCCTTAATATTTCTGCCCCCTTATCTTTTATTATCTCCTGAGGTGAAATAGTATTCCCTAATGATTTGGACATTGCCTTACCATCTTTGTCAAGAGTCCATCCATGGGTAAGAACCGTTTTGTAGGGTGAACTTTCCTTATAACTTATACCAACAAGCAGTGAGGAGTGGAACCAACCTCTGTATTGATCTCCACCTTCAAGGTAAAGATCAGCAGGGAATTGATGGCCGGGATAGTTTTCAAGTACTCCGAAAGATGAACCTGACTCGAACCAGACATCAAGTATGTCCATCCCTTTTTCAAAATCAGCCGATCCGCATTTATTACAAGTTGTTCCGGAAGGGAGAAATACCGAAATATCATCTTTATACCAGCTGTCGGATCCATTCTTCAGGAAATGATCACGGATTCCTTTAATAATTTCTTTATCTACAAGAGGTTCATTACACTTTTTGCAGAAAAAAACAGGTAAAGGCACTCCCCAATTCCTCTGCCTTGAGATACACCAATCCGGACGGTTCTCAATCATATTTGAGATCCTTTCTTCACCCCATTCAGGGATCCATTTTACTTTTTTTAATTCTTCAAGTGCTTTTGAACGGAGATCCGCATTATCCATTGCAATAAACCATTGCTCCGTAGCTCTGTATATGATCGGTTTTTTACATCTCCAGCAATGGGGATATGAGTGTTCTATATTTTCATCATGTATGAGGTTATTATTATCCTTTAAATCTTCGACAATCGTCTTATTTGAGGCGAATATGTGTTGGCCTGCATATTTACCTGTTGAATCATCAAAAAGCCCTGTAGGGCCGACAGGGGCATAAATTTCAAGGTTATATTCCAATCCTGCCCTATAATCATCTTCTCCATGGCCCGGAGCTGTATGTACACATCCTGTCCCCTGATCCAATTCAACATAATCAGTGGTTATGACAATTGAATCTCTGTTATAGAGAGGGTGAAGTGTATTAAGTCCTTTCAGGACATCACCTTTAAATGTTTTTAATTTTGTGAATTTTTTATTCAGCTTATTGGCGATATTCTCAACTAATTGATCAGCAGCTATATATAATTCGCCATTTGTCTCAAACAGGGTGTACTGATAGTCTTCCTTAACAGCAATTGCAAGATTTGCCGGAATTGTCCATGGTGTTGTTGTCCAAATCAGAATGTGTATTTTTTTTTCAGAATATTCGGTAAGTTCATCAGGCAGTTCCTTGAGCAGGAATTTTACATAGATAGAGGGTGAAGTATGATTGTCATATTCAACTTCTGCTTCTGCCAGAGCTGTATGGCAGGAAGTACACCAATAGACAGGCCTTTTTTTCCTGATTATATTACCCTTTTCAACAAATGACCGGAATGTATCAATAATATATGCTTCATATTGAGGATCAATGGTTTTGTAAGGATTATCCCAGTCACCAAAAATTCCAAGCCGTTTAAATTCTTCTCTTTGAATATCAATATAGTTTTCAGCATAAACTCTGCATTTTTCCCTGATCTCCGGAATAGACATATCTTTCTTTTTCGAACCTAGCTTCTTATCTACTTTGATCTCGATCGGGAGTCCGTGACAATCCCAACCAGGTACATATGGGGCGTTGAAACCCAGCATGGAATTTGTTTTAACAATAAAATCCTTTAAAAGTTTATTTAAAGCATGGCCCAGATGAATATTGCCATTGGCATAAGGGGGACCGTCATGCAAAATGAAAAGTTCACTATCTTTATTTTTCTCAAGAATTTTTCCGTAAATATCTGCTTCCTCCCAGAACTTTAACAATTCTGGTTCTTTGCGGGACAATTGTGCTTTCATGGGAAAATCTGTTTTTGGAAGATTTAATGTATCCTTCCATTTGATCTTTTTTTCGCTTTCCATTTGTTATGCTCTCCAAAAAATTGAAAAAATTTATAGGAAAATATTTTCTACTATTTCTTACTATAAGTCAACACTATAGGATGATCATGGTAGGGAAGTTACTCGAAAATATCCTGAAGAATAAATTGAGAATTTCTCCAGTTCGGAACAACTTTAACGAACAGATCGAGAAAAACTTTCTTGTCAAAATACTCTTCGATATCGACTCTGGAATCTTCTCCTATCTTTTTTATCATTAACCCTTTCTTGCCTATAACGATCTTTCTCTGGGAAGGTTTTTCAACATGAATAGTTGCTCTTACATAGATTATATTTCCACGATCTTTTATCTCATCGGCCTTTACAAATGTGGAATAGGGTAATTCATCTCTTGTTTGGTTAAGTAGTTTTTCCCTGATAAGTTCTGAAATATAGAATTTTTCTGATTGTACCGTGGATTCTTCTTCATCATAGAATTGAATATCACTTTCAGGAAGGTAGCTGAAAATAAGATCTTCGAGAAGATCAATATTTGTTTTTTTTAAAGCGGAGATAGGTACTATCTCTTTCCAGGGATACATATCTTTCATTCTATTCATTTTAACCAGAGCTTTCTCTTTTGCAAGTTTATCAATTTTATTTATTACAAGGAAAACATTCTTTTTGTCATCCAGTAGAGATATGATGAAATTGTCTTCATCTCTGTCTTTGATATCCACGAAATACAGGATCAGATCAGCATCCATTAAAGAGTTGTGAACATCCTTCATCATCTTCTGATTAAGCCTGTATTCAGGTTTATGGATTCCCGGAGAATCAAAAAAAACGATCTGGCCTTTAGGAGTAGTATGTATCCCGAGGATTTGTCTCCTGGTGGTTTGGGGCTTGTCAGAAACAATTGAAACCTTTGTTTCAAGTATTGAGTTGAGGAAAGTGGACTTTCCTGCATTTGTCCTTCCTATTAATGCAACATATCCTGAATTTTTATTTTTTTTCATTGAATATCTTAACCTTTAAAATTCTATTTTTTTCTATCTCTGTAACCTGAAAAACATGGCCATATATAACAATTTTTTCATTCTTTCTTGGAATTTTACCCAATTTGAAACTTACAAGTCCTGAAACTGTCTGAAAGTCCTCATCTTCTTCAATTTCAATCCCGATAACATCTTCAAGTTCATATATGTCTGTATCCCCTTTAACAAGGAAGAAATCACGCTCTTTTACTATCTGCTCAACATCTTCATCATATTCGTCCTGAATTTCTCCGACGATCTCTTCAATGATATCCTCCATTGTGACAACCCCTGAGACTCCTCCGAACTCATCAACAACAACTGCAAACTTTTGTTTTGATCTCTGGAGTTCTTTTAGTAATTCAAGAATTCTCATTGTTTCCGGTATGAAGAATGGATCTCTTAATAATTTTGAAATCTCAAAATCTTTTTTATTCCAGTAATTAAAAATATCCTTGGAAAGAATAATTCCTACTACATTATCCACTCTACCTGAAATAACGGGATACCTTGATTTTTTATACTTTTTAAATATCGACAAGAGTTCTTCTGTTTTACTATCCTTGTCAATATAGATCATATCTACTCTGGGGGTCATGATTCCTTTAACCAGGGTATCACCGAATTCAAGAACACTCTCTATCATTTCCGTATCTTCTTTCTCAATGACACCCTCTTTCCTTCCCTCTTCAATGAAGACTTCAAGTTCTTTTTCACTAAGATCATCGCTTTCAGGTTCTGAGGGGAGTGCCCTTCTTCTCAGGAAAATTGAGAATACAAAATTTGCAGGGGAGAAAAATAATTTTGGAATTTTGTAAAGAGGTATGAATTTCTCAAGTATAAAATCCTTATTGAAAAATGCGATCATATACATCAGGAAATCAAATATAAAAATAAAAAGGAATATCAGGATTGTGATCAGCAATATCTCATTGTCAAATATTCTGATAAGAAGAAAGTATGAAAAAATAAATAGTGATAATTGAAGAAAGAAAGAAAATGACTGCAATGAATTGAGTATCATTTCATAATTATTTACAAGTTCGGCATTAAAATTTTTTTTCTTCCTCCGTTCATCAATAAATCCGGCCAGAGATACTTTAGAAAAACTCCTGAAACTTATTTCGAGCATGTAGAATATAAAAGTAATAACAAACAGAATTGCATAAAGAAGAATCGTCATATGGCAACCCTCAGGGAAAACAAATATTTATAAATTGATCTCTTCAAAATTATCCTCAAATATATCCATAATATAGAAAGTTGGTTTATTTTTAATTCCGGCTGCCTCTCCGGGATTTATTATAACAGTTTTTCCTTCTCTTCTGAAATCAACTTCATGAGTATGTCCAAAGAAAATAAAATCAGGCTCTCCCGAAAGTATAACTTCATGAAGGAGAAACGGTTCATGCATTAAAATAAATGATCTGTTATAAAGTTCGAATTTGTACGGAGGTTTCTTTATTTCACCACCAATAAGATTAAATATCCTTTTTAACTCAATTTTATCACCATCACAATTTCCAAATACTGCAATTACTTCTCCATTAAAATTTTTTAATGTTTCAGCTGATATAGGAGCGACAATATCACCAAGATGAAAAAGGTGAGAACAATTTCTCTCATTTGAAATATAAACAGCTTTTTTTAAATTTTCAATATTGTCATGAGAATCCGACAAAAGTGATATTTTTAACTTTTCCACCTCAGAATTCTATCATAGTGATCTGAATAAAGAAAACACAGAGTCGGTTTTTTTACACAGGTTTATTTGAAAATATAAAGTATCAGGAACATCAATGGCTTTCATTGACTTTTGCGGGGAATCAAGTTATAAATATTTACAATATGTGCGGTGTAATTGGTATATTTGATAATGATGCTGTGATATCCAAATTATATAGTTCCATGCTTACAATTCAGCATAGGGGGCAGGATTCTGCAGGAATTCTCACCTATGACGGGAAATTTCATTTAAAGAAAGGTAACGGCCTTGTCAGTGATATTTTTGACCAGAAAAACATTTCCAGATTAACCGGAAATGTAGGTATCGGACACACCAGATATCCTACTATCGGAGAAGGATCTGTTGAAGATTCCCAGCCATTCTGGGTTAATGCACCTTTTGGAATTGCAGGGGCTCATAATGGAAATGTAACTAATTTTGAAGAATTAAAGATTGACCTTTTCAATAACTCCTTCAGAGTTATAAATTCCAATTCAGATATGGAAGTAATACTAAATGTTTTTGCAGATTATCTGGAAAACATTAAAGTTAAAGAGATCACACCGGAAATAATATTCGGAGCTGTCAGACATATTTATAAAAAAATAAAAGGCAGCTATTCTGTAGTTTTTTATATTGCAGGGAAAGGGATGCTTGGATTCAGGGATCCATACGGACTACGTCCTCTATTGTTCGGAACAAATAAGGACAAATTATTACCCTCATATGCATTTGCTTCTGAAAGTGTATCACTTGATGTTATGGGATTTAATGAAATTGAAGATCTTGAGCCGGGTTCAGCTATTTTTATAGATAACTCAAAGAATGTTTTTAAAAAAAGAATTGTAAAAAAACCTCATCGCCCATGTATATTTGAATATATATATTTTGCCAGGCCCGATTCTTATCTGAACAAGATAAATGTTTATAAATCGAGAGTTGAACTTGGAAGAGCAATAACAAAAAAGATCAAAAATCTGAATTTAGATATTGATGTTGTTGTACCCATACCTGACTCCTCACGGGCAGCGGCGATCGAGATCGCAAGAATTATGAAACTTAAATACAGAGAAGGCCTGGTTAAGAACAGGTATATCGGGCGGACTTTTATCATGCCGGGGAATGATCAGCGTAGAAAATCGATCAGAAATAAATTGAATCCTATATCAGATGTATTCATGGGCAAGAATATCCTTCTGGTAGATGATTCAATTGTGCGTGGGAATACATCACGTTCAATTGTACAGATGGTCCGCAATGCCGGTGCTAAAAGTGTTGTTTTTCTTTCATATTCCTCACCATTAACAAATCCATGTGTATATGGGATTGATATGCAGAGAAAACAGGAATTCATTGCAGTGAACTCAACACCGGAACAAGTTGCAAAAAAGATCGGGGCAGATTTGGTTATATATCAGGATCTTGATGATATGGAAAAAGCAGTCAGACAACAGAACAAGGCAATAAAATCATTTTGTAAAGCCTGTTTTACAGGTATTTATCCAACCGGAGATGTTTCGGAAGATATGCTCAGGAAAATTGAAGAAGAGAGAGATATTTCAAAAAATGATAAAGCGTCAACCAATTGACAATATTTAATGAACCATGTTTCTAAAATGAATGGTAGTTTTACTGATAGCGATATCGTAGAAGTTTTATCAATGATATTAAAATCAGGTCATAAAGAGTGTAAATTAGAATTGACCGTTGATGATCATTCCAAAAAGATCATTATAAAAAATAATAAGATCAATTTTATTTATTCTGATGATCTAAAAGGAAATCTTTTTGAATATTTAAAAAAAAACACGAATTTACAAGAGTCTGACCTTGATAAAGTCAAAGAAACTGCTTTGGAGAATGGATCAAGGTTAGGAAAAGAGCTGATCATGTCCGACTTGATATCCTATGATCAATTGTGGAACTATGTTAATAATCATCAGAAATTACTCCTGAAGAATATTTCCGGATATGTGTCCGGTGAATACAATGTGGATTGGAGTTCAGGTGAGATCTCTGAGAACATAGAATTGAATATTCCAATTGAAAATTTTATATTGGAAAAGATCAGAAATAATGAATTTGCAGATGTAATAAGGGAAAAATTTGAAATTGTAAATGAATTATTTATTAGAAATAAAAATCCCGAATTGCCATCAGATATTCTACCTTTCGAACTACATGTGTTGAGCTTATGTATAAAACTAAAAGATATAAATATGATCCTTAAGGAGAGTGAACTGAAGGAAGAGGATACTCTGAAGTATATCTATTATTTTCACCTTATAGATATTTTGTCCACCGAAAAACCATTAAAGACCGGAGAAGAGCTTAAGGATGATTATCTTTCAATGAATATCTCGTTCAGTTCTTATGAAGAAGCTTTAAAACACTATAATATTAAATTTGAAATGATCTATAAGATAGTATCAAAAGAGATAGGCCCTGTTGCATTATCAATTCTTTCAAATTCAATCGATGATATCCGTGATAATTTACCGGTTTTTTTAAAAGGTGCTGAAATCGATAAAAATGGCAGATTAATTGATAAAAAAATATTAAAAAAAGTATGGTATCACGATTTCGAAAGCCACAGTTCAGAATTTGTCAGAGGGCTTGAGGAATTGTTATATGCACAGATTTTTGCTGTAAAAAAGAATCTCGGGATAGATTATGAGAATCAAATATTGAGATGGCTGAAAGGGACAGGAAATTAGAGATCAAAAAGTATCAGGCTATATTCCTCCTGATGCTTTTTTTGATTTTACTTTTATTTCTATGTATTTAAATATTACCAATGAATAAAATTGTTCAAATTATTGGCCCGACAGGTGTTGGGAAATCCAGTCTTGCAGTTTTTTTATCTGAAAAACTTGACGGTGAAATTATATCTGCCGATTCCGTCCAGATATATAAAGGATTTGATATCGGATCCTCAAAGATCAGGGAAAGTGAGAAAAAAGGAGTTCCGCATCATATGATAGACATACTGGACCCTAATGAACATTTTAACGTTAATAAATTTCTTGAAATGACTGTTGATATTGTAAAGGATATGAATGCCAGAGGGAAACTCCCTGTTGTTTGCGGGGGAACTGCATTATATCTGCGAGCAATGATCCGGGGGATGTTTGAAGAGAATATGGACAAAAGGATTTCAAGAGAACAATTAAAAAAAATTGGAGAAGAAAAAGGGATAGATTATTTGTGGGGCAGATTATCCGGAATTGACAAAGAATATGCTGAAAAGATCGGGCCCCATGATCAGCAGAGGATTATCAGAGGTTTGGAAATTTATTATAACAACAGGGTAATCCCAAGTAATATATCGTCAATAACTACTTCTCTTTTCAGGGATCATGAATTTATCAGAATAGGATTGAAACTTCAAAGACAATTAATGTATGAAAAAATCAATAAAAGGGTTGACGAAATGGTTGATGAGGGGCTTATTGAAGAGGTTGAAGAACTATTGAAAATTCATGGAGCTTCATGCAACCCGATGCTTTCAATAGGGTACAAAGAAATAAGTATGGTGTTGAGAAATGAGATCAAGCTGAACGCAGCTATTAAATTAATTAAACAGCATTCCCGGAATTTTGCTAAAAGGCAGATGACATGGTTTAGAAGTGAAAAAGATATCACATGGTTTGAACCTGATGAAAGTTATGAAATTCTGACCTTTGTGAAACAAAAAATAAATGAATCAAATTGAAAATGTCCTGATAACGGGATTGTTCGATAGGAGTTTTAATGATTTCACTATCAGGGCGATCCTGGATGAAGTAATTTCACTTGTTGAAACTGCAGGAGGAAATTATTCAGGAAACATTATACAAAAAGGGAGATATCCTGACAGAAGTTACTTCATGGGAAAAGGAAAAGTTGAGGAAATTGAAAATTTTATTGATGATAATGATATTGATATGATCGTATCTATGAATCCTTTATCAAGCATACAACAGAGAAACCTGGAGAAAAAACTTAGTATAAAAATTATAGACAGGACAAGGCTTATTCTTGATATTTTTGCTCTCCATGCAAGAACACTTGAAGGAAAACTTCAGGTTGAATTGGCACAACTTCTTTATATGCTTCCGAGGTTGATCGGAAAAGGTATAGAACTATCGAGGTTAGGAGGGGGTATCGGAACCAGGGGCCCGGGTGAGACAAAACTTGAGTCTGATCGTCGGGTAATAAAGAAAAAAATTTCAATAATAAAGAAGAAACTTGGAAAAGTAAGAGGTAACAGAGCAATTCAAAGGAAACACAGGCATCAAAGTCCTGTACCGCTTGTTTCAATTGTAGGATATACTTCCACGGGGAAATCGACACTATTTAATCTTATGACGAATGAAGCAGTATTTGTAACAAAAAAACTTTTCTCTACACTTGACCCGCTTGTGAGGCGTGTGGACCTTAAGGAGAAGGGGAAAGGATATTTTTGTTTAATGTCAGATACTGTTGGGTTTATCAGAGATATGCCGGAAGAACTTTTAACCTCATTTTATGCAACTCTTGAAGAGATCAATGAATCAGATATTATTCTACTGCTTTCGGATATCTCTGATCCAGATAATGAAAAACAGATTTCCGAAGTATCTAAAGTTTTACGTAACATGAATGTTGATGAAGAGAAGATCATCAAAGTCTATAATAAGATCGATAATCTGGATGTTGGGAATGAGATATTGACTAAAAAATATCGATCAGATGATAATTCTGTTTACATATCAGCCAAAATGGAGATAGGGATATCCACATTAAAAAGAATTATTTTTAATAAGTTTTTCAGATCTTATGACAGATTTAAATTTTCACTGAATAAATCTGACTCAAGAGTTAATAGTATTTCAAAGTGGGCAATAGTACTTAACAAATCATATAAAGGTGAAGAAATTAACTTTGACATTTTATGTGACAAGGAAAAAATGGTAAAATTCTCAAATGAAAATAAGGAGATCTGAAATGAAAAGCTATCTCATTGTTGTTCTCATAATTTTATTCGCATTAACAGGCTGTGTCACTACAAAGAAAGTTAAATATGATATTGATATTCCTGAAATTGACACAAAAGGATATAACGATCCTTTCTTTAAAGAGGGGTGGGAAAACCTCAAAACAGGAGAGGTCTCACTTGCATATGAGAAATTCAAGGAGAGTAATTCACAGGATTACAAACTATATAATGCTTTCGGATATGTATATCTTTTAAAAAACAAACTGAATAATGCAGATAGAAATTTCAAAGAGTCGTTAAAGCTTGAGAAAGATAATATACAAGCCGAATATGGCCTTGCAATGATAAGTGAGATAAGAAATGATCATGAAAAAGCATTCCTGATCTATTCAGAGCTTTTATCAAAATATCCGGAGACAGCCTGGATACGGACAAAATATGAATTGATCAAGTCCAGAGAGACTTTAAAACATATGAAGAATGCAGAAGAGAATCTCACTTTGAATGATAATGAAGGTTATATCCGGAGTCTTGAAAAAGCAACAGAATTTTCACCGGAAATTACTGAAATCAAACTAAAGATTGGGGATTATTATTTCCAGGACAATGATTTTGTTAATGCTTCAAAATATTATGAATATGCTCTGGAAAACAGGCCGAATGAAACAGATATCCTGAATAAACTTGCAGAATCATATGAGAATTCAGAAAACCTTGATTCAGCAATTGTTATTTACAAAAAGCTATTGAAGTTAAAACCGGGAGACATCTCAATAACGAACCGGATCAATGATCTTAAAATAAAATTTCATGAAATTGATCTCCCTGTTAAATTTAAAAACATATTTTTTAAAGAAAATATTAATCGTGAGGAACTTGCAGCTCTTATAGGACATTACTTCGGAGATTACATTTTTTATGAAGGCCAGCCTGTAATTCTTACAGATATTAAAAATTCATTTGCAAAAGATCATATTATCAAAGTATGTTCATCAGGTATTATCAAAGGAAATCCGGCCCATGGTTTCGACAGATTTACGATAATAAGCAGATCCTTTTACGCTACCGTTATATCGTCATTACTGGATTTTCTTCAAGAAAAGAGCAATCTTTATCTGAAGTTTACCCCCTCAGCAATAGAGCTGGAACCCTCTGACATTTCTCCGCTACATAGAAATTATAGAAATATAAAATTTCTTCTGAAGACTCAGATCCTGAATCTGGATGAAATGAACAACTTTAATCCTACAAAACGGATATCTCCGTCAGATGTTATGATCTCATTAAGGAAGATCAT
The DNA here is from genome assembly GCA_029938635.1 of Candidatus Aminicenantota bacterium. Taxonomy (GTDB): domain Bacteria; phylum Acidobacteriota; class Aminicenantia; order UBA2199; family UBA2199; genus UBA647. The sequence continues at coordinate 19,740 of JAOZUQ010000033.1, forward strand.
AAAAAGTATACAGAAATAGCAGTTATGGGAAACTGTATTTCCATGCTTGTTCAAATTTACTTTGACAGGATTAAGTGATATAATTTTTTTCTGTGGAAAAGTTAAATTATATAGTAATAGACGGACTTGTCAGGACTGGAAAAACTGATCTTGCCCGAGTAATTGCTGAAGAATTCAACTCAAAGCTCATCCTTGACGATAAAAAAAATCCTTTTGCCGATGAGTTCTACGCATCTCTTGCAGAAGGCGAAAATGGTTTCGGTTTGAAAAATCAATTGATCTACCTCCTGAACAGATATTCCCAACAAATGGACATGAAACAGAAAGGGCTTTTCTATAAAAGCAGTGTCAGCAATTATCTTTTTTCCAGGGAAGCAATTTATTCTCATGTTGTTCTTAGTGATGATGACATTGAGATTTACAAAAGGATATACGGTATCTTATCTGAAAAAATAACTGTCCCGGATCTTGTTGTTTATCTACAGATATCATTTTCAGAAATGATAAGCAGGATAAAGGCCTCACCGAACAAATTTGAGAGAAATGTTCCTCAGGAGTATTGGAGAGAGCTTTTCGAAGCTTATAATTATTATTTTTTTAATTACAAAGCATCTCCACTACTGGTTGTAAATGTCGAAAAAATAGATCTTAGCAATAAAAAAGATGTTTCAAACCTGATAAATGAAATAAAGAAACATGAAAAAGGGATAAAGTATTATGCTCCCCTCTGATAAAAAAAACTATAATCTGAACAGGAGTTTGCAATGGATGAAATCATTGATGATATCTCAGATAAAATATTTCTTGAGAATCTGAAAACCGAATTTATAATTACTGTAAAGGATAATGTGTCAAAACTTACTGAAATTTTTGAATCCGGGAACTATTCAGAGTTAAGAAGAATAGCTCATGACATAAAAGGTGTTGCCGGAATTTTCGGATTTAACAGAGGGACCGAATTAGCTGCTGATTTACAAAAGTTGGCAGATAATGGAGATAAAATAAAAATAAGAAATTTATTAACAGAATTGATCGGATATTTGAACGAGGAAGTTCTAGAAATAAAGGTGGAGGCATAATGAGCAGGATACTTGGACTTGGTAATGCACTTGTTGATCTTCTAATGATCGTAGAGGATTCCTTTGTAGAATCTCTTTCATTTGAAAAAGGGAGTATGAATCATATAGATATCAATATGGCAAAGGATATACTGAAAAGATCCGAATCAATAAAAAAAGAGAGGGTTACAGGCGGGTCTGTTGCAAACGCGATTAACGGATTATCAAAACTTGGAGTTGATACCGGTTATATCGGGAAGATCGGGGAGGATGAGTTCGGAGATTTTTTCAGGAACGAAATGAAGGATAATGGAATAACTCCTCATCTGTTCATAGGAGAACAGGGGACCGGTACTGCAATATGTATGATCGCTGATGATTCCGAAAGAACTTTTGCAACATATCTGGGAGCAGCAATCGAATTAACTTCAAATGATCTGAGTATAGATCTTTTTAATGGGAATACTCACTTTTTTCTTGAAGGATATTTGGTTCAGAACCATGAATTAGTGACCAGGTCACTTGAGCTTGCAAGAGAAGCAGGGTTAAAAATTGCATTAGATCTATCCAGTTTTAATATAGTTGAGGAGAATATTGATTTCCTGAAAAATTCAGTTAAAGAATATGTTGATATAGTATTTGCAAATGAGGACGAAGCAAGAGTTTTTACCGGAAAAAAATTTCCTGAAGATGCAGTTTCGATTTTATCGGAATTTTGCGGGACAGCTGTAGTGAAAATCGGTTCAAAAGGTTCATTGATCATTGATGAGAACAAGAATGAATATAAAATTGATCCTTATAAAGTCGCCCCGGTTGATACAACAGGGGCAGGAGATTCTTATGCTGCGGGTTTTCTTTATGGACTGAGTAAGGGCCTTTCTCTGGAGAAATGCGGAAAGATAGGATCGTTACTTGCATCAAGGGTCGTTGAGGTTATCGGCGCTAATATTCCTGACAATAAGTGGGAATCTGTCAAAAACGAGATAAAAAAAATAGTATAGAGTATCTAGTACTAGAGAACTTTCTCTAATTCATCCTTAAGCATCGGGACTATTTTAAAAAGATCTCCAATAATTCCATAATCAGCTTTCTTGAAAATAGGAGCTTCAGAATCTTTATTTATTGCAACAATAATCTTCGATGTTTTCATTCCGACAAAATGTTGAATGGCTCCAGAGATACCAATTGCAAAATATAGTTTCGGATTCACAACTTTCCCTGTCTGGCCAACCTGCATATTATACGATGCAAACTCAGAGTCTACTGCAGCTCTGGATGCTCCGACACCTGCGTTCAAAATGGAAGCAAGGTCCTTAAGAATCTGGAAATTTTCTTTTTCCTTCATTCCTCTTCCGCCTGAGACAATAATATCTGCATCCATGATATCTATACTTTTTGATTCGGATTTTTTAACATTTATTACTTTTGATCTTATTTTGTCTGAAATTGTTTTCTCTGTTAGTTCAGGCGAACCTGCATCAAGATCTTCTACAGGAAATACATTTGATCTTAAAGTGATAAGTTTCAATTTGTTTTTGATCTCGATCTCTTTAAGAAGTTTTCCTGAATATACCGGTTTTGTTGCTATACCAGTTCCAAAGTTATAATTTACACAATCGTTAACTAAAGAGCACTCATTGAGTTTTCCCGCAATTCTCGGGAAGATCTCTTTAGCTTTAAAAGAATATGAGCCCATGAAATATTCCATCTCATGTTCTTTTATAATTTCTGCTATAGTCTCCGAGAAAGAGTCGGGATGGAAAACCATGTCATTCCCCTTCACATTGATTATCTTATCAAAACCGTTCAATTCATCCTTGAAATTTTGAAATTCATTTGTAAATATAACACCAAAAATTGTGTTTCCTGATGATTTTGCAAGAGAAACCACTTCCTTAACATTTTTCTGGATTTTTCCTTTCTTTATTTCGATATATATTCCTAAATTTGACATAACGGTCTCCTATAATACCTTTACTTCGTCTTTTAAAATTTTGACAAGTTCTTTTACCATTTCTTCAGGTTCACCTTCGAGAAGTCTTCCCGGTGCTTTTTCAGGCGGAGCAAATAATCTTTTTGTAAAAGTTTTTTTCTCTGTCGAAATGTTTCCAAGATCAGAAAGGGTGATTTTCGTCAACTCGATCTTTTTTGCTTTCATAATGCCCATGAGAGAAGCATATCTGGGAGTGTTTAAAACTTTGGAGGCCGTAACTACACAGGGAGTATTCATTTCGACCGTTTCAATATCTCCATCTTCAATTTCCCTCTCACAGGTAACCTTATCACCTTCAAGTTTGAATGAGATAATATTTGTGGTGATCGGCATATCAAGGTATTCAGCAACAAGAATATGAGTTTGGTTCGAATCGTCATCAATAGCCTGTTTCCCAATAAAAACAAGCCCCGTATCAGATTCTTTTTTAATCGTTTCCGCAAGCATTCTTGCCCGTGTCTCAATATCAAGGTCTTCATTACATTCTATATGAATACCGTTATCCGCTCCCATGGCCAGAGCACTTCGAAGAGCACCCTCAGCTCTTACAGGTCCTAATGTCAGTGCATTTACTACCACATCAGCATCTTTTTCTTTTAACTTTAAAGCTTCCTCAAGCGCATATTCATCATAAGGGCTGATGATCCATTTTATACTTTCTTCATTAATTGAAGTCCCATTTCTTACTGACAACATCGCTTCAGTATCAGGTACCTGTTTTATCAGTACAAATACATTCATTATTACCTCCGGATTTGTTTAAATTTATAACGAAATTACGTCAAAAAGTCAAGGAAGTTGTAGTTGTTTTCCACCTTCTTCAGGGATGAAAAATCATGGATTCATGATATAATTATTAAATGGTTAAAAAGATTGGAATTATTGTCCAGAGATACGGCCTCGAAATAAATGGGGGAGCTGAATATCATGCCCGGCTTATTGCGGAAAAAATGGCAAAGAATATTGAAGTCGAGGTGTTTACATCAACTGCTCTCGACTATCTGACATGGGGGCATCACTATAAAAATGGTAAAGAGATAATAAACGGGATAACGATAAACAGGTTCAGGGTTTCAAGGGAGAGAGATCCGGAAAAGTTCGGCAAATTGCAGAGAAAAGTATTTGAAAACGAGCATACCCTTGATGATGAAAAAGAGTGGCTTTATGAAGAGGGCCCTTATATGCCTGATCTTATAAGTGAACTTGAGAAGAGAGGAGATGAATTTTATAAATATATATTCTTTTCCTACAGATATTATCACTCATATGAAGGGCTGAAGAAATTCGGAAAGAAATCCGTTCTTGTACCGACTGCAGAACATGATGAGGTCATATATATGAGATTATTTAAAGATCTCTTTCATATGCCTTCTGCAATTATTTACAACTCACATGAAGAGAAAGAGGTTATAAATAAAATTTCAGGAAACAGAGATATTCCCGGTGATATAGTGGGCGTGGGTTCGGAAATTCCGGATAAATTCGATCCTGCTTCATTCAGAAAAAAATACGGGATCAATTCCGAATACATTTTATATATAGGAAGGCTCGATGAGAATAAAGGTGTTCCTGAGCTTTTAAGACATTTTATAAGATTTTCTGATGAAAATAAAAGTGATATCAAGCTTGTTCTGGTAGGGAAATCGGTAATAGATATACCTGAACATAAGAATATTGAATATCTGGGATTCATTGAAGATAATGAGAAGTTTGATGCCCTCTCAGGAGCTGAATTTCTTGTAATTCCATCCCAATATGAATCACTCTCTATGGTCACACTTGAAGCTTGGGCAATAGGGATCCCGGTTATTGCAAACGGCAGGACCGATGTACTTAAAGGGCAATGCCAGAGAAGCAATGCAGGACTATGGTATACAAATTATAATCAGTTCAGGGAAGTATTCAATATACTTTTAGACAACAAGGATGTCAGAGAACGGATGGGGGAGAACGGACGAAAATTCTTCAAAGAAAACTACTCCTGGGAAGTCATCGAGAATAAATATATGAAACTCCTTGATATCAAACAATAAATAAAATAATCTATTTTCTTTTGTAGGTTGTTGAGACTTTGGAACTGATTCCGCCGCGGGATGTGAACTCTGCCTCTACGATAAGTTCAACAGGGTCAAGTGAGTCTACAAGGTGTCCTGAGATCATCTTTGTGAGATTTTCATAGAAAATTCCTGCATTTCGGAATTGGAGAAAATAGTATTTTAAAGATTTAAGTTCCACTATTTTATTGTCCGGAAGGTATTTTATCTTTATAGTGCCGAGATCGGGTAAACCTGTTTTAGGACATAATGAAGTGAATTCTGGATTCTCGATCTCAACCCAGGTATCATGTGAATTGTTTTTATAGTCGATAGGATCAAGAACATCAGGAGAGATGAAATCTTCACTCTCTCTTATGTCGATCAGATATTTTGTTATTTTTTCAATTGACATTATCTACCTCATTAAATAGATTATATACAATTACTATTCCTTTTTATCGATTTTATCAACCTTGGCTTCAAAAAGGAAAAACCTTCATCAACAGTTGAAAAATAGGAGAATAGTTCAAGATCCTTCTCTGAGATCACTCCGTTAGCCACAAGTGACTTAAAGTTGATCACTGAATCCCAATATTCTTTGTTAAAAAGGAGTATGGAAAAATTCTCTCTTTCAATTTTTTCGGTTTGAAGCAAGGTAAGCATCTCGAACAATTCGTCAAATGTACCAAATCCACCGGGAAATACAATTATTGCTTTCGCATGGCAGAAGAACCATAGTTTCCTCATGAAAAAATAATGAAATTCAAAGTTGAGCTCTTTTGATATGTACTGATTAGGGAATTGTTCAAACGGGATCTCTATATTAAGCCCTATACTTTTAACTCCTGCTCTATCTGCACCTCTGTTAGCCGCTTCCATTATTCCCGGCCCGCCGCCGGTGCAAACTGTAAAAGGGAGATCTTTTTTCTTAAGGTCCTTTGAGAGGTTGCCAAGTTTAAAAGCCATCTCTTCGGCAGCCCAATAGTTTCCCATGCTTTTTTTATCTTTAGGGTTGGCCCTTGCTGAGCCGAAGAAAACCACTGTATTCCTGATGTTATTTTCTGTGAACCTTTTCGCAGGCTCCAGATATTCAGACAATATCCTCATCGGTCGTGCTTCGTTAGATATAAGGAAATTCAAGTCCTTATATGCAAGTTTCGCTTTCTCTAATTTTTTTTTCACTTCTTCCTTAAAATATTTTACAGATCTTTAAGTTTTTTATAGTATTCGTGCTTTTCTTTTTTATTCTGAATTGCTTTTTTATACAGCCCATCTGCAACTTCGGGGAATTGTCTTTTCAAGACCGTATATCTTCCTTCGTTCATAAGGAAATCCATCATCTCAACAGTCGGATCCTTTGATTCATATATAAATGGATTTTTATCTTCTTTAGTGAGAGTAGGATTGTAGCGATAGAGAGGCCAATATCCTGTTTGAACTGCAAGTTTCTCTTCCTGAACTGTTCTGCTCATATCTATTCCATGTGCGATACATGGTGAATAAGCGATTATCAAAGAAGGTCCATTATAACTCTCAGCTTCAGTAAAAGCCTTGATCGCCTGATTCATATTTGCTCCGATGCTGATAGATGCTACATAAATGTTACCGTAACTCATGCTTAGAAGCCCGAGATCTTTTTTCCCCGTCCTTTTTCCTGCAGCTGCAAATTTTGCAACTGATGCAAATGGAGTTGCTTTTGAAGACTGGCCACCGGTATTTGAATATACCTCAGTGTCCAGTACAAGTACATTTATATTTTTCCCGGAAGCGAGTACATGATCAAGCCCTCCGTATCCTATGTCATAAGCCCATCCATCTCCTCCAAAGCACCAGACAGATTTATCTATGAAATAATCTTTTAATTCAACTATCTTCCTTAAATGTTTTGTTGTCTCAGCAGAACCCGATACGGATTCACTTTCCAGAGCTTCTTTGATAAGTGATGCATTAGCCTGGGCATCTTCCTCGTCTGAATCCCAGAACTCTATCCCTTTTTTCAACAGGTTTTTAAGAGAGTTTGAGATATCCATAGATAATATCTTCTCAACATTCCATTTCAATTGACGTCTGTTTGCATCAACTGCCAGCCTCATTCCAAATCCATACTCTGCATTATCTTCAAAGAGTGAGTTCGCCCATGCAGGCCCTCTACCATCCTTATTCTTTGTATATGGAATAGTAGGGAATGTACCACCGTAAATTGATGAACATCCGGTTGCATTGGCAATTATCATTTTGTGACCAAATAATTGTGTTGCTAATTTCACATATGCAGTCTCTCCACATCCGGCGCATGCACCTGAAAATTCAAAAAGAGGTTTTTTAAATTGAGTCCCCTTTATTGAGGCCAGTTTCACCCCATCAAGAATATTGTCAGGCAGTTCATCGAAAAATATTGCATTTTGAACTTCTCCGAGTTCTCTCTCATCTTCAATTGGGCTGAAAACAAGGGATTTTTCTTTTGAAGGGCAAGTTTCAATACAATTACCGCATCCCGTACAGTCTTCCGTATAGATCTGAATTTTGAATTCCAGGTCCTTCTCATTTTTAGTGGAGGATTTAATAGTATTAAATGATTCAGGTGCATTTTTAAGGTCCTCAGGATCGATCTGTTTAGCTCTGATCGCAGCATGAGGACATACAAACGAACACTGGTTACATTGAATACAATTCTCAGCTATCCATTTAGGTACCATCGGAGCGATACCACGTTTTTCAAGCATTGCAGTTCCGGTGGGGACTTTCCCGTCCAAAGGCATTGCCGATACCGGGATCGAATCACCTTTGAGGTGCATTATTTTTTCTATAACATCTTTTGAAAATCCTGTTTCTTTTTCATCGATCAGCGGTTTCGGGGTATAAAATCTATCAACTTTTGTAATATCCTTAGGATAATCTATCTCATTTAATGCTTCACTGGTATTATCAACTGCAGCCCAGTTCATTTTTACAATACTATCACCTTTGGACTCAAATGATTTTTTTATTGAGTCTTTAATAAGAGCAATAGCTTTGTTCTCCTCAAGCACACCTGATACTTTAAAAAATGCAGCCTGCATAACAGTATTTATCCGGTTACCGAGGCCAACTTCATTAGCGATCTTCAAAGCATCAATATTATAGAACTTCAATTTCTTGCTGATAATTGTTTCCTGCATATCCCTTGTCAAATGATAGAAAACCTCATCATTCGGGAGATTTGAGTTCAGGAGGAATGTCCCGCCATCTTTCATCTCTTTTAAAATATCATATCTTCCAATGTATGCGGGGTTATGCAATGCAATAAAATCAGCCTTTGTAATAAGATAGGTTGAAAGGATCTTGCTCTCGCCGAACCTGAGATATGAAATGGTTATTCCACCTGATTTTTTTGAATCATAGGAGAAGTATCCCTGAGCGTTCATATCTGTATTATCACCGATAATTTTAATCGAATTTTTATTTGCACCAACCGTACCGTCAGATCCCAGGCCCCAGAAAATGCACCTTTTAATATCATCCGGTTCAGTTGTAATAACTTCTCCTGTTTTTATTGATTTATTTGTAACATCATCATCAATTCCAACGGTAAAGCCGTGAAAGCCGTTATTTTTTAAATGTTCAAATACATCTCTTACCATAGATGGTGTGAATTCTTTTGAACTCAGGCCATATCTTCCGCCAATTATGTCGATATCTTTGCCTCTTAAGGCTGTGGCGATATCAAGATAAAGAGGCTCACCGATTGATCCGGGTTCTTTTGTTCTGTCAAGAACGGCAATTCTCTTTACTGTATCCGGGAGAGCTGTTAAAAATGATTCAACTGCAAAAGGCCTGTAAAGCCTTACTTTGATCAATCCTAATTTTTCCCCTTTTGTGTTAAGGTGTTTTATGGTTTCTTCGATCGTATCGCAGGATGAACCCATAGCAATAATTATGTTTTCCGCATCTTCTGCACCGACATAATCGAACAAATTATACTTCCTGCCGGTTTTCTTGTAGATCTCATCCATATATTCTTCAACAATAGCAGGGGTCTTATCATAGTAAGAATTAACAGTTTCTCTTCCCTGGAAGTAAACATCAGGATTCTGAGCTCCGACTTTTAGTACCGGACGATCAGGTGAGAGTGCTCTTTTTCTGAAATTTTCAATGTATTTCATGTCAACCATAGATGAAATAGTGTCATAATCTATCATTTCCACTTTCTGTATTTCATGAGAAGTCCTGAATCCATCGAAGAAACTTACAAATGGTATGGAGGACTTAAGAGTTGATAAATGTGATACTACTGCAAGATCCATAGTTTCCTGAATGTTTGATGCAGCGATCATGGCAAAACCTGTATTTCTAACAGACATAACATCGGAGTGATCTCCAAAGATCGACAATGATTGAGAGGCAAGGGACCTTGCAGACACGTGAAATACGGTTGGGAGCATTTCACCGGCTATTTTGTGCATGTTAGGGATCATCAGAAGCAATCCCTGAGATGCTGTGAAGGTGGTTGTCATAGCCCCGGCAGATAATACACCATGAACAGAACCGGCAGCTCCACCCTCAGACTGCATTTCAACAACATCAAGCTTTTGTCCGAAAATATTTTTCCTTCCGAAAGCAGCCCATTCATCAGCCATTTCTCCCATACCTGATGAAGGCGTTATCGGATATATTGCCGCGACCTCACTAAATGCATATGCTACATGAGTTGCAGCTGTATTCCCATCAATAGTTGCCATTTTTTTTATCATTTCAAACTCCTTGTCATTATTTAATTATGAAGCCAGAAAGAAAAAAAATTATCATACAAGGCTCTTTTAGTCAATAAAAGTTACGTTTAAAAATTAAATAATTAATTACAGATAAGAATCTTTAAATATTTTGACAATATTGATGATTTTAAATAATATCAGGTTATGAAAATATTATTAGAACTTGAAAAAAAATATTCAGAGAAAGTAATGATAATCTTCCCGATTACAGGAAAAAGATCATTGATTGATATAAGAAAAAAATATCCGGGAGCAAAATTGGAACTGAAGGGGAAGAATTTCAAGGGCAGTGAAGGTGAAAAATTAATATGCAGTACTGGTTTACCTGGAAATAATACTCTCATGATGATCGGCGTCGGGAATTCCGGCGATCCGGATAATGTCAGGAAGCTTGCAAGGAATATATTGATTGCCGTAAAGGAATTCAAGCTGAAAAGATCAGCAATTAACCTTGCTCAAAGTGTAGAGTTAAAAGGGGCGGAGATTGTAAATTTTATAGATTATCTTAATTTAAATTCATATTCATTTATCAGGTATATTTCCAAAAAGGATACATTCATTCCGGA
>JAOZUQ010000133.1 GCA_029938635.1 Candidatus Aminicenantota bacterium
GATGAAGAGAGGGAGACATTATTAAGCAAAGTTAAAAAGATCTCATCGGATATGCCTGAACCTGTTGACCTTCCGGTCTTTTTCTCAAGAAATACGCCATTCGGAAGTGAATATTTCATATTTCCTTTTGAAAAGGAGATGGTCAAGGATAAGAACCTGTATGTCGAAGATATTGGATTAAATGATATTATCAAAGCTTTTCTGGGAGGAAGATATGTTAATAAAAGAATCTAAAGAAGTATTGAAACAAACCATAATTCTAATAATATCAGTGTTTTTTCTAATCTACCCCATCTATCTTATTGCATCAATATTTACTAAACATATTTTTGTTTTTTCAGAATATTTTCTGATGTTTTATCAATTATTTATTTTCTTTTTCTCTTTTTTTCTGGGGATATCGTTGTTCTCAAAGGAGATCAGGAATAATGGATTTGAATACTTGCTGACATTGCCATTCTCAAGAACAAAACTACTTCTGTACAAAATTGTTCCCCGCATAATAGCATTGGCTCTATTGTATCTGATCTATCTGGTCTTACTCATTATCAGCAAATCTGATCCCTTCCTTATTTCGCCGGTTTCATTTATTTCCCTCTATTTTTCTTTGTTCTTTATCTCAACCTCATTATCAGTACTGAGGGGAAACTTTGTAGGAAATTCGATCTTCACCGGGCTGATGTTCATTTTCTTTCTGGTGGCCACTAATTTCGTTGCATGGCTGGTGATAATAAAATACTTCGGAGAATCCGAAAGTTTTAAGTTAAGGGCCTTCGTTGGGTTTGATACTTTTCCATTCAGTCCATTCAGTATTATTTCATTTGCATTTCTGATATCAATTCCTTTTATAGTTTCGTTATTCTACGGATTCAAAAAATTTGATATCAGATCTTCAAAAAGATATTTAAAGAGGTTTTCCACTCTCCTGATACCATTGATCCTGATCGGAATGATAATTTCTTACTTTATCCTTAATTCAAGTGTCGACATAAATTATGATACTCACTATATGACAAGGGATGGTGTTGTTATTAAGCATACTTATTCAGGGACGAGTGTGGTTTCAGGAGCTGAAGAGAGAGAGTTGCCTGAATTCTATCCTCACGGGCGGAATCTTTATGAGAGAGAAGGTTTTGTATATCTGTCGCTATGGCATTGGGAAGATAATCCGGCGGGAAATATTATAAAATTTGATAAAACATTTTCAAAATCAGAGATAATTCATACTCCTGCCGAAAGTTTGAACCTGGGGCGAAAGCTATATGGATTCCGGGATACGATAGTTTTCCTGGAACATAAAGGACGAAAGTATTCCTGGAATAAATCCAAAGAGAACCGGATCGTATTTCTCAATATAAAGAGTGGAGAGATCAAAAGGTCCAAATTCCCTTTTGATTCATTCAATTTATTGGGAGTTACAGAAGTGGATAATAGCAGGGTTTGGATAGGTTATTATATTATCAGAGAAGGGGTAACTGTTTATACGATAGATGGATCCGGAAATATAAAAAATATGCTCAGGAGTACTAACAGGCCTATGTTTATTAACAATGAACTTATCACATTCGGGAGGGATGACCTTATTTTCGGGAGATTTTCCGGCACCGTGTATGAAGAGTTGAAAAGGGTAGCCATAAAAGAACGATTGTGGTTCTCTCATTACCTGGAAACGTCAGATCTGAACATGAAATCAATGAAATACTTATATGCAAAAATTCATAAAAGGAGAAATTATGATCCGGAAGTTAAAAAGGAACCTATTGAATTCATCAGTATTGACCTTAATAATCATGATCTGAAGAGATTTTACAATAAATCAATAAAGAGAGGATTTCTAGTCAATATTTTTACCGGAGATACAATTTTTATTAAATTCACTGATGATGGAGATATACTGCTGGATAGCATTTTCAGGATGAATAGACAAGAGATGGTTTTATTGAAGAATTTTAAAAAACAAAACCTATCTTTCAGAACAAATTTCCGTCATATAGGAAGCGGTTTTGTGACAGGGAAAGGTGATGAGTTGAAGTTTTATAAATATCCAGACATGAAAGAGTTGAAATATTAAAAAAACCCCCGCCTGTTAAGGCAGGGGCTGTTCGATCGGGGGGTGTGAAGACCTCTTGAAAATCTTCACTTTTATAACCTTATTGATATTATTATAATAGTGCAATAATAACAAAAAGCATTAAATTTTTTTATTTATTCCGATCTATGGGAATTACAGTTTAAAGCGACTATGCCTGATTGAGAGAAGAGAACTTAATATTGGTTTGTAACATAGAAATCCTTTTCTTATTAAATTCGTAGGAATATAATTAGTCAGAGGAGGATCTATGAATAAGATCAATAAATTTTCAATATTACTAATAATTGTATTTTCAGTTTTTTTTTCATTGAATGCATCTGGTGATATCTATTTCCTGAGAACACCCGGACTTAGCCCTGATGGTTCCAAAGTTGCTTTCAGTTATGACAGCGATCTCTGGATCGTCTCTTCGAAGGGTGGTACTGCTTACAGACTGACAGCTATGGATGGTGAAGAGCTTTATCCCAGGTTCTCACCCGATGGTAAATGGATTGCTTTTTCTTCTACGCAGGGAGGTAATCCTGATA
>JAOZUQ010000078.1:0-7223 GCA_029938635.1 Candidatus Aminicenantota bacterium
GAAATGCTGATTCATCTCCAGGTGAGATCAAGCAGAAATTACTTGAACTAAGCATAGAATTTGCCCAGGATAAGAACAACAAAGATGATCTCACTTTCATAATTCTCAAGGTAAAATAGTGTACAAAGAATTAGAAGAAAAGCTCAAATATACATTCCGGAATAAACAACTCCTCACCGAAGCGCTTACTCATACTTCATTTAATGAAGGGAAACGGAAGAACAGAGTTTCTGATAATGAAAGGCTGGAGTTTCTGGGAGATTCTGTAATCAATTTAATTATTACAGACTATCTTTTTAATAAATTCAAAAAGCTCCAGGAGGGAGAGCTATCGAAACTTAAGGCACATCTTGTTTCGAGCAAATTCCTGTATAACCTTGCAATATCAATTGACATGAGTTCCTACATTTTTCTGGGAAAAGGTGAAGAGAGGAATGGAGGAAGAGAAAATACAAGGATAATTGCCTCTCTGTTTGAAGCTGTTGCAGGGGCTGTTTATCTTGATTCGAATTTCAAGACCACATCTGCTGTTCTGATAAGATTCTTTGAGTTTTTTCTGGAACAATATGTTGAAACAAATATCAAGATCAATGATTATAAGTCAGAATTGCAGGAAATAATTCAGAAGGACACCGGTTCACTTCCTGAATATGTTCTGATAGATGAAACAGGAAAACCTCCCAACACATTGTTCGTTACTGCAGTATACGTTGATAAAAAGAAAATGGGAGAAGGAAAGGGGAAAAGTAAAAGACAATCCGAGCAGGGGGCTGCATTTGATGCACTCCTGAAGATCGGAGAATTTGTTGATTATAAAAAAGTTTCTGAAGTTTTCTTTATTAAAAATGATTAAACTCACTTTGACAAATAACACCGAGATACTAATCAATACAAATATAATAAATAAAGTTGAATCTACAGAACCAACAAAAATAATTCTTCAGGACGGCCGGGAAATTGAGGTCATTGAATCTGCTATGACAATACTGAACCTGATTCAGGCCTTAACTTACAGGAATGAAAATAATCCTTAGTGATAGACGAAGACCGGGATCGAACCATTATCTATGACACCTCTCGAAGCATGCCCGAAGAAAAGCTTTGAGATTCCGCTCTCACCATAAGCACCCATAACGATCATGTTCACTTTTTTCTCTTTAGCAAACTTTAATATCTCTTTCCCCGGTTTCCCTGCTCTTTTTTCCAATTCAACTTTGATCTTGTGAGATTTGAAATATTTCTTAGCATTGTCCAGTATTTTATTTGCTTGATTAAGGTCTTCATTAACATTTAGTAAATAAATCTTTTTTGCATAGGGATTGGTCTTATAAAATCTCAGGAACATTTTCATCGCTTTGGCAGAACTAACGGTGTTATCATATGCAATTAATACTTTTTTATTGTTCTTTATTTCTTTTTTTGGAACTGCAATGACAGGACACACACCGGACTCAAGTAATTCTTTCAGTGTATCTCCAGGTTCCGGAGTAGTTTCAAAATGGAAGAATGTTCTAAGTCCTGCAATGATCAGGTCTGAAGTTTTACCCATATTAATTATCTCTTCAACAGGATCACCTGATTTAGAATATCTTTCAAAATCAACTTTTGCATCTTTACATTCATCTTCAAATTCATCAAGAAAGTTTTTGATCTTGCCGATAGCCTTGTTCTTCTTATATGTTTTCATATGTTCTGCATAATAACTTGCACCGATACCTGCACCTATTGCAGATTCATTGATCTCTTCTGTATCTACAACTCCAAGCCCAACAATAATTCCATTACTTTTTTTTACCATATCAATTGCTACTTTTGTCGCTACCTTCGAATAATCTGATCCATCTAAGGGTACTAAGATTCTTCTTGCCATTTTTCCTCCGAAGACAAATGATAAATATTATGCTCCTATTTGTCAAGAAATCACCGGGGAAAATTCAGTTACAGCAAATAAAATTTTCCTTAGCTTATAAATCCACATAACATATTCATATTTCTGTTATTCTTGATTTTTGTCTATATCTAAAGTAAAATTTTTATATGAGTGATTACTATAAAATCCTTAATGTCTCCAGGACCTCAACTCTTGCCGAAATCAAGAAGTCTTACAGGAAACTTGCACGAAAATACCACCCTGACCTGAATCCCGGAGACAAAGCATCAGAGAAAAAATTTAAAGAGATCACAGAAGCTTACGAAGTATTAAAGGATCCAAAAAAGAAAAAGCAATATGACACTTTCGGCTCTACCGGTCCTAATTTCAATTCACGATCCAGAGGCTCTGATTTTTCAGGTTTTGATTTCAATACAACAGGATCAAGCTCCTTCGGTGATATTTTCGAAACAATTTTCGGCAACTTCGGTGGGGGGTCCCAGAGAACTCACCCGCGAGCTGAAAGACCGCAGAGAGGTGAAGACCTACATTATTCAATGAATATAAGTTTTATCGATTCTGCAAAAGGGATCGAGGCCCCCATCCAGATCTTCAGAAAAGAAGTTTGCAATGACTGCAACGGAAAAAAAATTAACAAGAATTCAAAAAAAGCAAAATGCAATACCTGTTCAGGAACAGGTAAAGTGGAGAGGCAGACAGGATTCATGAGATTTGAATCTCCCTGCACAAGTTGCAACGGAACCGGTTATACTCCGGGTGAGAAATGTAGCACCTGCAACGGCGAAGGGAGGACAGGACAGAATTCTAAACTTAAAGTGAAAATTCCTGCCGGAGTCGAGAACAATTCAAGGATCAGGATAGGAGGCAAGGGAAATGCCGGAACCGGGGGCGGAAAGTACGGGGATCTTATTATAACTATTTCTGTTACTCCACACAGGTATTTTAAAAGAAATGGATATAACCTTGAGATAGAACTACCTATAACTTTCAGTGAAGCAGCTCTCGGAGCCAAGATAGAGATACCGACCATCGAAGGAAAATCACTTTTGAAGATTCCCCCATCAACAAATTCCGGACAGAAATTAAGATTAAAGAACAGGGGTATCCCCAGCCCTAAAACGGGTTCAAAAGGAGACCTCTTAATATCTGTAAAGATCGTGTCACCCCCGACCAAAGACATTGAGGTAAGGGAAATGCTTAAAAAGATCGAGGAGAAATCTCCGTATAACCCAAGGGAGGAGCTTGAATGGTAAAAGAAAAGGTATATATGATAGCTTATGTATCTTCCAAATATGACATCCATCCTCAGACCTTAAGACTCTATGAAAAGGAAGGATTATTGATCCCCAGCAGATCAAAAGGAAATACGAGACTTTATTCGGAGAAAGACCTTAAGAAACTTGAATTCATACTTAATCTTTCACGTGAAATGGGAGTCAACCTTGCAGGGATCGACATTATATACAATATGAAATTAAAGATCGAAAAAATGGAGGAGGAATTTTCAAAATTTCTTGAAGAGCTTAAAAAAGAGTTTTTTACAGGAAAGGAAAATTTGTTTGAACAGAAAAAAAAATCACTTGTAAAAATGGTTTCTCCCAGAATAACTTTATTTAAAGATGACTCCGAAAAATAGTAACAGGCCGTTGAATTCCCTGAGTTCATACTTCCAGAAAATAAATAAAATAAAGATCCTTACACCGGAAGAAGAGAAAGATCTGGTGAAAAAAACAAAAAAAGGTGATATGGAAGCCTTCAAAATGATCATAATTGCCAACCAAAAACTGGTTGTGAAAGAAGCTTTGAAATACTATTTTAAAGAAGATAGTTTCCTGGACCTTATAAATGAAGGAAACAAAGGACTTATAGAAGCTCTGAAAAGGTTTGACGAAATGAGAGGCAATAGATTCTACACATATGCAATATGGTGGGTTAGAAGTGAGATCAGACGATATTTGTCAAAAAATCAGAATATCATATCATTCCCTGATATTTTCTATAATAATTATCTGAACTTCAAAAAAGTTCTTTACAGAATGACAAAAGATATGAAGCGTAAACCAACTGAGGAAGAACTTTCCCTGGAGTTGAACATACCGGTTAAGAAAGTAAAGGTCATGCTGTCGATCCCAAGTGAAATTATATCCCTTGACAATCAGATATCAGGCGAACAGACCGCTAATTTATCTACAATAATCAAGGATATTAATGCACATGATCCGCTCGACATTCTCACTGATGATTCAATCCGTAAATCAGTGGTCGATAATATCG
This sequence comes from Candidatus Aminicenantota bacterium, assembly GCA_029938635.1. Classification (GTDB taxonomy): domain Bacteria; phylum Acidobacteriota; class Aminicenantia; order UBA2199; family UBA2199; genus UBA647. The sequence continues at coordinate 4,166 of JAOZUQ010000078.1, forward strand.
AAGAACTTACCGAGAAAGAGGCGATGGTTATAAAATTCAGATTCGGGTTTAAGAAAGATGATCCGATGCGTCTCAGGGAAATCGCAAAAAAAATGAAAATGAGCCCGGAAGGGATTCGTAGAATAGAATCAAGAGCCCTTGTAAAATTAAAAAAAATGCTGCTGAAACAAGGAGTCTATGGAGTGCTGAATTGACAAAAGCAAAATGTACAATTTGTGACGATTCCGGATGGGAAAAAATTGAGAAGGAAGGAAAAGAATTTTTAAGAAGGTGTAAATGCCAGAAGATAGAAGTTCTGAAAGACCGTTGCCTTATTTCAAATATCCCTCCCAGATTTGCCGGTTCCGGGCTAGATGATTTTTATCCTGAAGAAGGTGACAGGAACCTGAAAAAAGTGATCAAGGATGTTAAAAAATTCATAGATGACTATCCTGCAGTACAGAAAGGGCTCTTACTTCATGGAGGTACCGGAGTAGGAAAGACCAGGCTTTTGTGTGCAATTGCGACAGGAATAATAAAAAAATTCTCTGTGTCAGATATATATTATATTGACTGGAATGATATGGTCAGGGAAATGAGGAGTGGTGAATCACACACATTCAGGGACTTTTCACTTATAAATGAACTTATCAATAAATTATCAGAAACAGAGTTATTGATAATGGATGAGCTTGGATCTTCTATACCCAGTCAGTGGGTAAGAGACAATATTTATTATTTAATAAATCACCGCTACAACAAACAGAAGATAACCCTATTTGCGACTAATTATCCCGATGATAGCCCGGATGGCGAACTACCCACACTCAAAGATAGAATTGGCGACAGAATAAGAAGCAGGATCTTTGAGATGGCAGAATCACATTATATAAAAACTCTGGACTACAGACAGAAATGGGGATGAACAGGAGGAGTAAATGAAAAATGATATGACATTCATAAATGAAAAGATAAAAGAAGAGAGTGCAATTACCGGTAAGATAATCTCGGAAATGGAAAAGGTCATTGTAGGGCAGAAGAATTTGCTGGAAAGGATAATGATAGCTCTGATCACATCCGGACACCTGCTCCTTGAGGGAGTTCCCGGCCTTGCGAAAACACTTGCAGTTAAAACACTTGGAGAAGTACTTGATCTGAATTTCTCCAGGATCCAGTTCACTCCGGATCTTCTCCCGGCAGATCTTACAGGAACTATGATTTTCAATCCGAAAACTTCGGAATTTCTGACCAGGAAAGGGCCGATTTTCACAAATCTCCTGCTTGCAGATGAAATTAACAGAGCTCCTGCCAAAGTACAAAGCGCTCTTCTGGAATCAATGCAGGAACTCCAGGTTACTATTGGTGACAATACACATAAAATTGAAGCACCATTTATGGTGATGGCAACTCAAAACCCCATTGAGCAGGAAGGGACATATCCACTTCCTGAAGCGCAGATTGACAGGTTTCTTTTAAAAGTATTGATAACCTACCCGGGAAAAGAAGAGGAGAGTGCAATAATTGACAGATTCAGTTCAGGGAATTCTCCAAAAGCTGAAAAAGTCGGAACAAAAGAAGATATCCTTAAACTTAACAAAGCCTATAAAATGGTATATATCGATGACAGGATCAAGGAATATATTCTTAATATTATTTTTGCAACAAGATTCCCGGAAGAGAGCGGAATAAAAAATTTGAAAAACTTCATTCAATTTGGTGCTTCCCCCAGAGCATCAATATTCCTCGCCGACACTTCAAAAGCATTTGCATTTATAAGGGGGAGAGGATATGTTACTCCCGAGGATATAAAGACCATAGGGAGGGATGTACTCAGACATAGAATCATTCTCAGTTATGAAGCAGAGGCGGAAGAAATGACAAGTGATGACATTATTACTGAAATATTTGATAATGTAGAAGTTCCCTGATAAAAACAAAAAATGAAAAAGAATAAGAAAAGGCTGAACCGAAGGATAAACCCTGAAAAATCAAATAAAATGATATTAGCCGTCTCGGGTGGCCTATTAATATTGTTTGTGACTTTGTTTATCACATCTATCGGCAATGACTCCGTTATTGACAGGAAGACACTTTACAAAAACACCTTGAGTTATATCAATAATATTGAAGGGATTACAGATGTGGAATCTATCCCTGAGACAAATTCAGTTAAAATATTCTATGATCCGGATCCAAACAGCAGATCAATGATAGATTACAAAAAAATGGCTGTTTTTGGCGGAGTAAAACTATCAAACAAACTGAAGGGTGAGAAAATCACATTTCAGTTAATAAAAAAAACTAGTAAAAAAGTTAAACTCACTTTTTCTGTCCAGGACGGTAAAGTTGTAAGTAGGATTCTTCCTGAGTGATTAAACAGAATCGGTTCTGTTGAAGTAGCTATTGCAGCTGAGACATATAAAATCCCTGCCGGCAGGCAGTATTTTCCTCTGAGGTTTCTTCTCCTGTCTGTTGATAATCCTGGTAGAGATTATAATTGCAATAAAAACCACTACAGGGAAATACATATAAGAAGCAACAACAAAAGCCAGATAGAGTGCCACCACTGTCAAGGCGGTCAAAATGATTATGAAAACAGGAAGATCACTATCGCTTGCGGAATCATCTTCGAAAGGGAGAATATTTGCCGACCCGCAGAAAGGGCAAAGATCTTTTTCAGGAATATCAAATGAATCAGTTTGCTTCTTCTTCATCTCTTTTTCTTTCATCTGAAAGTATATTTTTAATCGAATATGAGGCTTTGATCCCTTCAAGCCATTGTGATAATTCTTTTCGAACCTTTCTCCCCCTTAAGAAATTCTCTATAATAGGAGTCATGTCAATTATTGATTTCGGTTCTATCCCCAGCTTTTTTCTTGAAGGGAGATAATCATTTTTATAAAATTCTTCTATATCAGAAAATTCAATAACAACACCCGGCTTAAACTTATCTTCGATCACTTTTTCATATAGGATCTTTTCTGTAAGGAATAGTCTGAAGTCTTTCAAATCCATATCAAACTTTTCCAGTATTCTTTTTGTATCATCCATAGACCCATATCTCACAATTATCGATCTC
>JAOZUQ010000078.1:7233-9386 GCA_029938635.1 Candidatus Aminicenantota bacterium
CGATCTCTGAACATTCTCAAAATCCTCTTCACTAAGTTCAAACTGATCTTTATACTCAAGAAAAACTACTTTATGATTTATAAGTTTATCCAACTCCCTGAGATAAAGGTCTTCTTCATAACTACCGGAATTTTCCACTGGAGAATAAAGGAGCAGTGATTTATCAATATCGGATACTGTAATAATCTCTTCATTAACAACTGCAGCAATTTTATCAACAACTATCTCTGCCGGTTGGACCAGAAGCAGTAAAGAAACAATTAGTTTAAAAAACATTTCCTATTCCTATATGAAAAGCGATCGGGCTTACACTTTCCCTTCTTTCGATATTATATGCGATATCAAAGCTAAGAACTCCTATTGAAGATTTAAGCCTTAAACCAAGTCCTATTGCTTTCTGAATATTACCAATACTAATTTCATCTGCATATCTGTAAATATTACCAAAATCTGCAAAAACAGCATAATAAAGATCTTTAACAGGTACAAGATTCAGAGGGAAAGTAGCTTCTAAATTAAACAGCAACAATGCATTTCCGCCATATGGTTCACCTGTTTCACTGTCAAGGGATCCAAGTTTATCATTCCTGGTGCCTCTGAAAGTAGTGGAACCACCGCCAAAAAATCTTTCAGTAATCGGCACATCATTAGTTGCAAAACCATTTCTGATCGAAAATGAAAAAATACCATTTTTAAAAAACCTGGTATTCTTCTGATAACCCCACCTGAACCTTAGAAAAGAGAAATCACTCCTTAAAATTGGCATTGCAAATTTTACATCAGTTGAGAAAAAACTCCCTTTAGTAGGCAGGAAGGGATCATCCCTTTTATCTCTGACAAAGGAGAAGTTCAGGGCTGTAATATCATAAGGGACATCAACTATATCTATACCGCCGCTTGAAACACTAAGGTCAAGTAATTTTGTCCGGTACCAGCTTAAAGATGACAGGATATACGAATCATTCGTGAGCTTCTTTACAAGAGACTCAGATATTCCATATCTGTTGAATTTATAACTCCTGTAAAGTTCATTCTCTTCCCATATTTTAAGAGAGGAACTTACTTTAGTACCAAATACATATGGAGTCTCATAGCTTATTTCACCCCTTTTTTCTTTAAGTCCGACTTGAACCAGAGCGGAAAAAGTTGAATAGGTTCTAAGAAAATTCTTTTTTTGATATTCAAAGGTGAACCTTATCCCTGTCCTCTCTTCGTATCCTATTCCAAAACCGAGATATTTACTCTTATTTTGTTCCGTTGCAAGGAGAATATTATAAGTTTTGTTATTTAAAATTTTATGAATTTTTATCTCACTGAAAATTGAACTTCTATCTATCTCATTTTTAAAACTTTCAATCTTCATTCTGTTAAAATCCTCTCCGCCTTTCAGTGGGAATAGTTTTTTTAACAATCTGGTCTGATCACGGGAAGCACCTATAATTATCAGTTCACCAAATTTATAGTGGCTTCCTTCATCTATATTAATTAATATTGATTTGTTTTTCCCTGGAGTTACTTCTGAATCAATTTTTATATTTTCGAATCCTTTCCTGTAGTAATAACTACGGAGCTCCTCCAGATCCTCATTTAGTTTTCTCTGGACAAAAGGATCAGAAGACCTGGTTTTTAATATTGAATTTAGTATGGGAGTCTTTACAAGTTCATTCCCTTTGAATAAAACTGAATCAACAATAAACTTCTCGCCTTCATTTATCAGATATTTAAGGTTAACTGTTCTTTTTTTAAATTCTAGTACGGTTCTGATCTTCACGAAAGGAAAACCTTTATAATAATAAAACCATTTAAGAACCTCGGAATCCACTTTGATTGAGTTTATCCTCAGATGAAATATCCTGTTAAAGATAAGATCATCAACAGTTATAACATCCCGGAGGATTTTAGAAGATATCAGCCTGTTTCCTTCAAAGGCGATCTTTCCCAAAACAAACCGTTCATTTTTTTTCACATTAAAAATAATAAATTTTTCTTCTTTTTCAGTCTTTATTTCAGAATTGACTTCTGCATTGAGAAATCCACTATTTCTGAGATATACCATGATCCTTGCTCTGCTTTCCCTTTCAGCCCATTTTTCGAATACTTTTTTCCTCCATATATCTGTCACAAATCTGAATTTTTTTTTAATTCCATAATTT
>JAOZUQ010000079.1 GCA_029938635.1 Candidatus Aminicenantota bacterium
CGTAGTAATAGAAAGCCGATGCCCAGAGTCGAACTGGGGACCTTTTGATTACGAATCAAATGCTCTACCAACTGAGCTACATCGGCATGAAATAATTTTATCATTTATTTCATATAGAGTCTATTTCAATTGGTAATCAAAAGGTGGGCTGTTGATCACGAATTAGGCCTCCATTTCCTCCTAAAAAAACTGCAATTGCCATTATCACTCCATCTACTTCGTTATGCTCCCCCGGTGTCATTCAATGTATCCAGATACATTTCACTCTGCCTGAGTCGCAAGCCTCGTATGTATAGCAATACTGCCAATTTCGTATATTTTTTATTCGGAAAAGCAGACCCGATGCTCTACCAACTGAGCTACATCGGCATGAAATAATTTTATCATTTATTTCATATAGAGTCTATTTCAATTGGTAATCAAAAGGTGGGCTGTTGATTAGAAGCTCTACCAACTGAGCTACATCGGTAAGGTGAATTCGCCTTAGCGAAGAGAAAGTGCCCTGGGGTGCAAGGTGAATTCACCCTGCCCCTATACTCACTTACCCTACAAACGTGTAATTAATGTCGAAATGTAGGGTAACTCAATTTAAATATTTTTTCAGTTCCAGGATCGTATTTCTCTCTGAGGGGATAATATCCTCAGAATTGGAGAGAGATCTTATAATTTTGTTTTTCCAGGATTTGGAAATTGCACCCCATGATGCGATCAGTTTTCCCCTCTCTTCTTTATCCTTTATCACATAGTTCCCGATGTGAATTGCCTGTTTAATATCTTTTTCTTTTTTCTCTTTTCTGGAGGAAAGTGAAGCGATCAGCAACTTATGAAGAAGAAAGGAAGATGGTGCCGGGAGATTTGCTTTTATACCAGGAGATATTTTTATTTCAATTGAATTTTCAAGAAGCATCTCCACAAAGTACAGGTACTGAGGATTTAAATTCAACTCTTTGATGGTTGGAGATATTTTCTTCTTACCTTTTCCCGGAGAAAGAAACTCGATCTTCAGAGAACCTGCGGAATAATAGGTTGAACTATCCGGGTTAAATCTCTCTTCAAATCCCAATTCTTTAAGATAAGAAGTAAAATCAAAATTTTTGCCTTTATAGGAATAGGGGACAAGTATATCGAGATCCTGTGTTCGAAGGGGATAATTTTTAATTGGCAGGTATTTCTGGTAGATATTAAAACACCATGCGCCGATTATCTCTACTCCGGAATCCCATAATCCCAATTCTGTCATTTTTCTAAAGATCTTTTCCACAATTTTGCTGAAGCTCATTCCATCTGTATTTTTTGATCTTAGAAGTTTAAGTGCCCTGTTCACGTCTTTTAATTCATCTTCCAATTTCTTTCTGTGCCCCAGGTCAGTCTTCAATTGTTTCGGAATGGTTTTCCCGATGTAATCCTGAATTATTTTTTCTCCTTTCCTGTATTGAAGATAATAATACTCATTTCCTTTTAGTTGTTTCTTTTTGATGGTTCCTTTGGGCAGGAGAGATATCTGCGCCATGAGGAAATTTCTCTGTTCCACATAATATTCCTCGCTCTCATTCAAAATGTTCTTAAGATCTTCCATGAAATGATGTTACCCTACAAAAAGTGAAATGTCAATAAAATGTAGGGTAAAAACGTTCCTGATTGCAGACAGGCACTGGCACTTTTCAGAAGTACTGCCATTTCCATACAGAATTCGGGCAAAATGCTTTTCGCCCCTATAGGATTTTTCACCACCTTTTCATCTGGCCGGAAGAGTAGTGAATGGAACAATTCTCCCGAGTCCGGGGATCCTTTCCGATTTTGATTTTTAAATTCTGTTAAGCTAAATCGTTATTTCAGCCAGAAGGTTTTGCTTTTTGTGTTGTTCGACCTGTCCTTGTCCATGAACTTATCACCCGGGTCCAACACTACTTTTACATGGATCGGATGTTTTGCTATCACATCCTCGATCGGGATATGGACTTCCCCTATTGTTGGTGTCGGGAATTTCTGGATTCTTAAAGTTACGGATTTAGATCTTATAACGCTATTCCTCTCATTCTTCATTGTAAACAAAAATGTAACAAGTTTTCCTGTCAGCTTTTTGCCGCCTGATTCCAACACAAAAACACCTGCCCTCAGCTTAACTTTGTTGTTGCCAGGAAGAAGAGTAGGTAATTTGAGAGAACAGGCCAGATCAACCACCTTTATCTGCAGGTTAGTTGCATGGGTAGATTTTTTCACTGTTATTGGTTTTGCCTTTTTGTAGAAGGTTGTTGGCTTCTTATAAAATTTAGTTACTTTCTTTTTGATCACAGGTTTGTTATCTGGAGCCAGAGAAAGCTCGGGAGTCTGAGATGGATCGTTTGCCGGGCGTATGACTCTGAATTCAGGGGATCTTGCCGTCAGTGCTGCATGTTCGATCCTGACATAATAATTTCCGGGATTGATACCTGATAAAGGATAATTGAATGCGGGGCCGGTTATTGGAAAATTTTTCTTCAGGAAAATAATTATAGAATTATCGATTCTGCACAATTTGATATTTACTACACCGATGATCCCTGTGGTTTTCCAGGCTATCCGGATATTTTCATTCTGAGTGTATTCACCTGCTTTGGGGCTGGTGACACTGATGCTCTGACCGAAAGTAAAACTGATGACTAATACAAGTATTGAGACTGTCAATAAGATTTTTTTCATTTATCCTCCATGATCTAATAAAATAAAAGATTTTAAATTATATCTCAATTAATTTAAAAAATAATCGGTGAATGCATTAAGTCTTTATTCAGCACCTGATCAAATTGTGAGGAGGTGTTTTTCCAGTTTTTCCATTGCAACTTTTAAATGGGATGTGGGTAGAGCAGAATGGACAATTCTGAACAGCCCTTTTTTCTGATGGCCGAAGCCTGCACCGGGAGTCAGCAGGACACCAGTTTTTTTATATATTTCGATCCAGAGATCCTCCTGTCCCTGATCTGTATCCTGACCTAAATATCTGGAAAGATCCGCCCATATAAACAAACTCCCTCTGGCGGGGACATAAGGGAGACCGATCCTTCTCAATGTTTTCACCACCTCTTTATAACTGCTTGTTACCTGTTTTTTGTTCTCCTGAATATACTTTTCCAGGAAGTTGTCCCGCTTGAACAATTCACCGATCATCCATTGTGTATGGTTGGATACCATGTGGGGGATGTTCCCGTTCCGGAATGCATTCATTAAATCCTGATTGAGAGAGTGGATTATTCCGAATCGTAATCCGGACATTGCAAAATCTTTGGACAACCCGTACCAGAGATGGAGATATTCACTTCCGAGATCGTTCATGACGTTAGCAAAGGAGGAATAATTATAATCCTCTTTGTAATCAGCCGAAATAAAAGTGTCTGAAGTGTCTATCTGCGAAAATGCATATATCTCATTAACGACCATATGCACCCCGTTCTTTATACACCACTTTGCCAGATCTCTGAGCTGTGCTTTCCCATACATACACCCGGTCGGATTATCGGGTGAAGTGATCAGCAATATTTTGAAATTCTTCCCTTTTGCCCCGAGTTCTTTTTTAGTCTCTTCCAATACCTGGATGGTAACGGGTGCTGCAGAGCCGGTCTCCTCTATATTGAAGTGGGTTTGCAGGTCATACCGTTCCAGCCCGCTTTTTATTCCTATGTCACCGGTGTATACCGGATACGAGGGGGCTGGGATAACAACTACATCTTCTTTGTCTGCAAGGATGAAGGAACTGAGCTCAATAATGGCAGCGGCCCCGGCGGAGAATCCAATAGTGCCGGGATCTACGGGACATTTACAAAGATACTTTTTCATAAAGAGGGCTAGTGTGTCCCTCACTTCAGGATGGCCTGCAGGGTCTGTATAGTTTAATACCCAATCGGGGATCGAATTACTTGAGGAAATATCTGTCAATTCCTTCCTGATTGTGCCGGACATCAGATGATTCTCCGCCACATTTAAAAGGAATGCACCATCCGGATTGGTTTCCGGACAATAAAGATTTTGAGCTGCTTCGAAGAACAGCTCCATATCTACTCTGGCAGGACTACCCGCCAGTTTTTCACCTCTTGAGGATAAAGTGTTATTGTTCATAAGGTTAAAAATTATATCACAATCAGATAATAGGGCGGAGGAGAAGCGGACTTTATCTTATAGTGTCGAGGAAGAACTTTGCTATCTCCTTTCCCCCCATATCCCAAATTCCGCATAGGCTGAATGCTGTGACTTACCGTGAAGGGGTAATTTTTTTACTGACATGAGGATTATCTTTTATATAGAATCTCCACAATTTATTCTTATATTCTTCTGCATAATCGATGCCGATCCGTTTGGCTTTGATAATTTTGTTGTCAGGGATCTTTTCTTTAGGAGGTTCGATCCATATTGTATTTCCTGTAAGGCCAACACCATTCTGATCTCTTGTTATCTTTAAAGCTGAACATAATTTCCCGGGGCCGGAGGTTAAGTTTAAAAAATCATTTGAATTTCTTCTCTTTTCCATTATTTCGATTCCACTTACCGGCTCCAGTGCGCGGATCAGTATTGCATGTGCATCATTATCCATGCCGGTTACGACATTGAATAGGGAATGGAGGCCGTAAATAAGATATATATATCCAATTCCTCCCATGTGATACATCACTTTGTTCCTTGTTGTCCTCTTCCCGCCATAAGCATGGGAGGCCTTATCTACTTTACCCAGGTAGATCTCAAGTTCTACGATTTTCCCGCTGGCCAATTCACCATCTATATTTGTGTGAAGTGTTGCTCCGAGGAGGCCAATAGCAACCTCAAATGTATCATTCAGATAAAAATTCCTGTCAAATTTCATTTTGTTCATCAATGATCATTCTAACCTATATAGGATCTTGTTGAAAAGTTATATAAAGTAGTTGGGTCATTCTCAAGTGTGGGCATTTTGGAAAGGGCAGGACAGACAATCCGGTTGAATATAGATCGCTGTATACATAACATACAAAATTGTAGATTACTTCCCCTCTAACTAGTATAATGAAAGCGATAGCCCGGAAGGAGACAATTCAAAAGTTAAATGACACTATACTTAAAGCTGCATGAAATTGATATTCGGAAAATCCTGATGAAGTATGGTCTGAAACTTTCAGATTACAAATTTATTGAAGTCGGATCGGGGAATACAAACTATCTGGTGAGATCAGAACAAAATCAATTCATTCTTACAATTTTTGAGATCGGACATATTCGTACAGAAAAATTGTGTAGACTGCTGCATTTATTAGACAAATATAAATTCCCGACCAACCATATTCAAAAATTGGTGAATGGAGATGAAATAACAAGCTATCAGGGAAAGCCGGTCCTGCTTAAGCCATATATTGCAGGACAGGTGGCATACAAATTAGATGATGATATGTTAAGTCAGGTGGGATCCGCAATTGCCGGGCTTAATGAGATACCGGGCCCTGATTATTTACCTGATCATCATGAGTATGGTTTAGAAACATTTCCACGTGTAATGAATAAAGGTATCAATTTCGAGTATGAGAAGTTGGTGGAAGAAAAATATAATTTTCTAAAAAAAACAATTCCATCCGGATTACCTCGTGGTTTGATCCATGGGGATGTGTTCATCGATAATGTGCTTTTTCAAGGAGATAAATTCAAAGCCATTATAGATTTTGAGGAAGCCTGTGTTTATTACAAAGTTTTTGACCTGGGGATGGCAGTTGTGGGGATGTGTATAGAGGGATCGGAAATAATCTTGCCGAAAGTACGAGCCCTGGTGAAAGGATATCAAATGATCAGAATGCTCGAGAACGCTGAGAGAGAAATCCTGCAATTATTTGTTGAATATGCAGCACTTGCGACCTCTTCATGGCGATTCTGGAAGTATAATATTGATACACCTATAACTGAGTTGTCTCAAAGATATATAGAAATGGCTAATATTTCGAAAGCAGCCGGAGCAATATCCAATGAAAAATTTATGAAGGAGATCTATAGATGACCACATTGTATGTAAGTGTTCCCCATAAGTTGTCACGGGAAGAAGCAACACAGAGAATAAAGGGATTACTGAGCCAGATGAAGAGGGAATACGGGGATAGTATTAAAGATCTTGATGAAGATTGGAGTGGAGACTTTTGCCGGTTCAGGTTCTCGATCATGGGATCTTCAATATCCGGGACTCTGGACATCCTGAGTGATGAGGTTCGCATAAATGGTGATCTTCCATTTGCTGCAAGTTTTTTTAAGGGCAAGATCGAAGAGACCATCAGAGAAAAAGCATCCGGCCTGCTCCGGTGAAACCCGAATTCAAGGACCAGGTGAAAAGGTAAAAATAAAAAGTGATATGGAACTGGTGAGAGGCAAGAGGCTGATAAAGTATATTGTATATATAGATTAGGAGGTCATATTGAAAATCCTGAAAACTATTATTATTCTGGTAATTATTATCCCGTTTCTTTCCTGTAAACTGATAAATGAGAGTGAGGATAACTCTATAGAGGGATCAGAAGAGATCCGGATCTTTCCTTCGGATAACCCGTGGAACACAGATATAACAGATTCACAGGTTCATGCCGACTCGGAAAAATTTATTGCTTCCATCGGGGCGGAGAAAAATATTCACCCCGATTTCGGGACTGTCTGGAATGGTGCCCCGAACGGGATCCCATATGTTTTTGTCCCCGGCTCAACACAATTTGTGAATATATATTTCACCGCTTACGGCGATGAGAGTGATCCCGGCCCTTATCCTGTACCTGATGATGTCCCTGTAGAAGGTGGAGATAACGGCACAGGGGACAGGCATGTTATCGTAATAGATACTGACAATAAAATGCTATATGAATTATACAGGGCCTTTCGGGTGGCGGACGGATGGGAAGCAGATAGCGGGGCGAAGTGGGATCTGACCTCTAATGAGTTAAGGCCGAAATACTGGACATCCGCAGATGCAGCAGGTCTCCCGGTGTTTCCGGGTCTGGTGAGGTATGATGAAGTTTCGGAAGGTGAAATTAATCATGCACTCCGGTTCACGGTCAGTAGAACACAAAGAGGATTTATTTATCCTGCAAGACACTATGCATCAAATAGTTCTGATCCTGCTCTTCCTCCGATGGGATTGAGATTAAGATTGAAAAAGAATTTTGATATATCCGGATTTTCGGAACAGAACCAGGTAATCCTGAATGCATTAAAGAAATACGGGATGATCGTTGCAGATAATGGCGGAGACTGGTTCATATCGGGATCTCCTGATGAAAAATGGGATGATGATGATCTCAATCAGCTTAAGAATATTAAAGGGAAGTATTTCGAAGTGGTTTATACGGGAGAGATCGAGAGGTAGAGGATGAAAAGGAAGAAGGCCCGCTACCTCCCTGAAAAAATCTCCATGATCCTCCGGGAAGAGCTAGTGAAGGCTGCAGACAAACTTGCCCTTAAGTTCTGAAATGCATAGGATGTGGAAGCGGTTTTAATTTGATCTAATTGTAGGGGGTCAGTTTCCAGGTGAAAACTCCTCCTTTCTCATCCGTGTAAGATCCCTGAATGGTGGAACCGGAGGAAGGGAGTGCAATTCCGAAGGCCTCGGCCGCGATACTTTCCCTGTCGGGGTTTTTTACTACATCCGGGAACATCTCTTTCAGATCAAGTTTGTAGTGAATCGTATCTTTCCATTTTTTTACATTTCTGAATCGTGCTGAGCCGGACCTTGAATAGAGCAGCTCTCCAAAAGAGGTGAAAAGTAAAATTATTAGTAATAGCAAAATTATTAGTTTTTTCATATTTCTGCTCCCTAAAGATTTAGTATGATAATTTTAACAAAACAAATTATATAAAACCACAATGGTAGCGATAAGTTCTCGCTGTTCCTGAAAAAATAGAAATGGGCAGGTATTTATTGAAGAATCAAACCTATACATTCTCTTTTTTATATTATTAGCAAGATTATTCAATCTCATTGTCAAAATAATAATAGGAGAAGAAAAATAAACGATTTATCAATAGTTCTCGAGTTCCAGTATTTTGACGGATGCCCCAACTCCGCTATTTCTTTAAACAATCTTAAGGAATTAGTGGAGGAGGGAATAATTCCGGAAAATATGATAAAAATATCTAAAATTCCAAATGAGAATGCTGTCGAAAGCTTTAACTTTCAGGGCTCTCCGACTATATTAATGAAGGGTATTGATATTTATACAGGAAAAAAACCGGATACATTTAGTTATAGCTGCAGGGTTTATGAATTTGATGGAGATCGTACCGGAATAATACCAAAAGATTTCATCAAAGAAAAATTAAAAGAGTTATCAGTGTAAATAACTTTCCTGCGAAATTCTCCATTTATCAGTGTTTTTAGTATTAATAATTGTTTATGTTTAACCGTTGATTACTTTTTACTAATTTGATATATTAGCAGCACCAAGGGGACCTGTGAAATAAGTGGATAATCATTTAGAAGAGATACTGGTAGAACTAAAAACCCATGATATTAAATTCATAGTTTGCGGTGGAGTCGCTGCTGTTCTACACGGAGTTGAGAGGATGACTGTGGATATAGATATCTCACTGGATCTGGATAAAGCAAATCTGGAAAAGTTCCTTTATGTTCTAAAAAAAATGAATTTAAAGCCGAGGGTTCCAATCCCGCCTGAGTCAATTTTAGATCCTGAAAAAAGAAAGAAAATGATCGAGGAAAAGGGAGCTCTTGTTTTTACATTTATTGATCCTGACAAACCTTTTCGGCAGATTGATATATTTCTGGAAGACAATAAATCTTACAATCAATTAAGCCCGGATATTGAAAAGATCAGCATTGGTAGTACAGAGATCAATATTTTATCAATTAAGAAGCTTATAGAAATGAAAAAAGATATCGCTCCCCCCAGAGGCAAGGATTTGTTGGACATCAAAGAATTGGAACTGATTCTAAAACAAAGGAATTCAAATGGCTGAAAAATTAAAAGATAAAAAAAGTAATACAAAAATTGCAGATCAATTTGATATTCAATTAAACAATCTGTCAAAAAGTGATTTTGACGGGCATACGGAATTCAGGAATTTATCTTACGAAGAGAGACTTATGTGGTTATCCCGGGCAGTTCAGTTTTCAAATAAATATTCGAAATCCAGGAAGATTTAGAGATTATTTTAATGGAGGTCGTACCGGAATAATACCAAAAGATTTCATCAAAGAAAAATTAAAGAGTTATTGAAATATAAACTTTCCCGTC
>JAOZUQ010000134.1 GCA_029938635.1 Candidatus Aminicenantota bacterium
CATTTTGGAATTGAAAAAATGGTTGGCAAGCCAGCATATTTTTCTACATCTTCTGGCTTCTTAAAGGTGTGATCAAAGAATTCCAGCAGAAAGCTTATGCTGCACCCGATCATGAAACCAGCTATTATACCGATCAAAATCATATTTTTCTTTATCGGAAAGACAGGAATGCCAGAACAAAAAGGCTTTCTTAACACTCGTACAGAAAAAAGATTGCCCATTTTCCATTTCTTATTAATTTTTGACTCTTCCCAACGCCTTGAAAAGATATTGTGAGAATGTCTTAGAATTGAGGTTTCATGGTCAATTCTATTCATTAAAATGTGTTGTGTATGAAGAGTGACGTTTCGTTTTGAAAGCATGTCAATTTTATTTTCAAATACTGCAACGACCTGCTCAAGTGTTTTAAATTGGCTTTTTTTGTCAGATAAATAAACAGTTACTTCATTTTTTAGCTGTTCGAAAGTGTTTTGAATATGTTCCTCAATCCTTTTCACCTTGACGCTCCCAGAACTGAATGTTCGCAGCAGGTTGCCCTTTTCAACAACAAGCAGTTGGAGCTTTTCGCTAAAACTTGTAATAGAAAGCTCTTCTATGAATGAAAAGTGATGCTGTTTTTCTGATACAAGCAGTTCCTCTAAATAATCAATGAACTGCCGGGTTTCAATTGCTTCACTCCTTTTTAACGTTAATTGATTTTGGATACTGTTGATAGTTAACAAATTACTTTCGATCTCCTGGATAGGATCAGCGGACTCATACAATTTCACAATCTTTATCAACTCGTCTTCTTTATCTATCAAAGCTTTGCTGTATTCCTGGGTTTGCTGCGCAAAAAAGGACTCCGCTTGTATTGGGTTAAATATTGTTGATTTAAATTGAATAAATTCATCCGATATCCCTTCGATGATAGTCATGCCATCCTGTGGAGCACCGATCTTAAGTTTCATCTGGATGATATTTGTCTTGGGCAGAATTTCAGTGACCAGATTTGATTGGATCTCCCTTGTTATTTTTGTGATGTTAAAAGTGCTTTCATCAGTTTTAAAAAAATCCGGCGTTTTTTGAATAATCTTTTTAATTGTATTTTCAATAACATCATAGGAGCGTAACATCTCCATTTCCGACAAAAGGTCTTCCCTGGTTAATTCAATTACCTTCAGTTCTGTTTCTTCCAATGTTTCAGGACTTTTTTCAAGCCTGTTGCCAGTGATGAAAATGGAGGTAATGACTTGATATTTTGGCGGTGCGAGAAAGGCGATTGCAGTGGCGATTAAAGTACAGACAAGAGTAACAGCGACGATAAATTTAAAATTAGCGAAAAATATGATCGCTATTTCTCTTATATGATCTTCTGATTTTATCATAACAATTTTCCCATACTCTTTGTCTTGATGCTAAAATGACAGTTTATCAAGTGATATGCTCCATCCTCGGAACATCACTATACGAGCTATTGATTCAAGAACATCTGCAAAATCCAGGTAACCTTTTCTTGGTATGTACACGATATCATCTGGTTTTAAATAAAAATACGTCCCACTGTCTGTAGGAGACAATATTTCTGACAGATTAACTTTGACGGTGGACATCTCACTCCCAAGCTTTCTGTAGACAATAATATTTTCAGTGCTTGCATCGGTAGTGAAACTACCTGCCATCGCAATAGCTTCCAATATTGTTATAGGTTTTCGGATATTGTATGACGACGCTTTGTTAACCTGTCCAAGAATATAGATGAGCGATCCGCTGTGCTTCTCCAAAAACAGATCTACATGAAGACCTTTTAAGAAGGAACTATAAATTGAATCAAGTTCCTTTTCGACTTCAGGTAATGTCTTGGTGGCAACAAAAACATCTCCAGTAAGTGGGAATGTTGCATAGCCGTCGGGCCGGACAGTGACAAGGCGGCTTAACCCTCTTGACGAAGTGTGAAGATCTTTCTTAAGCTCTTTTATTCTGGATCTGAACTCAGGGACCGTAATGTAAATTAATGGATCACGCAGATATTCCTTGTACTTTTCTGTCAGCTCTACTGTTAATTCGGCCGGTGTCTTATCAAGGACAAAGACATTCCCGATATAGGGCAGGCTGACGTTACCGTCCGGCCTTATACGCTGGGTTTCGTTCAGTTCCGGTGAATACACAAATTTGACAGATATAGTGTGGTCTATTTCCAGCTTGAAACTTTCATCTTTCCGCCATGTTCTGATTTGAAAAAGGATATCCAGTACATCACCAGGAGAGATGTGGTAGTCAGGGAAAAGCCCTAAAGGGGTGGGATATGTTTTTCCGGTTGTCGGAAAGGGGGAAGTTTCCACTCGCATAGTTTGAATAGCAATGTTTGTTTTCCCTCCAATACATGAAGATAAAAAAACGATACAGCATACAAGAAAAGCTGTAATTATAATATGTCTGGCAGCTAAAGGTCTCATATGTTTTTATATTTTTCCATAAAAAAATCTTGGAATATAGTACTTTCTGGCGTTTAAGATTACACCCAGCAGGTTTCCTCCGCTTGTTTCAATCTTATTGGCCGCC
>JAOZUQ010000135.1:0-599 GCA_029938635.1 Candidatus Aminicenantota bacterium
TGCTCTCGGAGGGCATTTTTAATTCATACTTCTTTAATTTGTCAGGCAACGGAATCTCTGATGAGATAAAAACCTTTGCATAGTCAGAGAATTTTTCAGTTATCTTAATCTTTTCTTCGTCTGCAAATCCTTTATGCCCTTTATCATGCATTGATGTGTGAGTAACGAACCGGAGGAGAACATATTTCTCATTTCCTTTAAGTCCAAGGGTCTTAAAGATAGAGTTGTCCGGTTTGAAATATTTCGGGTGAAGGTATGCCAATTCAAAATTCCCATTAAATTTAATTACATTTTTTCCCGGATAATCCCGCTTATAGCAGGATGGGACAACTATCGTATCGGTGAATGGCCTGGCAAGCCTGATAGTTAAATTCGCATGTTCAGTATCGTGGAAGCCTATAACTTTTTTCCCAAGCAGTTTACCGACATGAGCTGCAAAAGGAGAAAAAAAATTTATTATCAGATCAGGTTTAAAAGAAAATGCTGCTTTTAAAATTTTCAAATCATTTCTTAAAAATGCCCAGATCTTCCCTGCTTTGGATTTCAAATTTTTTCCTGTGGAAATATAAGGAATATTATAATAATCCAGAAGATAATGG
>JAOZUQ010000135.1:609-2530 GCA_029938635.1 Candidatus Aminicenantota bacterium
AGAAATCTCATCTAATCTTCCGTTAATGATCTGTATTCGGTACATTTCTTAATTAATTCCTCATGAGTTCCTGACGCAATAAGTTTATTCTCACTCAGACATAGAATACGTGATGCAGCTTTTATAGTAGATAACCTGTGACTGATCAGGATCAGGGTTTTATTTTTTATTGCCTTTGGAAGGAGGTCGAATATTTCATGCTCAATTTTCCGGTCAAGTGAAGAGGTCGGTTCATCGAGGATCAGGATATCCGGGTCTCTGACCAGAGCCCTGGCAAGAGACAATCTCTGCCTCTGCCCTTCAGACATATTCACCCCTTTCTCTCCCAGCTTCTCATTATATTTTTTCGGAAGCTTGTCAATGAATTTATCAATACCTGCAGTTTTTGCCGCTTTTATTACATTTTCATCTGATGCTTTCTCATTTCCGTATTTAAGGTTTTTCATCACTGTCCCTGAAAGAATTGTCGGATTCTGAGAAACATAACCGATCCTCCTCCTCAGGTCTTTCAGATTGTATTCTGATGCCGGCAACTTATCGAACAAAATTTCACCCTTATCCGGTTTATAGAAATTCAGGATCAGGCTTATTAATGTGGTCTTCCCTACTCCGCTCGGGCCAACAACTGCAAGCCAGTCTCCCGGTTTAACTTTAAACGACGCATTAGAGAGGACCTCTTCCTTCCCGCCATACGAAAATGATACATCCCTGAATTCGATCTCCCCTTTAAGTTTTTCAACTTTCTTCCCCGACCTGATATTTTCCTCAGGAACTATATCGAAAAGGGCTGACACCCTTTCCAGCGAGGCCAGAGCTCTCTGCAGGTTTATATTTGCAGTAGCCATGAATTGCGCAGGGCCGTAAACATATCCGATATAAGACTGGAAGGCAAAGAGGGAGCCAAGAGTCCAGTCGCCATTTATGACCCAATACCCGCCGGTCAGGAGAACAACGAATCTTGCAAGATCGGGGAACACACTTATCAGGATTCCTGCCGCTGAATTTATAGTGGAACTTTCGAGTCCCAGATCAACTGATTTCTTTAAGTTTCCTACAATATTGTTTACAGTTCTTTTTTCTGAAGAGAATGCTTTTATAAGTGATGTTGTGGATAATGATTCCTGGACTGACCGGTGGACCTTCGCATGCTGTTCCATTCCGTGATGACTAAGAATCTTTGACCTTTTTGCAAAATATCTTACGACTATAACCATACCGGGAAGGACAACCATTACAACCAGAGCTAATTGCCATTTCAGATAGAACAACAGGGCAACTCCGCCGATGAATCGGAATACGGAACTGATAAGATAAACTATCGTACTTGAGAAGAACCATCTAAGGCCGCCCGCGTCCGACATGAGCCTCGACATAAGATAACCTGTATCTTTTGTATCAAAAAATGTTTTTGGTAAATGCAATGTATGATCGATAAGAGTACGTTGAATATCGAGAGTCACTTCCTGTTCGAACCTGTTGAACCAGAACTTTTGAAAAGCAGAAAGAAATTTTAGAAAAAGTTTCAACCCGGTGATCACCAGAACTACAACCAGCAGATACTTCATTTGCTTGCCAAGTATGACCTTGTCAATAAGGAATCTGTTTATAAGGGGAGATGGGAAACTGAAGGCTGCAACTATGAATATCATTGTTGCTCCCACCATTCCTTTTTTCCAGAATTTTTTGATGAACGGCTTAAGATTCTGTAGATTTTTCTTTGTGCTGCCCTTCTTTTCCTTACCGGAAACGGGATCGTCGGGCAGCTCCCTTTTCAGGGCATTTTTGAAATATGAGAACCAGGAGTGCATGGGGGGATTATACAAGATATAAGGCAAAAGTAAAAAGTGATAGAGGAATTGGTAAGGAGCGATGGGTAATTGAAATCCGAAGCACGAAACCCGAAGCACGAAACAAATACAAA
>JAOZUQ010000080.1 GCA_029938635.1 Candidatus Aminicenantota bacterium
ACTCTTTGAAGTCAAAGAACTAATTTACAAGAAGAATCCAAGATTCCAAGCACCGTCCCCTGCAATTTGGATTTAATTAATTTTTCCACTAATTATCTTGAAATATGTATGCCCCTGAATTAAAATTGTCCCGGAGGCTAAAATGAAAGCACTTGTTAAAACGAGACCTGAAAAAGGGCTTTGGATGGAAGAAGTAGATATACCTGATTATGGTGTAAATGATGTCCTGATAAAAATAAAAAAGACTGCAATATGCGGAACTGACCTCCATATATATATGTGGGATGAATGGTCACAGAAGACTATTAAAACTCCTATGACGATCGGCCATGAATATGTAGGTACAATTGCCGAAATAGGATCCGGAGTAACAAACTTTGAGGTTGGTGAGCGTGTTACAGGGGAAGGACATATTGCCTGTGGACATTGCAGAAATTGTAGAAGAGGGAAAAAGCATGTTTGTGAAAACACAATCGGAATCGGAGTACACAGAGACGGATCATTTGCTGAATATGTTGTTGTCCCATCCTCAAATGTAATAAGGCTCAATGATAAAATAAGTGATGAAGTGGCATCAATATTCGATCCCTTCGGGAATGCTACTCACGCTGCGCTCTCATTTCCGGTTGTCGGTGAGGATGTTCTGATTACCGGAGCCGGACTGATCGGAAGTATGGCAGTTGCTGTCTGCAGGTTTTCCGGTGCGCGAAATATAGTTGTCTCGGATATAAGTGAATACAGGCTCGGGATCGCAAAGAAAATGGGGGCGACCAGAGTATTGAACCCTATGAAAGAAAAAATATCTGATGTTGTTAAAGAACTTGACATGGTGGGATTTGATATCGGGCTGGAAATGTCCGGTGCTCCGGCTGCATTTAATGAAATGATCGAAAATATGTATAACGGATCAAAAATATCTTTATTAGGAATTCTCCCGTCAAGCACACGTGTTGAATGGGATAAAATAATATTCAAAGCACTTCAGCTAAAGGGCATTTATGGAAGAGAAATGTTTGAGACCTGGTATAAAATGGAGCAAATGATCCTGACAGGGCTCGATATAACTCCTATAATAACCCACCGGTTTAATGTGAACGATTTTATGGAGGGTTTCAGGATCATGGAAGAGGGGAATTGTGGCAAAGTCATACTGGATTGGGAATAGTTCTGCTGCTACTTTTTCTTGACAAAAAACATCCCTGATAATATACTGATATTTAATGAAGAATGGAAAAAGAGGGGACGGAAACTCTTATGAACTGTCCATAAAAAGTGAGATTTTCGGGATAGTATTTCTTTTTATTTCAATTCTTCTGATATTCAGCCTTGTCAGTTATTCCCCTTTTGATCCCAGCTTTTTTCACTCGACGATGAACACTGTGGTTGAAAACTATGGTGGGAATATCGGCTCAGAAGTTTCGGCATTTCTGTTTGTTATGTTCGGATATGCATCATTTATATTAATAGTGTACTTTTTGTTTATTACTATCTATTTTTTTATGAACAGAAAGATTAGAAGTTTCTATACAAAAAGTTCAGGATTTATATTGTTACTCATATCTTTTTCAGCTCTTTTGTCAAGCATTAAACCATTCTCAGGAATAGATTCCGCCAGTATAAAAACAGGTGGGATAATTGGATTTTTCCTGAATGAATTTTTTGAATCTGAGATCAAGGGATTTTTAACCTTTCTCCTTTTTATGATTCTGGTATTCATTTCTCTCACCCTGATCGGAAAACTTTCTCTTCAGAAGATATTGAAAGCATTGATGCATGGAACTACTGCATTATTCGGTATCATCAGTAAATTTTATATCACACAATCAGGTAAATTTAAAAACTGGAGAATGAGGAAAAGAATTGAAAAGAAGCACAGCAATGGCACTTTGAAGGATAAAGTATCAAATGCTCAGGTTGAAAGGAAAAAATCTTTTGAACAGAAAAAGGAGATAGTAAAAAAACCCAGCGGATTTCCTGAAGAACCGGCATTGTTTAAAGGGATGGGGAAAATGCTGAGTATTTCTGAAAAATATGTTCCTCCTCCTCTCTCTTACCTCGATGCTTCAACCGAAAAAAGTAAAATTGATTTTAAGGAATTGGAAGAGAAGAAAAATGAGTTGTCAGCAAGGCTTAAGGAGTTCAAAATAAGGGGTGAAATTCTTGAGTATACACCTGGCCCTGTTATCACTACGTATGAATTTGTACCGGATACAGGGGTTAAAGTTAAAGATGTGGTAAATCTTGCTGAAGATCTTGCTCTTGTTGCTGAAGCACAATATGTAAGAATTGAAAGAATTCTGGGGAAGAAAGCTATTGGAATTGAAATACCGAATAAGAAGAGAGAGATAATCCACTTGCGGGAGGTACTTGAATCTGAAGAATTTGCCGCAGGTAGTTCTCCTCTGACCATAGCATTGGGCAAAACAAAAAGTGGAGAGATTTTTACTACAGATCTGAGGGAAATGCCTCATGTGATAATTGCCGGTGCTACAGGAAGCGGAAAGAGTGTTGCGATCCATACAATAATACTAAGTATTGTCTTCAGATCATCACCTGAGGATGTAAAACTTATCCTTATAGATCCAAAAAGGGTAGAACTGGCCATATATAATTCACTTCCGCATCTTATGACCCCGGTTGTAGTTAACCCTAAACTGGCAAAAAATGCACTTGACTGGGCAATATTTGAGATGGAGAAAAGATATAAAAAACTTGCTCAATTGCAGGTAAGGAATATTGAACAATTCAATAAAAGACTTAATCTCCTTAAGAATTCAGGGGATGAGGTTATTGATACTCTCGAGGATCCAAGTAAGATACCTTATATTGTAATTATAATAGATGAATTTGCTGATCTTATGATGGAATCATCAAAAGATATCGAATATAATGTGGCCAGGATCGCTCAAAAGGCCAGAGCTGTGGGAATTCATCTTATACTTGCTACGCAGAGACCTTCAGTTGACGTAATAACCGGAACTATAAAGAATAACTTTCCGTCAAGGATAGCATTTGCAGTCCCCTCAAGGAATGACTCGAAAACAATTATTGATTATATGGGAGCGGAAAAACTTCTCGGGCAGGGGGATATGCTGATCCTTCCTCCGAAATCAGCCACACTTGTAAGGGCGCATTGTTCTTATGTTTCGGAAGAGGAAGCACTCAGGGTGGTGAAATTTCTTTCAAAGAAAAGTAAACCGGAGTTTAATACTGAAGTTATAAAACCGAAGGTGAAAACGGAAGCTGTAGCTGGAGATGAGGAGCTTGATAAAATGTTTTTCCCTGCAGCTGAGACTATAATCACTTCCGGGCAGGCATCCGCATCATTTCTTCAACGGAGGCTCAGTATAGGTTATGCAAGAGCAGGCCGGTTAATTGACCAATTGGAAAACAGGGGTGTTGTATCATCTCCTAATAGTAAAAATCAGAGAAATATACTCATGACCATGACCGATCTTGAGCAAATAGAAAATTCTGAGGAGTTAAAGTGAAAATCGGGAATCTTGAATTAAATAAAGAAAATTTTTTTACGATTCTGGGGCCCTGTGTCATCGAGAGTGAAAAGATGACCTTGCAGATCGCAGAATCGCTTAAGGATATATCTGAAGAGTTAAATATTGATCTGATATTTAAAGCATCATTTGACAAAGCGAACAGATCATCGATTGATTCCTACCGTGGCCCGGGGATCGATGAAGGTTTGAGAATATTGCAGAAGGTTAAAGATGAATTAGAGCTTCCGGTGCTCTCGGATATCCATGAACCGCAACAAGCTGTTCAGGCTGCTGAAGTATTGGATATAATTCAGATCCCTGCATTTTTATGCAGGCAGACAGATCTCCTGACCGCCGCAGGGAAAACAGGTTTGCCGGTCAATGTAAAAAAGAGCCAGTTTATGGCTCCGGAAGATATGGAATTTGTTGCCGGAAAGATAAGATCAACAGGGAATGAAAATATAATTCTCACTGAGAGGGGAACATTTTTCGGATACCGGAACCTTGTAGTCGATATAAGGAATATACCTGTAATGAAGAAGACAGGTTATCCTGTGATCATTGATGCAACGCATTCTGTTCAGAGGCCGACTGCAGCTAATGGTGTGACAGGCGGCAATCCTGAATTTATTCCTCTTATTGCAGGTGCCGGATTGCTTGCAGGAGCAGACGGAGTTTTTATTGAAGTACATCCGGATCCGCAGAATGCACTTTCAGACGGAGCGAATTCGCTTGATCTTAAAAAATTAAAACCACTGTTAATTAGGTTGGAAAAAATATATAATGTAACCTGATGAACATGATTGAGACCGGAAAAGAGGTTCTGGAAATAGAGGCCGGAGCAATATCAGGATCAATAAAGAAGCTTGACAAAAATTTCGAACTGGCAGTTGAAATGATGTTCAATACCAAAGGCCGTATCGTTATAACCGGTATGGGGAAATCAGGCCTGATCGGAAAGAAAATTTCCGCCACTCTCACATCAACAGGTACACCATCTATATTTCTACATCCTTCTGATGCTCTCCATGGAGACATAGGGATAATCAATTCAGATGATGTAGTGATCGCACTCTCGACCAGTGGGGAAACCCATGAAGTGATAAGACTTCTGAACTTTATTAAACGGCTGGGTGTGGAGCTTATCTCTCTGGTTGGCAACATGAGTTCCTCTCTTGCAAATGAGAGTGATGTATCAATTGATTGCAGCATTGAAAAAGAAGCTTGCCCGATAGGTCTTGTCCCTACAGCCTCTACTACATTGTCTCTTGCCATGGGTGATGCGCTTGCTATAGCATTGATGAGAAAAAAGGGGTTTGGAGCAGATGATTTCAGATATAATCATCCCGGAGGAAACATAGGTAGAAAGTTGCTTAAGGTTAAGCAATGTATGCACTATCCCGACAAGCTTCCTGTTGTTGAAGGATCAAGACCGATGCTTGAGGTAATAAGGCTTGTTGATGAAATGAAATATGGAGTTGCAATAATTGCAGATAACAATTTTGTTGTAGAAGGAATTATAACAGATGGAGATCTCAGACGTGCATTTCTGAAGGGCAATGATTTTTCGAAAGCAATTGTTTCTGATTTTATGTCACCTGACCCGATCACAATATTACCTGACAGCATGGCTGTTGAAGCATTGAATATCATGGAAGAAAAAAAAATAACCTCTCTTATTGTTGCAGAAGGAAAAATATTAAAAGGATTTGTTCATCTGCATGATCTATGGAGAACGGAGATGATCTGATGGATCAGAAAGAATTAGCTAAGAAAATCAAACTGCTTATTATGGATGTTGATGGCACATTATCAGACGGACGTTTCTTTGTTCTTCCTGACGGAGAAACGATAAAGTCTTTTGATGTTAAAGATGGTACCGGGGTTTTCTTTGCAAACCTGGCCGGGATCAAAACAGCAATTATAACAGGGAAAGCTTCAAAGGCAGTAAAGCAGAGAGCGGACGAATTGAATATAGATGATTATTATGAGGGGATATTTAATAAGACTATTCCTTTCTATGAATTATTGGAAAAGTATGGATTGGAAAAAGATGAGGTTGCTTATGTCGGAGATGATATAGGTGATGCTGAAGTAATGGGAATGGTTGGATTTTCTGCAGCTGTCGGAGATGCACATCCACTGATAAAAAGGATCTCACATTATATAGCAAAAAGATATGGAGGCCGGGGGGCAGTCCGGGAAGTGATAGATTTCATCCTGGATGCTCAGGAGAAGTGGCCCGAGATATTTGCAAGGATAAAAGAATCTGATAATGTTGAGGAGATTCTGAAAAAAGTTAATTCTTAACCGTTTGCTTCTAAAACGGTCCTTATTATTTCCGAAGGAGTTTCGAATAAAAACTCTGCTCCATTCTCAATAAGTTCCTCCCGGCTACGGAATCCCCATAAAACTCCACCGGAGATCATCCCTCCGCTCACTGCGGTTTGTATATCCACACCCGAATCACCGATAAAAATAGTTTCTTTTGGAGATAGTTTATTCAAATTAAGCATTTGTATTGCAGTATCAGGGACCGGTTTATTAGGGATACCTTCAACAGCTCCCCTGACATCCAGAAAATTAATATCTGAAAATAGTTCCCCTGTCTGAAGTTTTGTGAGGTCATCTCTCTTATTTGATAATATGAACATGTTAATGTTGCTTTCCTGAAATTCTTTCAGCATCTGACAGATCCCTTCAAAAGGGATAGTCTTCTCACGCCAGGAATTTGTATAAATATTAATGTACTCCTTTATATAATATTGGAGTTTATCTGAACGAATCTCAGGGAATGACCGCTCTACAAGTCTGGTAACACCATCTCCCAGGAACATTTTGTATTCATCAGAGGAGTAAATAGGGAATCCCTCCTTTTCCAGGAGAAAATTCATAGAATTTACAATTGATGATAAAGATTCTATGAGGGTGCCATCAAGATCGAATATTATTGTTTTAATCATAAATTTTTGTTTCTATAGTAGAATTTTCAGGATATTCTGATAAGTACAAAAGTTATATCATCAATGAAATGATCAGATCCGGTAAATTCTTTTAATTCTCTCATTATTTCATCTTTTATTAATTCAGGGTTTTTAGAAGAATTCTTAATAACTACACTTTTAAGCCTTTCAATGGAGAATTGCTCCTCATCATTGTTCTCAGCCTCAATAACTCCGTCAGTATATAGAATAATGATATCACCATTTTCCAGTGATTCCTCTCTAACATTGAATTCTGCTCCGGTGAACATACCAAGAACGGTATCTCCTTCCGTTAATTCAATTGCCTTTCCTTTTCTTATAATAAGGGATGGATTATGTCCGCAATTAAGATATTGCATCAACATTTTGTTGCTGTCTATGGAACATGTGAAAGAAGTTACGTACAGGTTTGGCTCGGTAGTTTCCGCGATCAGATCATTCAGATACCTTATTGTCTTCAATATATCTTTCTCTTTTCTGATTGTATAAACAAAATTTGCTCTCACAATAGACATGAGAAGAGAGGCCGGGATACCGTGTCCGGATATATCATCTATTGTAAATACTGAGTTATTATCACTGAGTTTAATAATATCATAATAGTCCCCTCCGACACTTGATGAAGGAACATTTATAAATGAAAAATCTATCCCTTTTAAATCTATTTTTTCACTCAGTAAAAAGGATTGCTGGATGTCCCTTGCTATCTGAAGTTCTTTCTCGATCCTCTCTTTCTCCAGGAGATCCTGGTACATTTCATATTTATTTATTGATATCGCAACGAAAATTGACAGTCCTCTCAGAAGTGATAAGAATGTCTCATGTATAGGCTTCTCAGACCTGATCTCAAGGAAACCAAGGTGTTTGTCCTTTGTCCTGAGAGGGAATAAAGCCTGATCACTTTTAATTATGGTCAGATTCTGCTCTTCTTCAGTATCATCTTTTTCCTGCTCAATAAGCTTGTAGATCTTTTTCTGAGAATCAACCATAACATTAATTCCGGTGGCTGGTATTATTCCGGTAATTATATCTTTTAGAGTATTAAAAACATCTTCAAAGCTAAATGAAGATGAAACGATCTTGCCCAGTTCTATCAATTGCCCCTTCTCCTTAGATTCGCTCATTACATCTCTGAAGAGAATGGCGTTCTGGAGTGGGATTGAGATAAATGAAGAGAATTCTTTAAGAAGTATTTCATCATCATCTGAGAAATCTCCATCGATCTTGTTTATAGCCTCAACAACACCTATAAGAGTTTCACCGGATATTACAGGAATACCGAGAATTGAATTTGTTACAAAACTTGTTTTTTTATCAACAGTTTTTTCAAACCGGGGATCTTCAGCGCAATTATTGATGACGACACATTCTTTCCTCTCCGCTATCCATCCTGCAATTCCTTCCCCTTTCTTTATTACTATTTTTTTCAACTCTTCTTCTTTTTCCCCAGTTGCTATTTCAAAATACAATTCTTCCTTTCTGGGATTGAAAAGAAAAATAGAGGATTCTTCACAATGAAGATATGTCTTGATCTTTTCAGCAATCGTATTCAGCAGATTCCCGAGGTCAAGCTCAGAGTAGAGAGTGGTCAATTCTGATCTGAGGATATCCATATCGGTCATAGACAAACTATAAAGAAGAGCGGGATCGAAGTCAATAAATGTGTGAGCTAATTGTAAAAATACATTCTATTGCAGTTTGCTTCAATTCTCCATGACTTCACATCTTCACAAAAAAATCCTCAATGTAGCACTGAGGCTACGTATCCGTTTTTTTTACTCAGATGCTTTGCCATGAAAAATTTCGCTAAACTTCATAACAAATCTATTTTTACAATTGGCTCATGTGATCAAAATTTACGATACAATACTGATTTACAACTACTGGAAATTAGTATATAAAATGTAAATGGAATCAGTTAAAGATGACAACAGGTGTTTTGCATGCGGGAAAAGTAATCCGATTGGGTTGAAGCTTGAATTTGAGAAGAGGGGAGAATATACAGTTTCATTGCTGAATTTTGATAAAAATTTTGCAGGATGGGAGAACATGGTCCATGGAGGAATTCTTTCAACCGTTCTTGATGAAGTTATGGTTAAATCTGCGAACAACAATGGCTTCACCTGCGTTACGGCAGAACTGAACATCAGATATAAAAAACCGTGTCATACAGGGACGGAATATGAACTAAGAGGTAAAGTATCAGAAGTGACTAAAAGGCTGATCCTTACTGAAGCTGAGATCATTGATAAAAAAAGTGTTGTAATAGCATCCGGCTCAGGGAAACTGTTTATTGTTGAACAAAGGGAACAGACTTAAAATGAAAACTATAACATTTGATATAATTTCAGTTCTCAAATTCAAACTTGATATTATTAAATATGAGAAGATCTCTTCAAAAATAAAGTGGGTGCAGAAGGGAATTGAGGTTACTTCAAAACATTTCCCCGGAGTAATCAATTACCTCTCGAAGCAGAGCATTCTTGCAAATTTGTATATTTACAAAATAGTCATTGAATCTGAAAAAAAAAGAAGCAAGGAATTCATAAATAAATTGTTCTCGATATGGATAAGGAAAGAGCGGG
>JAOZUQ010000034.1 GCA_029938635.1 Candidatus Aminicenantota bacterium
GTATAGCTTGTATCCTTTCCTGTATATTTTGCCCAGAGTCTTAAAAAATTTAAGCATATTTCCGGCAGACATTGTCCAATCTTTTGAAACTTCTGTTAATTGAGGAATAAGTACCCGCAATTCTTCACTCCCTTTTTTCCATGCTTCAATTGAAGGGAAGATATCGCTGATATTCCATTTGAATTCTTCAGGCACTTTATCTCTTTCGGTCGTTGAAAAATCCGGAATATTCTTCGATGAACTGAATCCCATAGATGGTAAAATCAATCCCGCAAATACTAAAACAATAAAGATCTTTTTAATTACACTCATTGTATTTCCTCCATTTATGTTTTTTGCTTTACTAACAGATCAACAATTGTGTTCATTATCTCTTTCCCGCGATTAACAGCATAGAACTTTCGCAATTTCAGATATACTTCTTTTCTGTCAATTTCACCTGATTCTATCCTTTCCCGATGAGCCTTAAATATCGCTTGAACTTTTTCAGGCCGGGGCCCCCATTTGGATATCAATGATCCGTCATCGGCAAGGAAAAGGAAAACAGGGATAGCACTGCCTCCATTCGTGAGGAACTTGTCCATGAGATCTGTATTCTCGTCACGCAGAAGAATACGAATCTCCCAACTGATGTTAATCTCCCCCATTTTTATCAGTACAGGAAGAGATGCCAGGGAATCACCACACCACGGTTCGGTAATAACAAGGATCTTTATATTTCCAAGAGATCTGATCAAAGATAATTTACTTTGATCCGGATCAAACTTTTTATAATGAAGATCATGAATAACTTTATTTTCTCCAAGTAGCAACTCGAATTCCTTAAGGCTTAATGCATTTTTAAATTCATTTATAAGATTCATTTTTTCACTAATTCATCCAGAACATCGACTCATATTTGTTTCAATATAAATCCTTTCTCTCTCAATAGATTTATTATCCCCTTCTCTCCCACAAGATGTGCGGCCCCCACAACAAAAAAATATCTGCCCCCTTCATTCATCCACTTTGCCATTTTCTCAGACATTGATAAATTCCTTTTATCAATTAATATGGTAAAAATCTCTTCAAGCTCTGCTTCTTCACTCCTGTTATCTGTTACCATTTTTGTCAGTGAGTTGATATCACCGGATTGCCAGGCTGTTACCATAGCCTCAACATTTTCCCCGAGGGAATCAGCTTCCTTCAGGCTGGAGATAAGGAACATATCATTCTCTTTATCAGAAAAACTGTCAAAGATACCGATTTGAAAAGGGATTCCCTCGAGTTCAAGGATCTTCTTCCCTTCCGCTTTATTAATAAAATACTTATCGACACCAATATTAGGATCGAAACCGAGCTTCATCAATTCCATACTGGTGATCGACATCGCCAGAAACCATGGTTTGAAATTTTCGAAATAATCAATGGACATATTCAGATCTTCCATTCTCTTCTTTGCCAGATTAAATGCTTCCGGAGAGATGTGATCTTTAAGTTTTGAACCATCATTGTATCCTGCTTTTTCCATAGTTATCCTGAGTATCTCTCCCATATTTTCAGTAGAAATATCCGCTTCGACTACGAGAAAGTTGCAATTTTCAAACCCGGTCTCAAGCTCCTTTTTCAAAGGGAAAGAACTCTTCTTCAACATATGGATTGAGCCAAGTATATAACTTTTTTCCCCTTTAACTTCCACTTCCCATAGAAATGACTTTGCTTCCAGGTTCAATACGGGTATTGTAAAAAATATAAGTATAATTATCATAGGTGATAGAATGGCTCTCATTTTCCCCCCTTCATATTTCAACATTCTTTTTTAAAATTAACAGGATAGTATCTTTTGAATTTTCAAAAATATCTTCTTCGCAACTACAGGACCCGGCACCAAGATGGCCGCCGCCGCCGAATCGGGCAACAAGCTTTCCGCAATGAACCCTGCACTTCCTGTTAAAGATACTATGTCCGATGCTGAGGATAATATGTCCCTCTTTTCCCTCAAGATTTCTGATCTTCAAATTCACATATGTGTCAGGAAAAAGTGAGAACACAAGAAACCTGTTCCCAGTAGGGATGGTTTTAAACGGCCTGAAATCGGTTATTGATATCCCGTCATATATTGTAGTATATTTCAATAAATATTCTTTATATTCAAGATCGTTTTTTATTTCCCGGGCAATCCTCTCTTTCACTTCATTTTCTTCAATTATAATTTCAATTTCTTCAGTTCTGAGCAGATCAACCACATTATTCCAATATGATTCATTTCCCTCATTGTTCCCCTTGATCGTGAATGATAACATCACAAAAGGGTTGTTCCTCGGGAGGAGTATTTCCTCTTTTGTAAGATGTGCTGAATCTATTCTGTCAGCCTCTCTTACAAGTTTGTCATAATTCCTTTTGAAATCACCCCTGAAATAATCATATATGATCCCTGCAGCAGAAGGAGCTAATCTGAACTCACCTTTAAAATTAACCTTTACTGAGTTTGTGAAATGGTGATCAAACCACCAGCTGCATCTCTCATCATATGGAAGGTTTGCAATAATATCACCCTCTTTTATCTCAACTTCCCGGCTGTTTATTTTAACAGGCTCAACCCAGAGAATAGGCTCGGAAATATCAAATACATCCATTAAAAGTGTTGCACAAACAATTCCATCCATATCCGGACGGGTCACTATTCTCATTTCACTTCCTCTTGTCCGAATCCGATCTTCAGGAGAGAGATAACTTCTGCTCTTTCTCCGATGAGATTCCTTAATTTTTCAAACACAACGTCTTCTTCTCCCCGCCACAATACGATCCCGCCATCATATACAAGATCAAGCATAGGAAAGTCCAACTCAGAATCACCGGCAGTAATTAATGGCAATTTGTCTCCAAACTCTACATGATATAGTTCAGCTTTCCCGTTGTTAGCAGGAACAGGCTCTTTCAGTTTGCCTGTGAGTTTTAATTTGCCACCTTCATATTCGACAAATTCAGACTCTACACCGAAAGCTTTTCCTTTTTGAAGCCCCAGATATTCCTCTGCAATAATTTCAACTGAAATTGAATTACTTGCAGAGATCACATTTATGTCATAGTTTTGTTTCTCAAGTAGAGAAATAAGTGCTCTTATTCCGGGGTCAACATGAGGGATACTTATCTTCTCTCCGGAATGTTCAAGGAACCTGAAGTCACTATTCATCAATCCTCTAGTGAGCTCTGCAATAAGATTAACAGGCACATTCTCCATACACTCTACAACTCTCTTATAAGCAGACTCTTTTTGCCCCCCGGATATCATACTCTGGTATTCATCCCAGGTAAGATCGATAAGGCTTCCATCCGTTTTTACCCTTTCCCTTAGTTCAAGATTCTTGATCCTGCAGAAAAGGGCATCACCGATATCTCCATTAAGTATAGTATTATCCAGATCGAAGATCGCCCGTTTAATTCCGTCAGTGGATAGTCCTTTTATTTTTTTTGAAAGTTCTGCCGGGACTTCAAGACTATTTTTCCTGCGACGGAAACCTGGGAGTATTTTCATCTGACAATAATACTACCCATTATTATCTAATTCAAGTACAAAAAACAAAATAAATAACAGCCTTTACATCTTAAATCTATAAGTGAATTTCAGCATAAAAATGTTGTCACCGGGAGCACTTAACATATCTGACATATCTCTCCCGAAAGATAGATCGCCGGGATTACCAAAATCAGCTCTGTTCTGTGTCCAGACAAAATATAGTGCTGAACCAAGCTTATATTCCCATCTGAACACAACAGTTCCCCTTAATGATTTATAATTAAAATCAGGATTGTATAAACTGAAAGGATCTCCGCCGTCTCCGGGATTAACAGAATACTCATCATCTGCTTCAATATAATCGATAGATGAACTTCCGGTTCCATAAGTATTAAAATCGTATGTTCCCGGTGTGGCAAATTCTTTAAACCCCTTATAAGCTCCTACAGAAATGAATGGCTGCAGATATGCTTGCAGACTCACTTTCGGAGAAAATATCCAATTAAGCCTTATTGAACAGGATAACGTTTTTTGACTAAGGTCGCCGAAAATATAACGTGTTCCATAAGTCTCCGTCAAAACAGGGTCATCAATATTATCAACCCATTGAGAATTATTATAATTATAATCGTATCTTGGAGATAAGGATAAGGAAATATTAGTACCCGGTTTCCACTCAATTGTTGCTGAAGCAGATCTCCTAACCCTGCCCCAATCACTTGTCAGAAAGTGCCCGCCAAGTCTCAGAACAACAGGTTTCCTCCTGTCACTGAAGAGTCCGAAGTCATACCAGGTATAAGGCTGGACCAACATCATCGGGCCGCCCCTTGTACGGTATTTGTCCATCTGTGCGGGATTGGAACTCATCTGAAAATATAAATGCCAGAAATTTGTAAATTCGATATCCCCTATGAAAATGAATCTCTGATCACCAACTTTATTCCCTCCGAAATCATAATTTCTCTGTGTTATAAGTAATGCATCCCAGAACTTAATAAATTTCCACTTTTTAAATGATCTGTATCCTAAAAGTACATGGCCGTTTATCACATCTCCATCCCATTGGAATCCCATGTCCCTTGCATCAAATCCGGGTGTGATAAAACCGAGGGCCGCATTAAACATAAAATTGCCTTCCTGTTTATGAAGCATGAACCTGCCTGAATATCCTGACAATGAAGTGGCATCTTCATCTATTCCAAGATAATCTACATCAGGCCTTTGGTAATAGTGAGGATAGGAATACTGCAGGTCTGTTATCCTCTCCTTTGTGCCGGACACCTGAGTTCCGCCCATCCATCCTGTCACCACCCACTTTTTCTTTTTGTCAAGGAAGGTCCAGCCGTCAACCCCGAAACTAAAGGCCTTATTATTCAGCATATCCTTCAAATTGATATCTTTCAAATCTCTCAAAACTGATGTAGCAATAAAACCAAGTCCCTGTCTCCCTTCATTAAATTCTTTGTGAGCACGAAGAATAGTATAATTTGAAAATGGTTCCACTTCCCCCTTTGACCTGTCGCCGTTAATATCTACTTCGGCATACTCTTTTTCAGTAAACGCACTCATAACCCCTATATTCCACCCTTTTCCAAGTTTACCACTGATCTTTGCCGCTGTTAGAATAGAAGTCCATTCCGGATATTTAACATATCCTTCAGTTTCCACATAACCTTGTGGGGGCCTCCCGATACGTCTTGAATAAAAGAATCTGGGGTTTCCCCAGTTCGCTCCGATATTACTGTTAGCTCCGCCACTTCCGAACCTGAATATATGTGCACCCTCTATGAAGAATGGACGTCTCTCGGAATAATAACTTTCTGCTGCACTCAGGTTAATTACTGCAGGATCAACTTCTACCTGGCCGAAATCAGGATTTATTGCCAGATCAAGGGTCAGATTGCTCTTCAATCCGTATTTTATATCGACACCGGCATTTCCACCCCAGGTTTCTCCCGTTACAAAAGGATTATCCTCTTCAGCATTTCCAAAGTCTACTTTACCTGCTGTATAAGGAACGATCTCAAACAGTCTTTTCGGATTTATCCCTTTGATTCCGTTAAGTTTCGCATAATGAGAAACATCACCACTGATAGTTTTAGGTTTCCAGGAATATGTGACCCTCTCATTTTTCCTCCGGATATATCTTCTGAAATTAACTCCCCAGGTATACTCTTCTCCATTATTTTTCTTTTTAAATCTTAACTGGTCAAAGGGTATCCTCATTTCCACACTCCACCCTTTCTCATCTATTCTTGCTTTAGATTCCCATATACCATCCCATGAGTTATCATCCCACCCGTCATTAAAAATACTCCAGTCGGCGATTGAACTTGTAGGATTTACTGCAAACTTGAATCCGCTCCTTTTGTCATAGTAAGGGTCAACATAAAAAAGGAAGTAATCAGCATCAACAAAACTGTCTCTCCTGGCAAGGAGGCTTATTATTTTATCAGGTTCAGAATCATAGAGACGTGCAGCCACATAAATTGCATTATCATCATACGCAAGCCATACTTCTGTTTTTTCCGTAGCTGGATTACCCTCTTCCGGATCATCCTGAGTGAACCCGGAGACCCCTTCTCTTTTCCAGATACTTTCATCAAGTTTGCCGTCAACTATAACTTTGTCTGTTACTCTTTCAGCTTTTACCGATTTCTGTTTCCAGACCCATTTTTCTTTATCATCACTTTTTTTCGAATATTGAAATGCTGTGAACAACAATAAGATTAGTATTAATGCGATTATTCTTTTCATCCGATTCTCCTAATACTTTAAGACGTAATAGGAGAGAAAAAGTTTTAATAATAATCATAAAATGAACTGAAAATTAGTTAAACAGTATTTTTTAGAATAAAAAAAGCCTATATCAGAACCTTATACCAACCATAAAAAATGTCGTTGAGAATGTAGCAGGTTCCAGATTCTTCATTTTTGTCTTATTAAACTGAAATTCAGTGATAATATTGATTTTACCCAGATTAAATTCAGACCCTAATAAGAGATGCCAAGCGAATCGGGCAACAAACTCACTATTTGTACCCCCGGGGTATTTAAAACTCTGATATACAAACTGTGAGCCAGCCCCGCCTCCGATATAGAGGTCCAGGAATTTTAAAAAATTTATCAACCCTCCCATATTCATTCCGGCTTTCAGGTTTAGGAAAATATTCCCTTCAAAAGATGCTATTGTGACATCGACAATACTTATATAGTCAGATCTGTAATAAGGTTGAAATTCTAATCCCCAGGTAAGATATTTCCCGATCGGGCTGTCAAAGCCAAGGGCCGTCATCCAGCTGTTGCTGAAATTCATCCCGGAAGGAGAAGTGATCAGCCCCCCTTTCAGATAAAATCCGGAAAATAATTTTTCCCGATTGTATACTTTTTTATATTTTTTACTTTTTTTTTCCTTTTTTGGTTTTTCACTTTTGGTTACCACGGACAAATATTTTTTCCTGTCTTCATCTTTTCCGGAAGATTTTTTGATCTCTGTTACTATTGATATCTCTTTAACGGTAACCTTGTGCAAGTATCCGAATTCATTATTTTTTATTTGAAGTAAAATTTTATACCAGTCACCATCTTCTTCCTGGATAATAAAAACTTCTCCTTCGACAGCTTTACCTATAATATCTCCCTTAAGACTGGGAAGAGATCTGATGTTTGCTACTTTTACAATTACTTCTATACTTTTCTCTAATGACGGAAAGCTTAATGATATAAGGACTATAATCAAAGTTACAAACAATATTTTTTTTTTCATGATTTGCTCTCTCCTGTAGCAGTTTTAATAAACATGATAAACGCCG
This sequence comes from Candidatus Aminicenantota bacterium, assembly GCA_029938635.1. Taxonomy (GTDB): domain Bacteria; phylum Acidobacteriota; class Aminicenantia; order UBA2199; family UBA2199; genus UBA647. The sequence goes on from JAOZUQ010000034.1 coordinate 7,309, forward strand.
GTTTCTCCTGCTTTAAGGGTAAAATATCCTCTGCTTGAATACTTGACAGGAACCGGCTGGGGCAACATATACAAAGCTGCAATTGCAACCCATGAACCTTCTTTGATGGTCACCCTCTTTGCCAGCACACCTTTTTTTAACTGAAAACGATACATTAATCCATCATCCTTTTTTCCACTCTCTGATATTACTACGACAATATCAGTTCCTGTATGATTATAGATATTTACGTAGGCAAAAGGAGTATCGATCAATTCATCTAAACACGAATCATCTCCCCCGCATGACTCCTCAGTTGTTGTACCCTGAAAAAGAAAGATTGAAAACAATATTGTAATACCAAGTAAAAGTCGATATAACTTTGAATTTCTCATTTTTCTCCTCCCGTTTAAACATTACCATACCAATTTGATAACAATATAAAAAAAAATAATCAAGTTTTGAAGTATTTTCAGCAATCAGATCAAATTACCTTTTTTCTTACGTTTAAAATAATGATTCCGGTTATGATCAGTAAAATACTTATCAATTGGGGAATGGAAAGACTTAAAAACTTTGACGAACTTTCGATCAGATACCCTCTGCCTCCGTCATTTCTCAGAAACTCAATGGCAAAGCGGATAATTCCGTAATTGATCAGGTATAAAGAAAGTATCTGACCATCAAACTGTTTCTTTCTCCATATAAGGAGGAGGATCAAAAAATTCAACAAATTAAGAATTGCTTCATATATTTGTGTAGGATGAACAAAAATATCAGAAAAAGGGTGAGGCTTCCCCCCATGAAAAGGAAACTTAATCCCCCATGGCAATTCTGTAGGAACTCCATAACAACAGCCTGCCGAGAAACATCCCAGCCTTCCGAACACATGCCCCAATGCTCCTCCGATCACGGTTATATCAAACACCTTCCATTCTGATCCGCGGAAAAACTTTCGGGTATAAAAAAATGCAAATATTGTAATTGCTATGATTCCACCATAAAATATTCCACCCTCTCCCAGGGTTTTCACCAGCTTTGAAGGTTCCTTTAAATAAAAACCGGGATTACTAAAAAATACGATCCCAAGGCCATAGATCTTTGCACCGGCTATCCCTGAAATTGCCCCAAATATCAGATAATTCAATATCTCAATTGAATCAAGTTTCTCTTTTCTTGAAAGGATAAATATTACAGTAGAAGCAAATATAATTCCAAGGATATAGAAAAAATTATATCCGGACAGTGTGAAAGATCCGATCTTCAATATTTCCGGTAACATATCGGTATTATATACAATACAAAAAATAATATTAAATCTCTAAAATTACTCTCTTATAAGCCTTACCTGAAATATCACCAGTCTGTTTATCTATTTATCTGATCCGGTTTTTATAGACCCGATTGAATATCCAATAATTGCCGCTACAATTCCATAAAGTATAAACCCTACTCCAGATTCACTTAATAATTCAGGCTCTACACTTCTGAAATAAGTTGACTTTTCCAGAAAATAGAAGAAAACCGTCCCTGCAAACCCGGCAATAGATGACCAGAGTAGAGGCGTTGCCTTTACACGTTTGATAAAGACAGATGCTACAGGAAGGGCAACTGCAGTTGTGAGGATACCTGATGAAAGATAAAAAATATCCCAGAGAGAAGTAATGAATAGTGCAAAGATCGCTGTTAAGAATACGGATAATAAAGTAAATATTCTTGAAGATTTTTTAGGGTCCTTACTAGATTTGATCTCTGCAATATCGTACCCGATGCTCAATGCCATTACATTTATACAGGTATCGATTGTGGACATGGCTGCAGCAACAAGCCCCAGCGAAGAAAAAAGCCTGACCCATTCAGGTGCATATTTCAGTAATAAGGCGGAAAATATTGCATCACCTTCATTTCCGACAACGGCAGGGAAAGATCCATTTTCTGCAGGAAATAAATATAATGCTGATATACCTATAAAAAGAGGTAGTATTCCCACAAATATTATACTATTCACTCCGGCAATAAGAACACCCTTCTTCGCCGTTCTGCTGTCGCGGGCTGCCTGGATCCTTAACCACAGATCTGTCTCAAACAGCCATCCGGGAAGATATGCAATCATAGTAAGGGAGATCAATGCGATCCCGGGGGAGAAGATATCCCTCCATGGGACTCCCGATTTAACTCCGGAAGCCGGGATATCGAAAATATTGATGTCATTTACTTTTAAGCCTTTATATGCGAGGAATCCTATTATAAATATATAAACAGCAACAATAACGAATTGAAGTTTATCTGTCAGTATAACTGCACGGAACCCCCCCGATACAGTATAAAATGCTATGAAGATACTAATAATGATAATAACCAGATCAACACTGATTTTAAGATCGGGTGCCAGCAGGACAGCTGCAACATATATCTCCGCCCCTCCCCATACAAGGAAAACAAAAGCAAGGGCCAGAGCTACAACCTTTTTCAAACTTTTTCCAAACCTCTTTTCGATCATTTCCGGCTGGCTGAATGATGACAACCCATGATACTTTCTTGACAGGAAATAGATACCTGTAAGGGAAATTATCCATGGGATCGTAACCAACCACAATGCACCGGCACCATACCAATAGAAAAGCTGAACCGCATAGACACATGACCAGGAGATCGACATAAATCCCGCAGACAAAGAGAGTCCGACTGATAGCGGGCTGAGGTCCCTCCCTGCTGTCCAGAAATCCTCACCATCCCCGGTCTTTTTTGCTGCATACCTTCCAAGTAAAAGTGTGATACCTGCATACAGAAGAAAACTTAACCACGAAATGGTCATAACTTCAATAAATCTTCAAATTATCTATTTCAATTTTTCCAGAAGAATTGAGTTGAAAAGAAGTTTATAGGTACCATCGGTTGAAGCTCTGAACTGAGGATTAAATCCCATCAGGACCAATTGTCCCCTGTTCTTTTTCAGCCAGACAAATACACTTTTGTTTTCTAATACTTCTTCCTTTTCACAATAGCCGCTTAAAAGTATTTTATCCTTCGGGAATTTTCCTATCACCCTCCTGTCTCTGTCAAAATCAGGAACGCTTGTTCTGAAAAGTGCTGTACCTCTGAAGAAGATTCCGCAACTGTCACCCATACCGATTGTCAGGGGATGATTTTTTTTGAGATCTATTTTTACAAATGAGCCCGGGCAATATAGGCCGCTTTTTTTTGCCATTCCTGATATATCACTGACGGGGAATGAAAAAAATTCTTTTACTCCCGATGAATTCTTAATTTCATGTTCTCCCATGAAAAGTCCTGTTGAGGCTCCCCAGGAGACAACAATGCCGCCGCTATCAATGAATCTGATTACTTTCTTCAATCCCTTTGTTCCCATCCCTTTAGCATACTCAGGCGGATAACTGGGTGAAAAATAATCTGATCCTGACTTATACTTACCTTTTTTTAATACAGAAGGACGGGCATCCGGAAAAATGATAACATCAAATTTCCCTGTCAGATTAAGGCCTTCAATATCCGCAGGCCTTATAACAGTAAAGGGTATTGAGTAAGAATCAAAAACAAATCTTGTCCATCCGGCATCCATGTCGTGGAACCATGTTTCCACAAGTCCGATCCTGGGAATTGTAAATTCCGCTGTTTTCAGTTTATTGCTGATATTAATATAGCCGGGCGATACGTTCAAAGCTGATAATATTTTTTTGAGTTTGGAATTTTCAATATTTTTTATCAGGAAACTCCCCTTTTCATAATCTTCTTCTCCGATCTTCATATCACTCTTTAACCTTTCAACCCTTATCCCTGAACTTTTCGCTTTGAATGCTACTTTAAAACTTTCATTATTTGTTACCGGAAATATCATATGGGTATAATTATCGGTATGCATGTAATTTATAGTAAAAATAGAATTATTTTTTATAAGACTGGCGGAGATCTCATCTGAAGGTTTGTTTATCTCAAAACTTTTTACACCTTTATGCAGAGGGAGAGACCAGCTTGTAATATCATAAGGTTTAATTATTTTACCACCTGGAGTATAGTGCCGAACAGGATATTTTTGAGACTCCATCACTTCTTTAATAAAAGGACGGAAAGATTGAGAAAGTGGTACCACTACATCACCTTTGCTGAATATTCTCCCATTGAACTCAACATCATTTTTTAAGTGATATGTCTCTATACCATGTTCATGAAGGAGATTCACCAGTGAGACCATTTCACTTTGATCATGCTGAGAAAGTGGAAGGACATAATAATAGGGCGCAGATTCAGAACCTCTTTCTACTTCCTTCCTGCATATCTCATTTCTATATCTAAGAATATCAATCCTGTGGTTTGAAGCTGTCTTAAGTATGGAATATGTAGAACTAATCTCATACTTCATTATATCACCGAGTCGCCACCATCCTCCATTCCATGGGAGGGGCATATTTGTACTTTTTTCATATTCAGACAAACCCTTTCCGTATCCCATAAGTTCATTCTGTTCCACATAAATAGGAGTTGCATATTTCACACTTGCTGCTTCGGTAAGAAACCCTATCACATTTTTCCAGATGCAGGTTTCAGTTGAGCCCGGCCAGTAATCATCAAAAAGATAATGCTGAGATACTCCGGCAAGTCCATCCTTAGTCATATCCTTGATCATATTCGCGCCAAAGATCCCAGCCCAATTCCATATTCCTGCATCTATATTCTCGGCGATCGGATCATGATTAGGTGGAACAAAATATCTGGAAGTCGAAGAGCCCATCTGGTGCTTCTCTACCATCACCTGAGGAAACCATTCAAGGTTATAAATACCGGCGATCGCTTTTGTGTCTGTCTGAGTAAGTGTTACAAAATCTCTGTTGTTATCATGTCCTATATATTTATGATAAACACCCGGCATGTAACTACCTTCATATTTTTTCCCTTTATATTTCCAATAGTGATGAACAACCATGTCCATCCCGTCAGGATTATGATTCGGAACCATCAGAAAAAGGACATCATCCATCCACTTTAATTTATCCTTATCCGCTGTCGTTATAAGATCGTATGCAATTAAAGGGGCTGATTGTGAAGGACCGACCTCACCGGAATGCATGGATAGTGTTGCAAGGAATGAGACCGGTGTATCCTTTAATATCTTATCTAATTCATCATCAGGAATTGACGGATTAAGTGCCAGTTTTTTATTAACACCTTTTATTTTTTCCAAATCATTAATGTTCTTCTCGGAAGATATAAATGCGATGTACATAGGTTTCCCCATGGGAGAGACACCGATCTTCTCAAGCTTTATTTTAGGTGAAGCATTGTCAAGAAGTTTGAAATATTTTATTAACTGCCCGTAATCAAAAAGCATCCTGTCTGTCCCCGGTTTAAAACCGAAGAACTCCTCCGGGGCCTTAATCAAACTACTTCCGGGTAATATAAATGATAATGACAATAGAGCTACGATGAAAAGTGATTTTAATTTCATGGATTTAATTCCTCCTTTATGGATTAACAGAATATTTTAACTGAAAAAATTTAAATTTAACAGAAAAAAAATTTTATTAAATCAAATTGGGGACTTCAATGAATTCTACATCAACATTGAACTTTTCTTTGATAAGGTTCATCAGTGCAATGATCCCGGGTCTTTCTGAATAGTAATGCCCGAGATTGATGAAATTAGTTCCGGTCTCCAGGGATATTGCCGGGATATGCTCTTTGATCTCACCACAGATGAATGTATCCGCCCCCACGGCTACCGCTTCTTCATAAAGGTCTGTCGATCCACCACTGGCAATGAAGATATTGTCCGGAACTTCAGGCCCGTTCTCAAGCAGCATAAATCCCGATCTGTAATTTAAATTGAATTCATTAAGGCCGACCGGAACCGTCTCTATTTCTGATGTATTCAAAGTGAAATCTTCCGGATGTAAGAATTCATGAAGTATATCAATTATACTTTTAATGGATTTCCCCTCTTTATTCTTCCCGAAAAATCCCCATTTTAATGGCTCTGTGATCTCTGCTCCAATACTTTTCATAAGCAGTGCATTATGTCCTATCTGGGGGTGAGCATCCATAGGAAGATGTATCCCGAATAAAGATATATCGTTATTCAATAATTTCTTTACTTTGTTCTTTTCAATCCCTTTTAAAGTAAAGAATCTTTTCTGAAAGATCCCGTGATGAACTAATATTGCATCACATCCGCTATTGATAGAACGCTCAAGAAAAGGGGCGTTAAATGAAACTCCGAAACCCATTTTTTTTATCTTTCTTTTCCCTTCGACAACCAACCCGTTTACACAATAATCATCAAAATTCTCAAATTTATAAGTTTCATTAAGAAAAGCTTCAAGTTCACTTAATTCTGCCATTTTAATCTCCAATTATTTATCATGGCTCAATCAGCCGGCCAACCCCTTCCAATTCAATTGAGTTTTTCAGAAGTCCTTTCAGAAAAGATTTTCCTTTTGAAACTGCTGTATTCAGATCCTCTCCAATTGCAATATAAGCTGTGACCGCTGAGGAAAGTATACATCCGGACCCGTGCGTATTAACCCCTTCTACCCTTTTATCCTTTAAAAATATTTCACCATTATTTGTGAAAAGGATATCGGTGGCATCTCCTTCAAGGTGTCCTCCTTTAATAAGCACTGAGGTTTTAAGTTCATTTCTAAGTGATATCCCTGCTTCCATCATTCCGTCTATTGAATTGGTATTGATCCCTGAGAGAATAGAAGCTTCATTCAAGTTAGGAGTGATCAGATCTGCATATTTCAGCAAAGTTTCCTTGAGAAAATCCGCATCTTTGCGTTTAAAAAAATCTCTGCCGGACGTAGCACTGAATACAGGATCAACTACCATTGGAATATCAACATTTCTTCTTTTCCAGTCTCCGGTTATTTCCGCCGTCCTCTTCGTAAGCAGCCCGGTCTTGACAGCCTTTATCCTGTATCCCTCCGAAACACTTAGGAGTTGATCTCTGAAAGTTTCCTTTTCTACTTCTGAAACATTATGAAAAGAAGTATGATGCTGAGAAGTGATACATGAAATAATTCCGATACCATAAACTCCGATCTGTCTGAAGGTTTTAATGTCTGCAGATATTCCGGCACCGCTCCCAGGGTCAAATCCCGCAATAGTTAATGCAACAGGCTTTATCCCTGATCTCATTTTCCCCCTGCTCCTAATTCAGTTCCAAGAGTATATAAATATGATAACATATCTCTATTCCCGGCAAAATCGGGATCTGCCAGATCAAGCGGAATTTGAAGCTTTTTATAAAGGCTTTTTAGTTTATCCGGGCTAAATTCTATCTGACCCCGGACCGCAAGCCTTGTCCCGCTGAATGTATGCAGCTCATTATTTTCCCCGAGTTCCTTAACAATGAATCTCATGATATCAATTATCCCGGATCCTTCTTTCTCATCGGGAGAACCCATGGAAAGGAGAACAACAAACTTCTTCCTCCATTCAACCCAGGGAGTATGGATCAATCCATCCTCTGTTATTCTGACATGGATAAATGACCTGAAACGATCGATGATCCCTTTCAGTTCTGACGGGAAGTTGAAGAAATAAACGGGGGACGATATTGCAATAATATCCGCATCAAGAATATCATTACTGAGTTGTTCCCAGTCATCCCCTCTTAAAGAACATCTTCTGATCAAATTACATCTAAGACATCCCGCACATGGTTTAATGTCCAGGTCACGGGGCTTAATGGATTTTATTTCCCCTCCCGATTCTTCACATCCTTCAAGAAATCTGTTAAGCATTATTGTAGAATTACCATTTTCTCTGGGGCTCCCTTTGAGGGCGAGGATTTTCATTATTACTATTTTTTAAGAATTGATAAAACTCTTTTTACAAATGATCTCTTTTTTTTCTTTGCCGGCAGGCCATCATTGATCTTGAAACTATCACCGTATTTTTTCTTGTAATATTCGAGCCTCTCTTCTTCATTCATCGGCCTTTTTGATTTTTTCACTTCATGATATTTTTTCTTAGGCGATTCCGTACGAGGGGTAAAAGGCTTCTTCCCTTTATGGTCATGTTTTTTATAATGTTCTTTTTTGTCCTTATCAGAACTTACGGCTGACTCTCTCTTTATTGTCGGTCTGCTTTTCCTGGAACTATAGGATGAAGTTTTCCTTCCCCCTTTTATAGCATGCTTTCTCCGGACTGGAAATGAGGTCGGTATATTCTCGATTTTTTCATAAAGGTCATCATCTGCATATCCTACCGGGATCCTCATTCCGATAAATTCCTCAATAGCTTCAAGATTATAGATATATTCTTCACAAGCAAGTGCTACTGCTTTTCCGCTCTTTCCTGCTCTGGCAGTTCTTCCGATCCGGTGCACATAATTCTCACTATCTCCCGGAAGATCATAATTGATAACAAGTTCAAGATCGTCAACATGTAACCCTCTTGCAGCTACATCAGTTGCAACCAGAAGATTTGTCTTTCCTGATTTAAAATCATTTATTGTAGCAAGTCTTTTATTTTGGGGAAGATCACCGATCAAATACTGGCATTTTTTTCCGTTATTCACAAGATATTTATGTATCCTTACAGCCTGGTGTTTTGTATTTGTGAAGATCAGGGCATTTCTTGGTAATTCACTGTTCAGTATCCCCATAAGAAGATTGATCTTCTCTTTTTTTCCAACGTGATATAACTTCTGATCGATATTATCGACCGTAATATTTTCAGAAGCGATCTCAATACTTTCAGGATTGTTCATATACTCCCAGGCCATCTGCTTTACATTTAAATTCAGTGTGGCAGAGAACAGCATTGTCTGCCTTTTATTATAAGGAGACATCTTTCTCGCCATTCTTCTGATATCAGGGAAGAACCCCATATCAAATAGCCTGTCAGCTTCATCTATTACAAAATAGCCAATTTCTCTTAAATTCAATTTCCCCTGACTCTGGAAATCCAGTAGTCTCCCGGGAGTACCAATAATTATATCTACACCTTTTTTAAGCAGGTCTTCCTGTAGTTTGTATCCTACACCACCATAAAAACAACCTATTGTGAGATCATGAGAAGAGCTCAGTAATTTTGTCTCCTTCTCTATCTGGACAGCCAACTCTCTGGTTGGAGCAATTATTAATGCACGCTTATTGAATTTAAATCTACTATCCTCAAAATTGTTCAGAATTGTAAGGACAAATGCCGCGGTTTTCCCCGTTCCTGTCTGAGACTGCACATATACATCTTTACCCTCAAGAGAAATCTGGAAAGTTTTTTCCTGAACAGGGGTACAATCTTCATATCCGGCATTTTTTATACCCTTCAACACTTTGTCTGTGAACTTGAATTTAGTAAATTTCATTAAAACTAGTCTTCTTCAATCTCAGTCAGGGATTGTTTTAGCATATCTTCAAATTTTTTCATTTTATTTTTATATTTGTGGTGAAGTTCTTCTATCCTTTTTTCATAATCGGAAGAGAGTGTTTCCAGTTTATTCGCAAATTTTGCCTTCTCATCATCAAATTCCTTTAATTTAATTTCTGAAGTTTCTATATCTCTCAGAAGTTTCTTCTTTTCATCATCTGATCTTGATTCACGCTCTCTGATCCTGTTCACCTCATCCAGCAAAGCTTTCTTTTCATTTTCGAATTCTTGTTCTTTTGCCTTCATCTCATCCTGAAAATCAGTACTGATCGACTCGAGATCATTTTGATCATCTACCTGGAACGGAGAGTCTCCAAATACAACCGGTTCTGCCAGATCCGGGATGTTTTCAACCGAATCAACAAGTATTTGCTTTATTTCAGTATTAGTACCGGCATCAGAACCTTCATTGGTATCAGCAGGAATAGTATCAACAAAAATATCCTCCCCGAGTATCTCGTGACTATCCTCTTCTTCATCTGCTTCCAGATTCAGATCAATTATGTCATCATCATTAAGAATATCCTTCATAGTGATCATTTCAGAAGGGATCAGATATGAATCCGGGTCGAGATTATTCTTGATGATCTCGGTGAGGTCAGATTTACTTACAGGTTTTTTTAAATAGCCTTCAGCTGTGAACTTCAACTTCCTTACCGAAGCAAGAATATTTTCTGAATTATCAGAATATAAGATATAGATCAAAGGTGAATCCGGATCATTACATCTTTTTAGAATATCAAATATTATAAAATCATTAACATCAGGAAGATCAAGGCTGAGAAATACGAGTTTCGGATCTTCGATCCCGATAAGAGTTAACAACTCTTCCCCTTTTGAATGGTGATCTATATTTATTTTGGAAGGATTACAATAAGCCTTCAACTCATTCAAAAAAACTGTGTCAATATCTGCGACTAATATTTGTTGCTGCATTTTAATACATTTTATAGTAATTTCAACATTAAGTAAAGATTGATTCCATGCAAATTTTTAATGTTTCCCACCTTCAAGCATACTAATCCCGTGTTCAAGAACAGGAAGTATGATCTCAGTACAAAGAGTTACCGCTTTTACTGAACCTGGAAAATTGATTATTATCGTTTTTTTAATAATCCCTGCTATTCCTCTGGAGAAAACCGAGAATTTTGTCTCTTTATAAGATTCGGCTCTGAGCATTTCAGCAATTCCCGGCAGTTCTGTATCACACAACGATCTGGTTACTTCAGGAGTGATGTCTCTTTTAGAAATCCCGGTGCCACCTGTTGTAATAATATAATCTTTATCAAGGTTCCATTCTATCTCTTTCTTTAATAAAGCTTTTTCATCAGGAACCACCGTTAAGCTCACAATCGAACTTATCCCGCTCTTCTCGATTATCTCTTTTATTTTCGGACCGGACCTGTCCTCATACTCGCCCGAATATGCCCTATCCGAAGCTGTAATGACCGCTATCTTCAGCACCTATTCTCCCCCCTTTTAAAACTTTTGCAAAAACACCTTCTGTCGGCATTATACATTCCCCGACTGCATCATATATTGCACAGCCTGAATGGCACTCCTTACCGATCTGAGTAACTTCCAGCAAAGCATCACTTATGGATATCATTCCGCCGACTCGAACTTTGTTCCAGTCTATCCCTCTTGTTATAATATTTTCACCAAAATCTCCATTCTTTATAACCAGATCTCCCGCTCTCTCTCTCATTTTATTAATTGATTCCAGAGCAAGAAAAGATACCTGCCGGTGCCATTTTCCGGCATGAGCATCACCTTCTATCCCGTGATCCTCTACAAGCCTTACTGTTTTCAATGGACGCTTCTGTACACCCTTCTCTTCTGAAATATTTACAGATTCAATACTGAAGTTCACTTTTTGTTTTCTCCTCCAATTTTATATCAGATATTACCATTTGTTTATCAACAGCCTTGCACATATCATAAATAGTTAATGCTGCAATTGAGACGGCAGTGATCGCCTCCATCTCTATCCCTGTCCTTCCGTCACAAACTGCTCTTGATCTGATCAGAATTCCGTCACTCTCAATTTCGAACCTGATGTCAATTTTATTAATAGTAATATTGTGGCAGAGTGGAATTAGTGATGAAGTTGATTTTGCTCCGGAAATTCCAGCTACCCTGGCAACTGACAGGACATCCCCCTTTTTTATCTGATCTTCCCTTATAAGTTTTAAAGTTGTGTTATTCAAAAAAATTTTTCCTGATGCTTCTGCTTCCCTGTGGACCTCTTTTTTTGAACTTATATCAATCATTTCGGCCTCGCCTTTTTTATTTAAATGGGTCAGATTCATTTTTCACCTCTTTTAGATAAATTTTATTTAAATTCAATGTTTTTATCAATACCGATCACCTCTAGCCACCGATCTCCCAATTACCACTGGTGTTGTTCATGCTCCCCTGTCGGGGTTTGCTCAATACAGCCTGTCTGAGAGATTTCTCCGGATCATCTTTGTCAAGAGGGATCTCAAGATCTGAAAAAAGACAAGGCTTAAGCTTCCCTTCCGAAGTGAGCCTGATACGGTTGCAAACAGAACATTTCAACGGCCTTTCGGCCTTATACTTCCTGTTAATACTATTAATGTCATGCAGGGAATAGTGATTTATCCGTTGTAATGATAATCCCTTACTTTTACAGAATTTTTTCATATCTTCAATTTCATCATCATTAAATCCGGGGATAAGGACCATATTTATTTTTGTATCAGTAAATCCTGTTTCTATAACTTTTTCAATACCATTAAGCACCCGGGAAATCTCGCCTGTTTTGACAAGACCCTTATACTTCTCAGGATCAAGTGTGTCGAGTGATATATTGATCCGGTCGATCCCGGCCTTTCTCAATTCCCCTGCCATTTGTTCAAGAAGTACACCATTAGTGGTCATAACCAGTTCCTCTACTCCGGGAACAGATTTGATCCCTTTGATCAATGAGATAATATCTTTCCTTACAAGCGGTTCTCCACCGGTAATACGTATTTTATTTATCCCTATTTCAACCGCTGATCTGACAACTTTAATTATATCTTCATATGAAATGATATCCATATGTTTTTTCTTTAGAATCCCTTCGGGGGGCATACAATAAGTACATCTGAGGTTGCATCTGTCTGTAACAGATATCCTCAGATAATTTATTTCTCTGTTAAATTTGTCTAACATCAACCATCTCATCCTGAGGTATTTCACTCACACCTCTTTTGATTTTTAAAAATCCATTCGATTTTGATAATGAAATAAAATGGGCGGAACCATGATATTCGATCAGTCTAACCATTCCGTTTTCATAATGAACCGGAATATAAAGATCTCTCTCTGTTTTTCTTCTTTTGAACCCTTTCTCCATTTTTCCCTTCAATATTACAGGTGAGTATATACTCCCGGCCATCCTCATTAACACAGGCCTGACCAACACTTCAAAGATCACAAATGTGGAGACAGGATTGCCTGGAAGTCCGAATATGATCTTATCCCCTTTCGTACCGAAAAGTGTCGGTTTCCCCGGCTGAATCCCAACCTTGTTGAAATGAATAGTGACTCCGAGTTCTTCAAGAATTCCAGGTACAAAGTCAAACTCACCCATAGATACCCCGCCCGATATAATTGTTAGATCCATTGAGTCAATCATTTTTTCAAAAGAATCCTTCAGGAGTGATCTCTTATCCCTGATTATTTTGTTATCTGCCACTTCTGCTCCGGAATTAATCAGTTGGGCAGATAGAGAGTATCCGTTACTGTTATAAATTTGACCGGGTCCCAGATCTTCACCCGGCTCTCTTATTTCCGATCCGGTTGTGATAAGCCCGGCCTTCACTTTTTTATATACATTTACTTTACACAATCCTAAAGAAGCTGCAGCACCAATTTCCTGAGATCTCATTATTTTCCCTTTCTCCAGGATCTTGTCACCTGCTTTTATATCCTCTCCACGAATACAGACGTTAAATACTTTTTCTTCTCCTGTCAGATACATATACCCCTGTTTTTCTTCAGTAACTTCCACTTTTATGACCCGGTCAGCTCCTTCAGGAAGAGGCGCTCCTGTCATAATCTTTGAGCATTGACCATGCTTGATCCCCATCTCCGGAAATTTCCCGGCAGGTATAGTCTCTATTATTTCATATTTATCAGATCTATCCCTGGAATTAACCGCATAACCGTCCATGGCGGATTTATTGAATGGAGGCATCTCTATATCGGAGAAAATATCTTCCCCCAACACCCTTCCGAGCGATTCAACCAGAGACACTTCTTCAATTCCTGATTGTTTTCCATACCGGTTAATTGTTGTCTGCACTTCTTCCAATAACATCATCTTTTCTTCTTTTTTCATTTTATCCTTTTCGCCAGTTCTTTTTCATTTTAATCTAATGAGTGAACACCCTTAATGAGGAGACCTTAAATGTCGCCCAGATCTTTTTCCCTATAGATATTTTCATATCAACAAATGATCTTCTTGTAATATCAACAGAGAGGGGGAAACCGATATCAACCACAACTTCAACAATAGTAGATTTTTTCACTATATCTATAACAACTCCATGAAATGAATTCCGTGCAGATGAGCTGATCTTTTTTTCCGACAGGAATATATCATCTGATCTTATAGCAACATAAGACAAAGATGAATTTTCTCCGTTAACCATAAGTGAAACACCATTTGATCTGAAAATACTCTCCTTCACTTCTCCTTTAATAACATTTTTATATCCGAGAAAATCAGCAACGAGCTTTGATGAGGGGAAACAGAATATCTGGTCAGGAGTTCCTGTCTGAACGATCTCACCGTCAAATATGATCCCTATCTTATCAGCAAGAGAGAGAGCCTCCTCAAAATCATGAGTAACATGAACAAATATTTTTTTTGTTTTCCTATGCAATTCTCGAAAAAGGATTCGTGTTTTTTCTTTCAGGTTCCTGTCGAGTGCTGATGTAGGCTCATCAAATATATATATTCCTGGAGAGAGAATCGTAGCTCTGGCAATGGCCGTCCTCTGCTTCTCTCCTCCTGACAACATCTCTATCCTTTTATCAAGGAGATGCGATATCCCATATTCCCCGGCAGTTTTAACAACTTTTTCTCTGATCTCTTTTCTGTCCAGGTCTCTGAATCTTAATCCATATGAAATATTTTCAAATACATTCATATGGGGAAAAAGCATATAGTCCTGATAGATCAATCCGATCTTCTCGTCTTCAACACCGGAGATCGTACCACTATCAGGCCTGAGCAGTCCGGCGATCATTTCGATGGTTTTAGTTTTACCGGAACCGCTGGGGCCGAGAAGGACAAAATACTCGCCGTCATTAATTGAAAAATTAAGATCCTTAAGGAAAAAATCTCCCAGTTTTTTGTTGATATTATTTAATGAAATACTCATTTGCTATTTCTGCCCCTCATAGATCCGGACAAGAAAAAAGATAACAAGACTGATACCGATCATTATCACCGTGACGGGAAGGGCATATTGCAACCCGAAATTCTGAAATCTTTCAAATATTAAAACCGGAGCCGTGACAGGATGATAAGCAAGGATTATTACTGCTCCGAATTCCGAAATTCCCCTCCCCCACATCATAATTGAGCCTGATATAACGGATTTTTTTACCATCGGGAGACTTACCGTATAAAATGCCTGCCAGGGTGATGCACCCAATGTAATGGCTGTATTTTCATATCTGGGATCGATCAGGCGAAATCCACTCTTTACAGAATTCACAAGAAAAGGGACAGACACAAAGAACATCGCCATCGATATCGCAGCCTCAGTTCCTACAATGTTGATCCCGGTTAATTTATTTATGTGCGAATGCCTTCCCCATGCCGAAAGTAGAGCTATACCGACAGCAGTATGTGGAATGATAACAGGAATATCAATAAGACCCTCAAGGAACTTTTTCCCGGGAAATTCCTTCCTTGCAAAAATATAAGCAAGTGGAATACCTGTAAAAAGAGCAGCAATCGTCGAAAAAAGCGAGGCCCGAAGGGTAAGCATTATCGAATCCATCACCTCTTTTTCCTTTGCAGTGTCCAGGAGTATCTTAGGATCAACATTAAAAATCATCTTTATAAGGGGGTATCCAAGAAACAGCAGCAGTAAAACCCCAGGCAGAATAAATAAGTACTTAATCCTCATTTAATTTAAAGATTCCTCCTCAGATCTTCTGGCACTGATCCGGGATTATCTGCAACAGGAGATGTCAACACCGGTTGACCGTTTGCTTTCATTATCTCCCTTCCTGTATCACTTAAAATAAAATCGATGAATTTGATTGCCCATTTTATGTTTTTTACACTCTTCGGAATGGTAATCCCGTAAACCATGGGAGCCCCTTTTTTTCTGATCAATTCTCCCGGTCTTTTCCCGGTAATATCTATAGAAACTTCAGAGTAAAACCCGGCCAGATCATTTGACACAAGGTTTACCTCAGGCGGAAGCACAACATATTTCAGCCGGTGCTGTTCGGCAACGCTCCTGTAAATGAAAAGGTAATCCAGCTCTCCTGTTTCGATCATAGCCAACAGGTCAACCTCTTTCGGCCTGATGTTTTTCTTCTTTGTATTTGCTCTGAAGAGCTCATATAAACTTTTCTTCCCATAATATTTCTCTGCAAGCTTCATCGTCAATACAGCTCTGTACCCGCAGGGATCAGAATTGGGATCTGAATGACCGAACTCAACTCCATCCTTTAAAAGTATATCAAACCAGTTGGACATATTTATCTCTTCTTTGAACAGACTCTTATTTGTATAAACTAAAACCATTTCATTTGTAGTGAAGTCGATACAAAAATCGGCGTATTCCGGGTATAGTAGTTTTCTGATGACATCAGAATCAGCAGAAGCAAGTACATCCACTTCACGTTTAAGATCAGAAACCTGTCGGGCGGCAGTCCTGCTTCCATAACTTTCAAGCATAACTTCCACTTCAGGACAGGCCTTCATGAACTCTTTTGAGATCTCTTTAAATGGAATTGAAAGAGATCCCGCATGAACAACCAACAATTTGATCTCTTTATCTGATGAGAAGCTGTCGGCTGATCCGGAACAGGAGAAACTAAACAATAGAAATACTAAAAGGACGGCAAACGGGGATATCTTAAAACTCATATAAACCTCCATATCAATAAAATATGGAAGGAGATCTTTCTTTAGGCAAAATGCCCGGTGAGCTCTCCTTTCCAAACACGGGAGGCAACCCTGTTTCCGGAGTTACCCTGCAGGTTTTCCGGCATAGCAAAATGCTTTAGCCGCGAAAACTCGGAGAAAGTCAGATATTAACAAAATTTGATCAAATGGTCAATAAAAAAAAGGGCAGGTGTCACCACCTGCCCCGATCACGGAAAATCAATTATTCTCATAAATAAAAACAGAGAATTTCGCTATTTAAATCTGATCAGAATAGAAATATTACACCCAATCCTGTGTTGATCCCTCCAAAGTTACTTGTCAGATCATCCATTGTATCTTTAGCTGCCAAATATCCAAGTTTAAATGCGAGACTGATCTGTTCGCTAATTTTATACTGAAGTGATGTATTTAAAATAAAACCGCCACAATTCCCTTTATTCCCCAATTCCATACCAGTTAGCTCTTCGTTATAACTAATGTATGCAAAAGCGATTTCTCCATGGAATCCGAGCTTTTCAGATATCTCTTTAAAAAAGCCTCCGCCAAAGGAAAGAATAGTCTGGGTCATTTCTACATCAAAATCCCATTCAACAGTTTTTCCCTTCGTAGAATAGAACCTTAAACCTCCAAAGGCAAAAAAATTGTCAGTTATAAAATAACCACCGCTAATCTGGGGACTAATTACTAAACTTGAATATATACTCTTAAAATCGGTACCATTCGGGAAAAATATATTTACGGAAAGATCAATAAAAAGATCTTTTTTTGCACCATTTATCATTGATGGTGACAACATAATTACCATGATCAAAATAATTAACAGAGAATGATTATTTGCTTTTTTAGTTTTTAACATTATTTCCTCCTAAATAGTTTTCTCTTCTGAAACCGAAAGAACATTTCCGAGACCATCATACGCAACAACTTTATAAGTATAACTGTCATCTGAGCTGAGGTTCATATCTGTAAATGTATACTTATTATCAACAAGTTCTGATTCTTCCACTTCCATGATCTGAGCAAATTCATTTCCGCCTATACTTCTGTAGATGACATACTTTTCAACTTCAAGTCCAGAAGGATTAGCAATACTGAAAGTTAATTCTCCAAAATAGATCTTAAACGTTAAAGCAGTATCCTCTTTTCTTACTGCACTAAGATCGATCTTAAAATTACCTATATGCACTTCTATTTCATGAGAAAAATACCTGGCATATTCATCTTTCGCTTCAACACTGATCTTATGAATACCATCTGAATAACCTGAAGTATCCCATTTTATGTTATAGAGATTCCCTGTTGAGGTAAGCTCATTTCCCCGAGCCGGATTGTTAGAAGCAATCGGGAAACCTGATTTATAAGGTATGGAAATTAAATTTCTAGCTATCTTAATGGGTTTTACTCGTGAAAATGCCAGGGTTTTGTAATCATTCCCGGAATCAGATTTCAAAGCTGATATTATTGAATAATTAGCTGTCGTATCTTTATATCCAATAACTATATCCTCATTCTCATCAATCTCGAATGAGTTTAGAACTCTCTGATCAAAATCAAATCTATCAGTCATACTTTGTAAGATCTCATTTTCTGAATACTCTGACGGTCTGTTTAAGATATTGTCATATTCCCCTGTATTAAACCCTGTGACAGTTTTATTAGTCACATCAATCATGATCGACCTGTAAATATTATTATCATCCAACCTGATCCCATCCGTAAGATCGATAAAAACTTCCCCGAAACGGTTAAGGAAAATGTCATTAACATTCAGTTCAATATTAAAAACATTCTCAATTTCATTTTCCTTTGATATCTTTTTCAGTTGTCTGTTCTCGTCAATAAACAGATAGCTGGAATCATCAATATTGAAAATAGTGGGAATTGAATTATCAACACTGTTGTTATCCACTTCAACTAAGTCACCAGCCCCAAGCAGAACATCATCAATAAAAAACTCAACGGGAAACCCCAATACAGAAGAATCCGCAGTGACCGTTACTATGCCACTTACACTGGATCCGCCAGCAGGATTTATAATCTCTATTGTCGGGAGAATAGCTACAGTAGTGAAAGTTTCACTTTCGCCATAAGAAGTTCCGACACTGTTTGTTGCATAGGCTCGTACATGATACGTTGTATCAGGCGTTAAACCGGTTATATTAGAATTAAAAGTGCCGGTTCCGGTACCATTGGACGTGTGACTATTGAAAGTTGTCGGATTAGCTGAAATACTCCAGCAAACACCTCTGGATGTTACTGAGGCTCCTCCATCCGAAGTAACATTTCCTCCACTATTCGCAGATATCAGGGAAATGCCTGTAACCACCGCAGTTTCAACTACAGGTACAGTCGCTGAGTCAGTTGTAAAAGTGATCTCATTACCGTATGAAGTCCCGACACTATTTGTTGCATAAGCTCTTACATTATAAGTAGTACCGGGGAGAAGTCCTGTGAGAGAACTAACAAAACTTCCCGTACCCGAGCCATCAGAAGTACTTGCATCAGCTATCGTCGGATTAGCTGAAATACTCCAGCAAACACCTCTTGAAGTTACGAATGCTCCTCCATCCGCGGTAACATCACCTCCGCTGACAGCGGTTGAGCCTGTGATCGAAGATGCGGAAGTGGTAGTTACAGTTGGTGCTGCTAAGGGAGTACTTGTTGTTGCGGAGATAGTATTTGAATTCCCGCTTGTCACTACGCCTTCAACGGCTCTTACTCTGTAATAATAGGTGGTTGCACTATTTAATCCTGTTACGATATCACTTAATCCGGAAACTGTCTTATCCTGATATCCGGTAACATAAGAACTGAAGTCATTAAATTCCGAAACATCCAGCCGATAGCTGTCCGGCGATCCTGTGGCAGGAAGCTGCCAATTTGCAGTAAAACCTGTTAATGAGATATTTGTAGCAGGCAATGCCGTGGGTGAAGTATCAGTATTAACATTAATATTGACAGTACTTGCGGGACTGCTGTTTCCTCCGGGATCGCTCACAGTAATATCAACATTTCTTTGAGTTGTCGGTGTATTGCCAACAGGAACAGTTGAATTCGAAAATCTCAAAGCATGGATCAGGGCACCTACAGCCTCGAGTGTAGCATTATCAGAATCAAAGTTAACTTTCAGATTGTTTCCATTTACACCACTATTAGTTGTATCAATATCCCCGATTGCATTACCATTATATCTAACCTCATTTCCAACTATTGTAATAAGTCCGAAATCAGCTATTGTTAACTGATCTGTAGCTATGAATGAAGTGAGATAATCTACGAGGAGGAACCCGCCGTTCATGTGAGTGTCATCTGTATCTGTCACAACCGCGTCTCCTCCATCATCAATAATGCCCAGACTCCCTCCTGCAGTATAAGTAACAGTACCACCAACATTCGCAATAGCCGGAGCATTTCCCGATGATGTTTCGGTTGAAGCTTCCTGAGTTACCTGAGTCCATCCTGTATCAGGAGCATTGATCCTTGCTGTCATACTGATCTCCTCTCCTGGTGAAGATGGAGCAATAACAGTAAACGATTTACTGGCTGTAGGAGAATTCCCTGCTAATGTTCCGATATCCCATGTTATAGTTCCTGATACCGAGTCATAGACCCCGCCTGCTGAACAAGAGCTATAGGTTGTGTTGGAAGGAACCCAGCCTACCAGAGTTACATTTGTCACTTCTGTTGAGTTCTGGTTCGAATAACTTAGAGAATAGTAAATATTCCCACCCTGACCTACAACACTTGGTGCTGTAATTGATAAGTTGAGCGGATTGTAACTGACCGACCCGGATGTCGGCACAACCAATCCTGTGGGACGTTGCCCCGACATGTATGTATTTTGAAGAGCCAGGCTCGGATTATAAACCTTAAGGCTCCCGGAACTATAAGTCGTCACATAAACAAGGCTTGAGCCCTGATCTACGGCAACTCCGATACAATAATCACCAAGATCAACGTTATCCATCGCACTACCAGTATTTACATTATACTTATAAAGAAAATCACCTCCATTAGGATATGCAGAAGTACAATAAATTACCTGATCATCGACATCTATAGCAACATCGATAGCATTATGTGTCGGACTAGTCGGAATATTTGAGACGGCAGTGATACCTGTCGCCTGATTTGCATTAATAAGGTCATCAATATCGTATCCCATTATCCCATTAGCACTATAGCCAACATATAATCTGTCATTTTCCTCATCTATTGTTAATCCATAAGTACCTGAGATAGTCCCGCCTGAAGTATTCTTAAGTTCCAGAGAATTAGTCCCTGAAGTAATAAGATTTGTCAGAGTATGATTTGCCCCATTCCACAAATATACAAATAGCCTGTTTGAGCCACGATTTACTGCATACACCCTGTGAGTTCTCTGATCTACAACAATGCCTGCTAAATTGCTCGCACTCGGTGGTGTGACCTGAGTTATATATGACATTGTATTTGCATCAAAAGTATTAATGTAGTTAGCACTTTCATATGTAACAAACAGATATTGCGAATCTTCATCAAGAGCCAGTCCTACAGCATTAGAACCATTTAAAATTGCAGTCTGGGTCTGATGAATCAAAGCACTATTCTGAATGTCAAAAGCCTCCATATACCCCTGCATATTCAACACATACAGGGACTTTGGGAACACCTGATTAGGAAAAGCTAAAAGAAATACAAAAACTGAAAAAATCAGTAAAAAAGATTTAACCTTAAATTTTTTTGTGCCCACTTTACTCCTCCTTGATTTTACGGGAAAGTGATTTCGCCCTTACAAAAGTTATAAAAACTCAATAAAGAGTGAATTTGAAAGAGGTTGTTTCATTTTCCATGATCAGTATTGTTAAATACATTAACGATTCCAACGACCTCTTTACAACTATACGTCCAATATTGCCGATTTTTTTGAACATATCAGTACAAATTATAAAGTCATAGGGGTGCGACAAAAGTTGACAAATCTAATGAAGAATATAGAGAAGATAATACAACTTATATAAATTTTCAGGCTATCACTGCATTATCAGGCCAAATGCAACAAATGTTGCAACTGCAACAAATGTCGCAGGGATTCATATGTGGTTTTCAGTATAAAAAAAAAAGGGCAGATGAAAACACCTACCCTTTATGTTGTGTTTAAGC
>JAOZUQ010000136.1 GCA_029938635.1 Candidatus Aminicenantota bacterium
CGACAAAAGTCCCAACATGCGGGGAATCAAGACAATATGTCCATTATGTATACGATGAATGAATCAGGATCTGCAAAAAGCGAAGTTTTATTTCGGGAGAGTTGTAAATGGTGACCACATTGAACGAACGTTTGCCGGTAACATTAAGTTATGATTTTTTATATTGGGAGGGAGTCATATCTGTGTATCTTTTGAAGGCATTATTAAAAGCAGATTTAGAATTAAAACCTACCTCATAGGCTATATCTAAAATTGAGAGATTCTGTTTGCCTGGATCTGTTAGTCGCCGTTTGGCTTCCTGTATCCGGTATTTATTTATGAGATCATAAAAATTCCCTTTTGTTCCTGTGTTTATGACTTGTGAGAGTTGGTGTGGTGGGATATTCAAATATTCAGCAATGTCTTTCAAGTTCAGATCACTGTTTAAATACGTTTTTTCTGATTCCAGATAGTGAAGCAACCGTTCTTTATATAAAGAGATATCCTCCGGCGTTAAGCCTGAATATTTATATTTTGTTGCTTGTTGTGATGAGGAAATATTTACTGGAGCCGAGGGAGATGCTTGCCCGTCCGTTATCTGGAAAGTGTCAAAAAATATTGTGGGCTGTTTTAATGCGTAAAAACCAATGGCATAAATCACCAGACAGAGAAGGATAGGGGGGATAACAAAATCTGCAGGAGAGGGTGCCAGAAAAAAAGCTTTAATAAAAGCTGCTCCCCAGATAACTCCAAACGCAAATAACAGATGTTTCAACCATGCCAACTTGATCTTTTCCAGGTTTGAAAAATTTGTTTTAAGGTTTTGTTCATTGGCTTTCAGCACATCGAATGACAATTTCAAATAGTAGAGTAGAAGAGCTGTCTGTAAAACCACTGCCAGGTAATAATGGAGAGGTATTGGTGCAGATATTGTCTGCAGCTTATTTACCTTGTTCAAGAGGAAATATGGGAGCAGATAAAGAGTGTACAAAGCAAAGGGAAGTAAATGTATACCATCCTTGGCCCGGAAGTGGAATCCAGGGGTTGTCATGGCTCTGGTGTAGTAATAGAATACTACCCATATCAGGAAAGGAAGGGGCCGGTAACTTTGCGTGAAGTGCGGATAGTAACGAATTAATTCTGTACTACATAGGATTTTGACCAGGGCGTAGTATGAAAATAGAACGATAATTCCACAGAGGAGATAGTTTGCTGTTCTATGACCTTTATTTGAGGTTAACAGTGCTCCTATTAGCAGGAAACCTTGAATAAGAGTAGCTATAAGAATGCCGATGTACAGTGTTGATGTCATATTAGAGTTTCGTTTTTAATCATCGTACCTCATTTATAGACTATTCAATAGTCTTCCTGAACTCACGGGGTGTTATGCCGTACATTTTCTGAAAAGAATTTGAAAAATGGGATTGGTCAGAAAAATTTAGCATATAAGTAATATCCGTTAGCGACAAGCTGACTTCCTTGAGAAGATTTTTACTCCGCTCGAGTTTTTTCTTGATAATAAACTGATGGGGAGTCACATTCGTAGATGACTTGAACTTCTTGATAAAATTAAATTTACTTACCCCGAACTCTTCTGCCAGATTTTTAATGGAATAATTTTCTGCCATGTTTTTATCAATATAGCAGAGTACTTTTTCCAGTTCTTTGCTTGTGAGACCATTTACATTTTCAATGAGGTTAGACGTTTGTTCTTTGGAGTAGTTTTTGACGAAATGAAACGTCAGAACAGACATAATATTTTCCAGAAATAGTTTTCCGTTCTGATTTCCAGCCTGGATCTCGGATAGTAATAATTTGAAAGTGTGTTCAAGGTTTGGATCTTTTATATGATAACTCTCTGTAAAGGTGAACGTATTAGAAACAAGTGATGCCGATGAAATCATTTTTTCCGGGGTAATTAACACAAGAATAAACTCATAATGATCGGCGGTATACCTTGAAAAAGAAATATTGGCAGGGTTAAAAAAAATCTGATTGGGTTCCATCGTTACCTGTGACATGGGCACTATAGTCTCTACATATATCTGACATATAAGTATTCAATTGCTTTGCAATGCCAGGTTTATGGGCATACTGGAGCGCGATAATATGCTTAATGCCATGCGATAAAAGGAACTCAAATATCTGAGTTGACTCCATCTGATATCTAATAGGCCATGCGTTGTTATCAAACCACTTCCAAACAGCAGAGAAGATGTTATTTGGAAAAATATGCACATGAGAATCAATCATAGGAGGTAATCCTGCCGGGACCTGGGGCCCTTCTGGATCATCTAATGATGGCATATTCGGTTTCAGCATATTGAACCTGCTTTATCGCATTTAAAATTTATTTCAAATCAAGAGAAATATAGTGTCGTATCAAGTATTACTGCCAGGTAAAATTATGTCCTCTCTCTAGTCATTCCTGAGTTCTTATATCAGTATAAAGCACCCTGTTCAACTGCAATTTCCTGTGCTACCTGTTTTGTCACATCAATGAATTGCCGTGCCAGACGCCTGGGAGGGGTCTGGCG
>JAOZUQ010000137.1 GCA_029938635.1 Candidatus Aminicenantota bacterium
TGTAAGCGTTTAAATAACCGCATCTTCCTTTCATAAATAATCTGAGTCAAACTATTCCTTTGAGATAATATGAAGGAGGAATTTGAGATGTCCGTATCAAAGAGAAGACAAAACCGTGAGAAATGGCAGTTTCATATGGAATCCTGGGAGAGGAGTGATTTATCGCAGAAAGAATATTGTTTAAGGAACGGAATAAAGTATCTGACATTTATAAACTGGAGAAAGCAGCTTAAAAAGGAGCGTAAGAACAATAATGCTCGGGTAGTTCAGTTAAAAGATAAGCTCAACATCAACTCATTGATAAGACCAAAGGAGAACTCTTCAGAGATAAAGATCAGCTTCGGTGAGTTCACAATGGAATTTGATCCCTATATCTCTTTAGATTCATTAACCGGGATCATAAAGGCCCTGAAGAGCATTTAATGTTTTTTCCGGAAACGGGAGTAAAGGTTTATCTTGTTCTTGGAAAAACTGATATGCGTAAAGCAGTGAACGGATTATCAATAATGATATCTGAACATATCGGTAAGGATCCTTTTTCCGGTCATCTTTTTGTATTCTGCAACAGAAGACGTAATATTCTGAAAATTTTATATTGGGACCGGAATGGATTTTGTCTCTGGTATAAGAGATTGGAAAAAGAGTTATTCAGATGGCCGCAGGATACAGAAGAAGTTCTTGAGATCGGAACCCGTGAACTATCCTGGTTACTTGAAGGATTGGAGATCAAACAACAGCGTGCATATGAGTCTGAAAGATATGAGATTATCAGTTAAAAAGGGCTATATAATTAAATTTTCAACTATACTTTTAGTGGTTATTATGCTATACTTTATTATGTTCAAAGAGGGCAAAAAAGACCTGCCAGACAACGTTTCAGAACTCCAGAAAATATTAATAAATCTTAATAAAAAGTTTGAAGGAGTTGAGCAGGAAAATGAATTTCTCCGTGAACAACTTCGCCTGATCAGACTGAAAATGTATGCCCGTATATCAGAAAGGTATCAGGATGAAACAGATGATATTGGGAACCTCCTGTTTGAAGATATCAAATCAATAGAAGCAGAACAGGAAGAGGTTCCTGAAGATCTGACCATAAAAGAGCATAAACGGAAGAGATCCGGGAGAAAACCAATTCCTGAGGATCTTCCGAGAGTTGAAGTTGTTCATGATATATCAGATGAAGATAAAAAATGTGAATGCGGTAGTGAGAAAAGCTGTATTGGTGAAGAAACTTCTGAAAAATTACAGATAGAACCGGCAAAATTATGGGTTGAGAAACACATCAGGCCTAAATATGCCTGCAGGGAGTGTGAAGGATTAGAAGATGAAGGGGAAACGGTTAGTATAGCTCCTGTTCCACCTTCCATGATCCCGAAGAGTATAACAACTCCGAGTTTGTTAACTCATATTTTTATCAGTAAATTTTGTGATGCTCTGCCTTTTTACCGGCAGGAGCAGCAGTTTAAGAGATATGGAGTTGAAATAAACCGTTCTAATATGTGTAATTGGGCTATAAAAGTTTCTGATCGGTTAAAACCATTGCTTGAGATGCTGAGGTTATATATATTATCCGGCCCTTTGATCAATATTGATGAGACCACTGTTCAGGTGTTATCTGAGCCCGGGAGAAAACCTCAGTCCAAATCTTATGCCTGGGTTTTTCTGGGTGGTATGCCGGGAGTACCCGGGTTGTACTACCATTATGCACCGAGCCGGAGTGGAAAAATAGCTGAAGAGTTTTTATCTGACTATGAGGGTTATGTCCAGACGGATGGTTATGCCGGATATAATTTTCTGGATAGCAAACAGGGAATATCCCACTGCGGCTGCTGGGCCCATGTAAGAAGGAAATTTAATGATGTAGTTAAGGCGACCGGTTCAAAGAATATGAGGAAAGGGAAAGCCAATCATGCTCTGTCTGTGATCAGGGACCTGTACTTAATTGAACGGGAGGCAAAAAACAAAGGATATGATGAAGAACAGATCTTAACAGTAAGAATAGAAAGATCAAAACCGATAATAGATAAATTTGAAATATGGTTAAAAGAAAATGCTCCTGTTATTCCACCGCAAAGTCTTCTCGGGAAAGCTTTTGGTTATACTCTGTCTCAGTGGCCGAGATTAGTTAAATATCTTGATACCGGGTTTGTTAGAATGGACAATAATCTGATTGAAAATGCAATCCGTCCCTTTGTTATCGGAAGGAAAAACTGGTTATTCTCTGTCTCGCCCGAAGGAGCCAGAGCAAGTGCTTCATTTTACAGCTTGATCGAAACTGCAAAAGCCAATGGATTGGAACCATCCAGATATCTTCGGCATTTATTTGAAAAATATCCCTATGCAAAATCCTCAGAGGATATTTTCAATCTGCTGCCCATGAATGTTCACAAAGCTGACTTGAAAAAATAATTATAACTCTGTATTATTCCTTAAGAAGCGATTAAACGCTTACGGATATTTTATTTAAGAATGGGAGATATCAATAGCAAAGATGTAACAAAAATATT
>JAOZUQ010000081.1 GCA_029938635.1 Candidatus Aminicenantota bacterium
CAGCATAACCGATACTTGCACCTGCAAAAAGATCTACAGGAAGTTCAAGGCTTGTAAAGTGGTAAAACACATCAGCACTCGGCTGAATAACTGATATTCCTGTCCAGAAATATGCCATTACAGTTCCTCCAACTTCAATATTATCTGTTATTGCAAGTCCAAAGCTGGCTCCGAAAGGTATTGCATAGGTGTTTAATCCAATCTGGCCTGTCAGATATTTTCCACCTTTCTCAAAATTTGGTTCTTCTGCTACTAAGGTTCCAATTGTCATCAAAACAACCAGAGTGACGATCATTAATGTTTTTTTCATCTTTCCTCCATTTTTTTGAACTAATTATAGACTAGACTACAAATATTTCAAGTGAAATCCAATAAAATATATATTTTAAATTTGAAATTAAGGAATTATCTGATAGAATCGAATAATGTCATCGATCGTTTACTTCTATATTGCATCCTATTTTATCGGATTTCTCCTCTGCATCCCCATCGGCCCTGTAAACCTTGAGATTTTTAACAGTTCTCTGAAAAAGCATTATATACACGCGATCTTCGTGGCTATCGGTGCGGCTCTAGGTGACGGGATCTGGGCTCTGACCGCATTCTTCGGGATATCCCCCTTCAGGAATGGTAACCAGAATCTTGAATGGGTTTTCTTTCTTATTACAGCTATCATAACAGGCAGCCTTGGAATATTTGCCCTTAGAGATTCGAAGTGCGTCAACAAGAAAGAAGATGAGCTCACAACAATTATCAAGAAGAAGAAAAGATGGGCATTTCTGAAAGGATTTGCTCTTGTTATTGTAAATCCACTTGCTGTTGTTTCCTGGATGATCGTCCTGAAATTTCTTGAAAGTTTCAACATTAAGATCCCTCTGGAATTTAACTATGAGCTCTTTTTCTTTATAACAGTTGCAGCCGGAGCCGCTTCTTACTTTCTGCTGATAGTGTTTATCACCAATAAGATGAAGCATTTCTTTAATCCACAGAGAACTGCTAAAGTAACAAAATACGTTGGTTATCTTCTGCTGGCAATTAGTGTCTATTTCATTTATTACACGGTGAACTCATATCTTTTTGGTTTAAGCATAACAGATCTTGCCCAGTGATCAAAAGACAAACACGTAGTTGACTGATATCCTTTTTGAGTTATAATTAGCCCCATGATACTAACAATATTCGGTTACCCTAAAACAGGGAAAACACTTTTGTTCAACCTGCTCACCGACAAAAAAGAAGAATTGTCAAAATTTTCGGCATCGGTCAATGAATTTCACAAAGCAATTGTAAATGTCCCTGATAACCGACTTGAAAAACTTGCAAACTTTTTTTCAACCCCCCCTGTATATGCAAAAATAGAATACCTTGATGCCGGAGCTGTCTCATTCGGAGATTCAAAGAGTTCCACTTTTATAGATCTGATAAGAAGAGCAGACGGACTGGTCCATATGGTTCGCGGATTTGAAGATGAGGAGATCCTTCATCCGAAAGGTTCGATAAATCCTTTAAGAGATATAAGATCTATGGAAGATGAACTTATAACAACAGACTTCCTGACTGTCGAGAAGAGGATAGAGAGGGTAGAATCAGATCTGAGAAAAATCAAGCAGAAAGAACTTGTTAAAGAACTTGAGCTTTTAAAAAAAATAAACTCTCATCTTGAAGGAGGATCTCCCCTCCGTACAATGGATCTTTCGGAAAATGACTTGCTCTCAATAAAAGGATTTAAATTCCTCTCTTTGAAACCGGTCATGAACATAATAAATTGTGATGAAAATTCCTATAATGAAAACCTCAAACTAGAATCACCACCAAAAGATAATAGTGCGACCTTTGTTTTTGCAGGAAAAATAGAGATGGAATTACTGGAACTGGAAGAAGATGACCGTACTCTATTTGAGGAAGAATACGGTTTGAAAGATTATAAATATATGCGCGAAACCTTCATAACATACAGCTATGACCTTATGAACCTGATCTCATTTTTTACTGTGGGAAGTGATGAGACAAAGGCCTGGACTATAAATAAAGGTGATAATGCATATGAAGCATCCGGCAAGATCCACTCGGACATCCAGCAGGGATTTATCCGTGGTGAGACCATTAACTGGGAAGATTTTCTTACTTCAGGTGGTTTCCCTCAAGCGAAGGAAAAAGGATTATTAAGACTGGAAGGGAAAGTGTATTTAGTCCGGGACGGCGATATTATTCATTTCAGATTCAACAAATAATCTTTATCTGATAACCTGTCTTACAAGGACATCAAATTCCAGCTCAAAATTCGGTGTGAATATACCTTTCTTCAGATTTGCTCTTATATTCTTTATTTTCCAATACTTGCCATCTTCGATCTCATCTCTGTTAAAAACAATATTCCTGTCATACCTGGCAGCGAACATATAGACAAGTTCCGATTCTACTTCGGTTTCCCAGACATACCTCCCTATCAGAGTTGGTTTAAAGTCTTTTATACCGAGCTCCTCTTCCGTTTCTCTCACCAGGGCATCTTCAATCTTTTCCCCGGATGAAACATGCCCCCCGACCGCAGTATCCCATTTACAAGGCTGGATCTGCTTATTACTATCCCTCTTCTGCAGATATATTCTGTTCTTTGAATCTATCAGATGAAGATGAACTACAGGGTGGAGCATACCGGGGCCTGAATGACACAAAGTCCTCGGAGCCCTCCCCTTTACATTACCCTCTTTATCCACAATGTCGAACCACTCATCATCTTTATATTTCTCAGCCCAATTCTTTGCTTTGAGTTTCTTTCTTACAAGTTCGAAAATAAAATAAAATCCGAATATTATGTAAAATAATCCACCGCTGATAAATGCCCATGCAGCTTTAGACATAAAGAAAGAGGAATAGATGATCAATCCTGTGTGAATAAGAAAAATAAAAAAAATAACTTTAAGGCTCTTCTTCATCTCATTAAGAGCTTCGTCATTAATATCAATACCCTTCATATACCTTTTGGTCATCAACAACATAACATTGACAGGAGAAAATATTGATATTGCAAGAATGACACAAAAGATCAGCTCGATCAGAGCCGGCTTAAGTTTGAAAAATATCGGATTATCCAGAGTTATTGAAATAACTCCAAGAATAATGATCATTCCGATATCAAACAGAACAAATTTATCTATGAATTTATCTCTTAACCAGGAATATGCGATCTCAATTATTCCGGAGAACACTGCAACTATTAACCCTATCCTGGTGCCCCATAATGAATCAGCAACGATAAATATGATCAACGGTAAAAAACCGGGCAGAAGACTTTTTAAGAGATCTATCTTATTCATATTTAGATGATATTATTCTCTCTATACCACGATACAATCTTTTTGATCCCTTCTTTAAATTCAATTTCAGTTGAAAAACCAAGTTCTTTTTTGATCTTTCCCGTATCGTGTACCCAATAGTTACTCCTGACACTGTTTATCCTTTTCCTTGTTATTAATGGAGATCTCCCCAATATATCTGATACCAGTTCAGCAATAAATCCAATAAAGATCAGAATTGGATAAGGTATTTTAATCACAAAATCAATCCCCATCTCTTCTCTGATTTTTTCTGTTATTTCCATCCAGGAATACAGTTTTTCATCAGCGACAAAATAAACCGTACTTTTTATCTTTTCACTCTCAATAGATAAAATGAATGCTCTTACAAGATCTTCAACAAAACAAATTGTGGTTTGTTTATCTCCATTTCCCAGTACCGGGATTATCCTTTTTTTTACAGCTTTCAGGATATCCTCAACCTGCTTCTGATAAACCCCCAGAATATGGGTTGGCCTGATTATTATAATTGGTAATCTTGAATAAAATTTTTTTACTTCCTGCTCAGCTTCATATTTACTTTTTCCATATATTGAAGATGGTCTGCATTCATCATTTTCAGTCAATGCCCTCTTTTCACTTGTAGGCCCTGACGCCGCAATGGAGGAAACAAAAAGTACCTTTTTTATCCCCGGATTAACCCTGTAGCAGGATTCCATCAAATTCTTCGTTGCAATGACATTGGACCTGAAAATAAGATCTTTATCCCTGCTATTAACAACAGCACCATTATGAATGAGATAATCTACACCTGTAAGAGCAATATCGAGACTTTTGGGATCAAAATAATCTGCTCTTACAAGTTCAATATTTTTCTCATTTAAAACATCAGGATCGGTTTCAGGCCTGATAAGACATGACACATCATAATTTCTTGCAAGTAATTCATCAACCAGATGCCTGCCAATAAATCCTGTGCTTCCTGTAACTAAAACTCTCTTTTTTTTCATTTTAATTTCATTGCTCATATTATAAATACCCATTACTTTTATACCAGTCAACAGTGATCTTTATCCCTTTTTCCAGTGGGAAATTGGTCTTATATTTCAATTCTTTCTTTGCTCTTTCAGGATTAACACACCAGTTTGATTTGAAATATGATTGAATGGAGACACTGCTCAATGCTGGTGATCTCCCAAAAACTTTAAGAGTTTTTTCAATGATGAAGCTGATGGAATATATAAGTCTGTAAGGAACAATTATTTTAAATGGTTTTTTGTTCAGTGCTTTAGCGATCATGCACATAATTTCATTAGTTGAGTAAATGGTGTCCTCTCCAATATAATATTTTTTTCCCAATGCTATATCACTTTCTGCTGTTTTGATAATCCCCTGAGTAATATCATCAACAAAACCCACACTGAACTTATTTCTGAGATTTATCAGTTGTATACGTTTATTGATCAACTTGAAAAGTGTCAATGTTCCCCTTCTGTTCATAGGCCCGTAAATCAAAGGAAGCCTGAGTATTGAAAATGGGATCTTCTGTTGCAAACTCATCAGATAATTTTCAGTTTCTAATTTGGTCTCTCCATAGACCGATATAGGATTGGATTCACTCAACTCGTCATGTCTGCCGGAAACTCCTGAAGGGCCGCCTGCTGCTGCACTGGATATAAAAACAAACCTTTTTAAATTTCCCCTATTCTTCACATAATGATCGATCAGTACTTTTGACCCTTCTATATTTACTTTTCTTACGAATTCAGCCCCCATTCTCCCTTCACCTAATAATGCGGCCAGATGGAATACATAATCAACATCCGGCAGGATCTTTTCCAATTCAACAGGCCTGGACAGGTCCCCGGTCAATATTTTTATTTTGAGATTTGAGATATTATTTAAATTCTCATCAGGACGAACTAAGGCAATCACTTCAAAATCTTGATTCAGAAGATCTCTTATAAGTTTACTGCCGATAAATCCGGCTGCCCCTGTTACAAATGCTTTTTTTCTTATCATCAACAATTAAATATTAGTTTGAGGGAAATAAAAAATCAATAGATGTATCAACGATGTTAACAAAAAAAGGGATATAAATTGAAGTGGAAAACATACTGGACTATAATTCTTTCTAATGAATAAAAGAAGGGTGATCTTCAGGGTTTTTCCATTTAACCGTTTAACCTTCCCCACCCTTCTCAATGCATGGGAGCGGGAAGGGATCGATAAGCATTTTGAAATTATTATTTCTGAAGATCCGGTACACTATCGTGATGATGATGTATTGGTATTGTCCTTCATGACCCCTCATTTACCTGAAATAGATAGTGAGATAAAAACAATAAAAAAGGATGTTCTGATCGCCGCAGGCGGGCCCCACGTTACAGGAGACCCGGAATTGCCGGAAAAACTGGGAATAAAAATTTTATTCAGAGGTGAAGGAGAAGAGATATTTATAGAGTTCGGCAGAGATCTTCTATCCGGCAACATCCCTCCCGGGGGAAAAATTTATGTCCCAAATAGAGATAAAGACCCTGACAAATATATGCCATTCTCTAAATATTTTAAGATCGTCCCCCCACTGCAGATATTTAACGGGTGTTTCTGGAAGTGTAAATACTGTCAGACAGGCACAGGAAAAAAGTCATTCAGAACTTTAGATTCTATAGAAGCTTTTCTCAGGAGGCTAAAGAGTGAAGGATTTAAAAGAGTGACATTCATCTCCCCTTCAGCACTGGAATACGGTTCGTCCAGGCCCGGAAAACCTGACAAGGAAAAAATAGCAAATCTGTTAGAACTGGTTTCTTCTTTCGGGTTTGAATTCTTTGAATATGGGATCTTTCCATCTGAGATCCGTCCGGGAACACTTGATCCTGAACTTTGCAGAATATTAAAAGATCATGTCACAAACAACCGGATAACTCTCGGTGCACAAAGCGGCTCGGATCTGAGGCTCAGGGAACTTAACAGGGGGCATTCTACTAAAGAGGTTTTAACAGATGTTGAAACAGCAAACTCCTTCGGATTCATCGCTAATCTTGATTTTATTATGGGGTATCCGGATGAGACCGGAGATGAGAGGGAAGATACTTTCAACTTCATTAAGACTCTTTCCAAAAAACACAAGGTCAGGATCCATCTCCACCACTTCTTTCCGTTATCAGGGAGTTCTTATCAGTTCCGGCTTCCAACTTTTCTAAATAACAAGGACAAAGTTCGTCTCCGGGAACTCAGGCAAAGCGGAATATCAACAGACTGGTGGGAAAAACATGAAAGTGCTGTTAGAAATTATTTTTCCTGGCTGAAAATGCATTTTCCGGAATATCTTGATAAATATAAGTAAATATCAAAAATGTTGACTTCTATTGTAATTGGTGCGAAAATTCTGTGATTGGAAAGGATATATGTTCATAAATCATTCATCTAAAGAAGTAACTGCAAAAATAGTCTATTACGGTACCGGACTAAGCGGCAAAACCACAAATCTTCAATATATTTTCTCGATCACTAATCCTCAATCCCGTGGAGAACTTGTAAGTGTTGAAACAGAAATAGAACGTACCCTTTTCTTTGATCTCCTCCCTATCAATGTAGGCCTGATAAAAGGATATTTCACTAAATTTCAATTGTATACTGTTCCCGGCCAGATCTTCTATAATTCAACAAGAAAAATGGTTTTGAAGGGAGCAGACGGAATTGTTTTTGTAGCTGATTCTCAGGAGGCAATGGAAGATGCCAATATTGAGAGCTTTGAAAATCTTAAAGTCAATCTTGCAGAGGACAACAATGAATTAGCCTCTGTACCCCTTGTTCTCCAATACAACAAAAGAGACCTGAAGAATGCCAGTTCTCTTGAGAGAATGAATGAAATTTTGAATCCCAATGGGTACCCGTATTTTGAGGCAGTTTCAACCGAAGGTACAGGAGTTGTTGAAACTTTAAGAGAGATTTCTACACTTACACTTGAAAACATAAAAAAGGAGATCGATCTCCTTGATACTAAAAGCGGTGTCAAACCTGTTATCAGTTTTGATATAAATACTGAGAAAGATATCCTTCCTAAAGAAGATATTCCGGTTAAACGTATCAAGACCGATGAAGAAGAGAAGCGACATGAAATTATAAATGACATTAATCTTGGAGAGCTTGAAGAAGAAATTATAGTCCTGGATGATGTGCTGGAGCCGGAAATTGTATCAGAGGAGAAAAAAGATGAAGTTGAAAATAAAGGTGACTTTAAACTCCTCAACACACTCAAATCTGACAGTTCCAGACTGACGATAATTAATAAAATAAAATCTTCAGAAAATTATAAGATTGATATAAAAGATAGTAATTCAAAACTTTTAAAAACAATAGACCTCAAATTATCTCCCGGAGTGGAGAAGATCAACCTTATTTTAGATGTTGAAAAATAGCCTCTTTTCAGTCTTACTGATCACAATTCTCCTTTCCGGATGTTCAAAGGTAAGATTAAATACCGATCCCCGTTCAGATCACCTCAGTGGCCCGATAAAAAAAGCTGAGAGCTATTATTTAAAAGGGAAATCCCTCCTTGATGGCGGCAATAAGGATGCAGCCAGTTACTATTTTGACAGATCTCTTAATCTGCTATTGGAATCTGCTTCAGCCGGATCTGTCAGCAAGGGGATAGTTGAAGAATATATCAAAAAAATATCTTCTCTTGAGTTAAATCACCTTAAATATATAAGTGATATTTCAACAGAAAAAGAGAAGGCACTTATAGATGAAGTTATTAATACGAGGCTTTTTAAACCTTCACAAAAAGATATAAAAAAAATAAGGGAACTTGCTGTTAAATCTGAGCCGACTTTCTCAATTCCGGTTGAGATCAATGATAAGGTTGTTGCCTTTATCAAAGCTTTTCAATCTGTAAGACATAAAAGCATTCAGAACGCTCTAGACCGTTCCGGAATCTATCTGGGTAGATTCAAAACTATTTTCAGAGATACCGGAGTTCCGGAAGATCTTGCATATCTTCCGATAATTGAGAGCGGCTTTCGGACCAATGCCTATTCAAGGGCAAGAGCTATGGGGATCTGGCAGTTCATCAGATCAACTGCAAGACTCTACGGACTGAGAGTCGACTGGATCCTTGATGAACGTAAGGACCCTGAAAAATCAGCTAAAGCTGCTGCCAAATATCTTAAACATCTTCATGAAAGATTTGGTGACTGGTATCTGGCACTTGCAAGTTATAACGGAGGGCCCGGGAAAGTCTCAAGGGCGATCAGGAGAGTCGGAAGCAGGGATTTTTACAGACTTGCAAAAACCAGGTACTTGAGAAGAGAGACAAGAAATTACGTCCCGGCATTCGTCGCTTCTCTACTTATCGCAAAATCTCCTGAAAAATACGGTTTTGAAGTAAACGATCCCGATAAACTTTACAGGGAATCAAAAATGGTTGAGATAATTTCCCCGGTAAGCCTGAAAAGTGTATCTTTACTACTCGGATTACCTTATTCTAAGATGAAGGAACTGAATCCGGAGATAGTTCGTGATTTCACCCCCTTTAATAAGAAAACCTATTTAGTAAGGATCCCATCCTCTTCTGATGAAACATCACTTGAGGAACTGAAAAGACTTCCTCCCAAAAGCAGGTATTTTTCAGGATGGTATCGTGTAAAA
>JAOZUQ010000035.1:0-470 GCA_029938635.1 Candidatus Aminicenantota bacterium
TTTTTAAGTCTTTTGGATTAACTAAACTTAATCTCAGATTTCAACGAACATATCTTTTCCGACACCACAGATCGGACAAACCCAATCATCGGGGATATCTTCAAATTTAGTTCCCGGTTTGATCCCGCCATCAGGATCCCCTACTGCAGGATCATAAATATATCCACATGGTTCACATTCAAAATTTTTCATATTTCCTCCTTCTTTGTAATTATTACAATTTTTTTCTCATGCCATATTATAACATTAATTTCGCTCAAATTTATACTTAATTTACTAAACTTTAATTCTCGTTAAAGAACTCATCATCATAGATCTTCTCAAAATGGAGCTTATGCTTAAGTTCTTCTTCAGCAAGCTTTTCAAAAAGTTTTTTAATTTTCGGTTCAGAGATGCTCTCTGACATCTGAGTGTACAATCTATATGCTGCCTCTTCCCTCTTCATGGCAATAGTAATGATATCCTGATAT
>JAOZUQ010000035.1:480-28610 GCA_029938635.1 Candidatus Aminicenantota bacterium
TCAGCTGTAGGTTGTTTCTCAACAACATAATCGCTGATTTTAAGGTTCTGTACCTGTGATATTGATATCGCCTCTATTGAAGATTCACTTATTGTTTTAAGGGCTCTGGCATGACTTTCTTCCATAAGCTGATATTCTTTCAAGAGTTCTTTCTGGCTCTCAAATTTTACAATATCCTGCATATATCTGTAAAATTCTGCCGCTTCATTTTCTCTTTCAATTGCATAATTAAGAATCTCATTAAATTTTTCTTTGCTCATAAAATTTCCTCCTGTATTTAAAAAATTATATATTATCAATTGATGATATTCAATACTTTTTTAAAATATTGATCTCGATTCCGTATAAATATTTAAAAGATCCGACTTCTGGATTTCTTGACCATGTAATTCTATTATGATAATATCAAATTTTGATATTATCCTGTCACGGAGGACAAAATGGCCGACCTTACAACCAGTTATCTGGGCTTCAAATTAAAAAATCCTATCATCGCGGGGAGCTGTAATCTTACCGGATCGATCGATAAAATCAGGGAACTCGAAGATAATGGTATTTCAGCAATTGTAC
Source organism: Candidatus Aminicenantota bacterium (assembly GCA_029938635.1). GTDB lineage: Bacteria > Acidobacteriota > Aminicenantia > UBA2199 > UBA2199 > UBA647. The sequence goes on from JAOZUQ010000035.1 coordinate 1,051, forward strand.
TGAAATCAATATTTGAAGAACAGATATCAATGGAGATCAGGTCAATAGGCCAGGATGCAATGGCTCATACAGAAGGGTATGATTACATTTCTCAATATACTAAACAATTCAACGTTGAGAAGTATTTAAATCTTATCAGGGATGCTAAAGAGAAGACCGATATTCCCGTAATTGCAAGTATCAATTGTATTTCTGATGGAGAGTGGGTTTCCTTTGCAGAAAAAATAACTTCTGCCGGAGCTGATGCATTGGAATTGAATATATTTTTACTTCCGGGTGATTTCAAAAAAGAAGCGGATACAATCGAGAAATCTTATTTTGATATTATTAAAGCTGTTTCAAATCAAACAAATATTCCAGTTTCTGTAAAGATCAGTTCATACTTCACTGCTCTTGCAAATACAATATTCAGAATATCCCTTTCAGGAGTTTCAGGTATAGTATTGTTCAACAGATTTTTCCAGCCGGATATTGATATTGAGAATATGGAAGTTGTAGCTGCGGATATTTATAGTACAAGAAGAGAGAATTCTCACCCCCTTAGATGGATCGGTATGTTGTCGGACAACGCTAAATGTGATCTCGTTGCTTCTACAGGAGTTCATGAAGGCGAAGATGTTCTTAAAAATATTCTTGTCGGAGCAAAAGCAGTTCAGGTTGTTTCTTCGATATATAAGAACGGGCCTTTGCATATTAAAAAGATGCTTGATGATCTTAATATTCTGATGGATAAGAAATCTTTTTTTTCAATTTCCGATATTACAGGAAAACTGAGTCAGAAGAATATTGAAAACCCTGAAATTTTTGAAAGAGTTCAGTTCATGAAGTATTATGCAAACAGCTAATATAATCAAACACTCTATTTGATATTAAATTTAAAACCCCTCTTTTCCAATATTGATCCCAGGAATATCCCGATAAGTAAAAATAACGGTATCGTAACCATGAGCCTCACAATTGTAAAGGGCAATCCCAAAAAACTGATCTCAAAAATCGTCATAGGAATCCTTATTATTCCAGCAAATCCTAAAAAGGCAAATATAACTTTTAACGATGCCCCTTTTTTATATAAGGTTTCGGCTAAAGGAAAGGCAACATATAATCCACCGACAGAGAAACCCGCCAGAATAAAGACCCAAAGGTAACCTTTCATTCCACTGTTTGTACCCAAATGCTTAATTACTGTTTCTTTTTCTATCCAGACCTCGAACAGACCGATCAGAATAAAAGCAAATGGGAGGATCTTAAGCATTTCGACCAGAACATGGAAAAATGCGTCTCCAGTATCCTTTCCGGTCTTATAATCGTTCAGGTATGACAATCCGATAAATATAATTAATAAAAAAACAAAAAAGATCTTTATATACCTGCCTCGCATTTTATTCTCCGAAAACCACTTTAAAAAATACTACGGTAATAATACAAACAAACATGGCAAGAATATTTCTGACAACAGCAATTCTGGTACCAAGGAATTTTTTTTCTATAGGGAATGTTACCACTCCTATTGTCATCAGCGACAGGGTGAATGCGGCAATTATGTACAACGGGACCCCCTGCATTTTTAACGCTGCACCTATAGGGAATGCTACAAATCCTGGCATAACGGATAGCGAGCCGAAACCAAGCGCAACAATAACACCTTTAATTCCTGATCCGGCTCCTATATAACTGTTAAATGTGTAGTCTGGAACAATGACCAGGAGAAATGAGAATACGGCCATAACAAAGAAAAAAAGATACGACATACTCCATAATTTTTTTGCCGCTTTTTTTAATGCAGAAAATGTTTTGGCTTTATCTTTAATAAAAGAATAGGTCAACAACACTGTTGTTAAGATCCAAAGTCCAATATTCATTTAAATCTCATAATTCCTGATTTTCCAGTTGTCTTCAACTAACGTTTTGATCTGAGTTTATTTAATCCATTGAACGCTGCGACCCTGTATGCTTCCGCCCAGGTAGGATAGTTGAAGATATTTTTTATAAAAAAATCGAGGTTTTCCCCTGTTTTCATAACAACCTGGCCTATGTGCACTATTTCTGCAGCCTGCTCCCCTATTATGTGTATCCCGAGTATTTTCTTTGTAGAAGGATCGAACAAGATCTTAAGTGCTCCCCTGTCATCACCGGAAATGGCTGCTTTTGCTATTTCATTGTAATAAGCAATACCGGTTTCGAAAGGGACATTTTCCTTTTCCAGTTCCTGAACATTTTTTCCTATTGAAGAGAGTTCAGGTATTGAGTATATGGCAAATGGAAAGTGATCATCAATCCCGGGATCAGCTTCAAGTCCGATCGAGAACCTTGCCGCTCTTCTTCCCTGTTCAGAACTTGTTGAAGCAAGGGCCGGGAATCCTATCACATCACCGCATGCATAGATATTTTCAACAGATGTCTGAAATTTCTCATTAACCTTGATCGTCCCTCTGCTCCCGGTATCAACACCGATATTTTTAATTTTCAGTTTTTCTATTGCGGGAGTCCTTCCTTTTGAAAAAAGGATCACATCAGCTTCAAATACTTTTCCGCTTTCAGTAATTAGTTTTCCCTTCCCGCCTTTTGTAACCTCAAATTTTTTATATGATTCATTAAAATTAAATTTAACACCCAGATCTATATAAAATCTCTTCAGTAATGCCACTATATCCCTGTCAATAAAAGGGAACATCTCCTTATGATTATCGACTATGGTAACTTCACAACCCAGAGCAGCAAACATACCGGCATATTCCATCCCGATCACTCCGGCCCCGTAAACAATAAGGGATTCAGGTAACTTTTTTATTTTACTTTTATGGGAAAAAATAAAATCACTATCAAAGATCACATTATAATCAAATTCGATATCATCAGGCCTTCGGGGATGGGTTCCGGTAGCAATTATAAACTTGTCAGCTTTTATACTTTCAGATATATTTCCTTCAAGATCTACAATATTTACATTTGATCTGTCTTCAAATACAGCTTCTCCGTATAAAACATCTATTCCATTTCTTCTGAATTGACGCTCGATAACCTTAACTTCATACTTCAGGATGGAATCAACTTTTTCGGTCAGATCCTCAAGGGTGATCTCATTTCTTGATACTCTGCTGGAACCATAAACATACTTTCTCTTTAAGCCCTTGATATACAATACAGCTTCCCTGAGCGTTTTACTGGGAATAGTGCCGGTATGAAGAGAAACACCTCCAAGCTTAAGGATCCTGTTGTCAATTACAACAACCTTTTTCCCGGCTTTCGCAGCCTGGATAGCTGCACGTTGTCCTGAAGGGCCGCTCCCTATTACTGCTATTTCGTATCTTTTTTTTGACATATATTTAACCAACCTGTTTATATAAGTATATCATTTATTACATCCAAACAGAATTATATATAAACTCCGGTAATTTCTCTTTTTAATATATCCCTATTTAAAATTGCACTCATATTATCTCTAAATTAAGCTTTGCATTTGAAATTTATATTATTTACAATGCAAAAGGAGGGATATTATGAGAATAAAATTTTATTTGTGGATATTTATAGTTATTATACTGATTTTTTCCCTGACAGCTCAATTGCCGGCCTCTAAACTGACCTTTAGCATTAATGCACACCTGGGTTTAACGCTTGTGGATGTAGGTGATGCCACCGAGTGGTATGATGATGTAGTTGATTGGGATACATTCTTTTTCGGATTTTTTGGTCAGGGATTTTATCAGATGGAAAAATTCTCTGTAGGGCTTGAGGTTGGATATAGCCGTCTTTATTATTATTATGCCGTTGTGCCTTATGGTTATCAACCAATCAGATATGAAGGAGAATCTGCTCCGATGAAGGGATTGCTGATTACTCAGGTTGAAATAACAGATTCTATATTTGTGCAGGCAGGTGCAGGCCTCCATTTTTTTGATGATCCGGCGTTGGGATTCATGGGTTCTCTCAGATATCATTTGAAAATTTCAGACAAAATCCAAATACCGATTTTTTTACGATCTGATCTGATCCTCGGTTCGGGCACTCCTATTGTTCTTAGTTTTGGTTCCGGCGTAGTTATCCTTTTGTAAATAAAAAAAACCTGATAATTTAACTTTCTAAAAAAGTACCTTTAAGAAAGTATCAGCATAACCGGATTACTATTGTTTCCGAACCTTGCCATTAAGGAATTTCAGGAATTTATCTTTTTTATAAAATCCCGAGAATCTATTTATCTCTTTCCCGTCAGAACTTAAAAATATTACAGTAGGCATACCTATCACTTTCAGACTTTTTCTTATCTTTTCATTCTTTTCATTTTTCTCTGTAAAGTCGAGCTTTACCAGAATGAATTTTTTTAATTCAGTGATAACTTCAGGAGAGGAGAAAGTTTGTTCTTCAAGTTCCTTACATGCCACACACCAGTCTGCATACGTATCAATCATCACAAATTTATCCTGTTTTTCAGCAAGTTCTTTCCCTTTTTCAAGATCACTTTCCCAATCAAGTTCACTTGCTGCAGGGAGTTGGCTTGAAACAGCGCCAATCTGGTTTAAAGCAGGAAAATACTTTTGCTCAACACCACGCATAAACAAGATAGTACCCACCAGAAAAACTATAATCAGTAGAACTTTGTATAATTTATTTTTCAATTCGTCGCCAATTGCCTTGAAAATTCCTGAAAAAACAGCAGTTGCAATAAGAAATACTCCCCATAATACATTGTTAACCCATTCGCTTATAACTGTTCCAAGGAAATATAACCCTCCACCTATCAACATTATCGCGAAGAAGTACTTCACATAATCCATCCATTTCCCGCCTTTTGGCATTGAGGATATGACACCAGAAAATGTGCCGGCAAGTAAAAATATAACTCCTAGACCAAGCGAGAAAGTGAATGTAAGCCAGAATCCGAGGAAGACATTTCCTGTCTGACTGATCCAGGAAAGGAGTGCTACAAGTACAGGTCCGACACATGGAGCAGCGATTATTCCTGCAACACCACCCACTATCATTGAGCCTATGATCTCACTTTTGTGTCCCTTCTGAACTTTTGAAGAGATAGAGGAAGGGACCGGAATCTCAAAAAATCCTGCGAGGCTGAATCCCATGATTATGAAAATTGCAGCAATCGCAAAAACAACAATTGGATTCTGGAAAGATATTCCGAGCATAGAGCCGGTCATTGCGGCAACAATACCGAACATAGAATATACGATTGCCAAACCTAAAACAAAGAAAACCGAGAGGTAAAATCCCTTAAATTTTGAACCACCGGTACGTGTACCGACATAACCCATTACAATAGGTATGATAGGATAGACACATGGAGTAAAACTGGTAAGAAAACCTCCAATGAATACCATAAGAAAAAGGAGAAAAGATTTTTTTGCAAGTTCTGTTTTAATGGTCTTTTCAACCCAGGCTGCGAATCCCTCTTCCTGTCCTGGATCCTTTGAAATATCACCTGAGTTTACCGAAGAAAATTCTTTTGTAATAATTACTTCTATTTCTTCTTCATCAGGCGGATAGCACACCTCGACCGGTTGTTCCTGGCATATCTGGTATGATACCTTAAAATTAAGTTTTATCCCTTCAGCAGGTATATTTTTTATTGAATCTACATAAACAATAACATTGAACTTTCCTTTGTATACTTTTTCATCCCCATATTCCTCACCTTCAGGAAAAGTTACACCCTTAATCGACAGGAAATCGTTTTCAGGAAGTTCGATTTTAAAGAACTCATTCTTTATGTCAGTTATATGATTATCTTTTATCAGGTCAAATTTGAATACAATCTTTCCCTGAGTATAAAGATTCTCAAACTCTATTATCGGCCTGGCTTTGTTTTTATCTGCAAAGAATTGTCCGTTTACTGCTGTAGTAACTAATAAAACAACAAGCATTATTGTGATTTTTTTAAATTTCATGGTAATTTATTTTAACTATTTCCTCCATTTCTGTCAATTTGATATTTTATTTGATTTTTAATAAATCGTTACCTTTTTGTTTTAATAACTCTCTCTCTTTTAGCCAACTATAGCTTACAGGCACTATAAACAATGTTATTAGTGCAATGGTCATTCCTCCGAACGAAGGGATCGCCATCGGTATCATTATGTCCGACCCTCTGCCGGTTGACATGAGGATCGGGATCAAAGCAAGAAGAGTTGTTGCAGTTGTCATCAATGCCGGCCTTACCCTCCTTGAACCCGCTTCTATTGTTGCTTCCCTTATCTCTTCAATACTTCCCGGTTTTCTTTTATCAAAGACCTGGTTAAGATATGTGGCAATGATCACTCCATCATCAGATGCGATTCCGAACAAAGCAAGAAAACCTACCCAGACAGCTACACTAAGGTTAAACGCGTGTATTTGGAACAACTCCCTGAAATGAATTCCGAAAATTGAAAAATCAAGAAACCATGGTTGACTATAGAGCCAGATCATAATAAATCCTCCCGACCAAGCTACTACAATTCCTGAAAATACAAGTAAGGTTGTAGATACTTTCTTAAACTGAAAATAGAGGATCATAAAAATAATGAATAAGGCCAGAGGGAGAACTATCATTAACGTTTTTTCAGAGCGGATCTGGTTTTCATAACTTCCGGCAAATGAATAACTGACTCCTGAAGGGATCTCCAATTCACCGGATTTTATTTTGTTCGAAAGATATTCTTTTGTATTCTCTACAACATCTACTTCTGCAAATCCCGGTTTCATATCAAACAATACATATCCAACCAGAAAAGTATCCTCACTTTTAATTACCTGAGGCCCTCGAACATAATTTATTTTTGTCAGCTGGGTTAAGGGAATTTGAGCGCCGCCTATTGCAGGGACAAGTATTTTCTCCAGGGATTCGATATTGTTTCTCAGTTCTCTCATATATCTGACCCTGACAGGATACCGTTCCCGTCCTTCAACAGCAGTCGTTATTTTCTTTCCACCTATGGCAACTTCGATAACATCCTGAACTTTTTTCAGCATTATTCCATATCTTGCAATTGCTTTCCTGTCTACATCTATTTCCAGGTAGGGTTTACCAATGATCCTGTCAGCAATAACAGCAGATGGTTCAATTGAAGGAACTTCTTTAAGAAGTTTTTCAATTTGAAGGCCAACCTTTTCAATAGTTTCAAGGCTTGGTCCTTTTATTTTTAATCCCATCGGTGCGCGCATCCCACTCTGCAGCATTACAATCCTTGCTGCAATAGGTTGTAATTTTGGTGCTGATGTAGTACCGGGTATCTTCCCTGCCCTGATTATCTCTTTCCATATATCCTCTGGAGAATTTATCCCTTTCCATCTTTTGCGTCCAGGATTAAGCTCGGGAGATAACGGTAATCTCCACAAAGAGAACGGATGACCATCTGAATCAGGTATGAGTTCTCCACTCCTGTCTCTCAAATATTTTCCGGAAACTAAATAAGGGAATCCATCTATACTTTGAAGCTTTTCACCTTCTTCATCTCTGACAAAATCTGTTTCATCCGGATCATATTTGAACAGCATTCTCTTTCCATTAATATCTGTCTTATACCTGGCTTTATAATTAATCACGGTCTCGATCATTGAAACAGGAGCCGGATCAAGGGGCGTATCAGCTCTTCCAAGTTTCCCGACCGCACTTTCTATTTCAGGTATTGCAGTGAAAGCCATATCCTGCTTCTTTATCACATCAAGTGCTTCACCGATAGATGCATGAGGCATTGTTGTCGGCATATAAAGAAAGGCTCCTTCATCAAGCGGAGGCATAAACTCTTTTCCCAAACCGGGAAATTTATGTGAAATATAACTAATTGGCGCAGAGGCTTTTACAAAATTCGGGAGCCATCCGAAAAATGTATTGAATCCCAACCAGGACATCCCTCCCAGTAATACAAGTGAAGCAACTATGGAAAAAAAGATCTTTCTATGATTCAACGTCATCTTCAAAAGTTTTGTATAGTTTTTCAGGAACAGGGAAAAGAGGAACAAAAGGCCTCCGATCAATATAGCTACAAACATCAGGTTTTTAATTAATCCTGATTCAGGCCCGAGCGGAAGCCAGTAACGGGTAAGAATTATTCCTATAACTATTACTGCTAAATAATTAACTGATTTGGAAAAATATTTTTTTGCTACAGGGGATAATTTTTTTTCCTGGATCTTATATCCGCCTACCATCATTACTATTAATCCTGCCCACCAGGAGGCAAAGATTGTAACGCCTATTCCTGCTAATAAGATTGATACCGGTAATAAATAGTTAATAGTATTCTTTTTTTTCTTTTGCCTGAAGATCATGTGAGCAACAGGAGGAATGATCATAATAGCGACAATTATAGATGATGCAAGTGCAAAGGTTTTTGTGAATGCAAGTGGTTTAAATAATTTCCCTTCAGCTGCCACCATTGTGAATACAGGGAGGAAACTGATAATAGTAGTCAAAACTGCTGTAACTACTGCGCTACCAACTTCACTTGATGCTCTGAAAATAACGTGAAGACGGTCTTCATCCGGATCAGCAGCATTGAGATGCCTGTTTATGTTCTCAACAAAAACAATTCCCATATCGACCATTGTTCCGATAGCAATTGCTATCCCGGAGAGTGCAACTATATTCGCATCTACTTTCAAATATTTCATTGCTATAAATGACATTAATACGGCAAGCGGCAGCAATCCGGCGATCAGGAAAGAACTTCTGAGGTTCAGAAGCATTAATATAACAACAATGATAGTTACTAATATTTCTTCCGTTAATGCGGTATTAAGAGTATCAAGAGTTTCATTTATAAGTTTGGTCCTGTCATAGAACGGGATAATAGTAACCTTGCTCACGGTCCCGTCAGGGAGTACTCTTTTAGGAAGCCCGGGAGATATCTCTTCTATTTTTTTCTTCAGATTCTTTATTGCCGCAAGAGGATTGTCCCCGTAACGGACAACGACAACACCTCCGACTGCTTCCGAACCACCTTTGTCGAGTGCTCCTCTTCTTAAAGCAGGCCCCAGTTTTACACGGGATATATTTTTTACATATATGGGAACATTATTATTCACCGTTATAACACTATCCTCAATATCCTTAACGCTCTTAATAAAACCTAACCCCCGGATCATATATTCAGCTTTGTTTATTTCTATAGTTCTGGCTCCAACGTCAAGATTTGACATTTTTACTGCCATGAACACCTGTTCCAGAGTAATGCCATATGCTCTCATTGCATCCGGATCTACATCAATTTGATACTCCTGAACATGGCCTCCGACAGACGCAACTTCACTTATCCCGTCAGCTGCAAGAAGAGCATACCTCACATACCAGTCCTGAATTGTTCTCATCTCGTGCAGATCCCATCCTCCGGCAGGATCCCCATTCTCATCCCTCCCTTCGAGGGTATACCAGTATACCTGCCCCAGGGCCGTAGAATCGGGGCCAAGTGCAGGTTTAACATTTTCAGGAAGAGTACCTGAAGGGAGTGAATTTAATTTTTCCAGAATTCTTGATCTTGACCAATAGAAATCAATCTTATCTTTAAAAATAACATATATTGTTGAAAATCCTAACATTGAATAACTTCTTACGGTTTTTACTCCCGGTACTCCAAGAAGTGATACAGTAAGGGGATAACTGATCTGATCCTCGATGTCCTGGGGAGATCTTCCCATCCATTTTGTAAAAACTATCTGCTGATTTTCCCCAATATCCGGAATTGCATCAACCGGAACCGGATCACGTGGTATCCCTCCGAGGTTCCAGTCAAAAGGAGAAACCATCATTCCCCATAAAATTATTCCAACAACCAACAAAGATATTATAAGCTTATTATTAAGACAGAAATATATAACCTTCTCAAGTATTGATTTTGGCTGGACCACACTATCTGTTTCAGTATTATTCATATCTTCTTCTCCGGATGCCATTAGTTATTATTTATTCTTCCCTGTCGAAATTTTTTCGATACTGTCCTTACATGTAAGCATTGATTCTCCAAAGTAAGGATTTCGAACATCCTGACCCTTCTGAAGCCAGAAAGCGCCTTTATTATCAAATGCCATCGGGCAATGAAGTTTATAAAAAGTTTTATCTGTGCTTCCAAAATATTTCAAAGCACTTATTGTTGGTTTGGTAATGACTTCAAAAGATCCCCTGGCAGAATCAATATCCGGTGCAGAAACAATCTTCTCTGTGCCATCCCGGATAATTTTCTCTAACATCATCCACTCCATATGAGAATCACCTTTAAGCAACTTCTTATCTACAATATCCAGCTTTCCCAATAGATCTTTCCCTGAATCCTTCACCTTATCCAACCAGTCACGACTTAATTCATCCTGGATCTGGAAATACAGCTCGGTAATTTTATCTATAGAAGATCTGAAGTGGGACGGGATATTTCCGGATGGGACTCTTACCTTTTCATCTTCCATAACCATCTTTACCGATGAATCTCCATGATCATGTCCCGGCATCGGACCTCCGCCCCCGGGATTCATCATACTAGGTTTTGCCTGGATCTGGAGATCGCTGTCTATTTTAAATGCACCATTTACAACTACATTTTCACCCTCTTTTAATCCCTCCGTTACAATATAGTATTCATCAGCAAGAGGTCCCAGAGTTATATTTCTGCCTTCAAATACTCCCTTTTTTCCAGGGACTGTAACATAAACTACAGCACGCTTTCCCGTAACTAAAGGAGCCGATGAAGGAATGACAAGAGGTAGAATAAAGTTTTTATCTTTGTTTCTATTTACGATTCCTGAGTAAACTTTTGCCCGGACAAACATATCAGGTTTTAATTTGAGATCCTGGTTTTTAACATTTACCCTTACTTTTATAGTTCTTGTTTTCGGATCTACAACAGGATCAATAAATGTCACTTTACCTTTAAATGATTTCCCCGGGTATGCTTCAGTCTCAAACTCAACTCTCTGTCCTGTCCTTATCCATGAAATATCTGATTCATATGCATCCAGCTGAACCCATAGATCCAGGAGGTTTGCTATTGTATACAACTTCGCACCGGTATTTACATACATCCCTTCAAATGCATCCTTTTTTACCACGATACCATTCATAGGTGAATAGATAATTATATGATTAACTATGTTATTGCGATTTTCGAAACTCCTGATCTGTTTTTTTGTTAATCCCCAAAGCAGCAATTTCTTTCTGGAGGCTTCAACATTTTCAAGTGCATTCTTTTTAAGTTCGGGAGTTCGGGAAATCTGAAATGATTTTAATGACTGGAGTAATTCCTGTTGAGCGGTGATTAGTTCCGGGCTGTATAGATTCACCATCCTTTCACCTTTTTTTATTTTAGTCCCTGTATAATTCACATAAATGTTGTCTATCCTTCCCGGAATGCGGGAAGTTATATTTGCAACATTCGTCTCATTGAATGCAATTTTACCGGACATTCTGATCACCATTTCCACTTCACGCCTTTCCACTGGTGCCGTCTGTATTTCAGCAAGTTTAATGGCATTTTCCGACAGCTTTAATTGGTTGAACCCCACTTCCTCTTCCTCAGAGGATACAGGGATCAGGTCCATTCCACAGAGAGGGCATTTCCCCTGTTTAGGCTGTTGTATTTGCGGATGCATGGAGCAGGTCCACATCTGATTCTTTGAATGGTCATGTTCTTCACTTATTTCACTTTCAGGATTGATCGATGAAGTTTTTTCAGATCCTCCGCCGAAAGCAAGGCCTAATATAAGCCCCAGAATAATTGCGCTGAAAAACAGCCACCGGTTCTCCTTTGATATTATCTTAGTAAATATAGCTTTTATCTTTTTCATTTCATCTCCAGGGTAATAAGTTGTTCCCTTTTTAAATAATCGAAATCTTTTCCAATAATTTTTTCAATCAGTGCCAGATTCTGAAAGTGTGATGACTTTGCTTTTTCTTTTTTCAGTTCAAAATCCAACAATGTTCTCTGAGCATCGATAAAATCAAGAAAACCCGATCTTCCGGTTGAAAAAGCAGTCTTTGTTACCTCAAATGCCTGTTGAGCTTTGGGAATAAGTGAATCTCTATAAAGATTAATGATCCTTCCTGAATCTTCAAATTTGAAGAGTGTTGATTCCAGTGCTGATATCAATTTGTTCTCTTTCTCAATTTTTTTGTATTTAACAGCTTCCAGACGTTTTTTGGCACCTCTTATTGATGCATTTATTTTTTTAAATCTGAGTGGAATATTCATCGACATCTTTATTAAAAAAGGATCTTTTCCACTATCTGTCACCCCGGGTACAGGGGAATCTCCTGTAATGATAACATCAGCTCCAATAGAAATATCCGGTAAGAAATTCTTTCTGGCAAGTTTGACTCCCGCCTCTCTGCTTAATGCAAAGTGATCAAGGATCTTTAATTCAGGGTTGGTTGTTTTTAATATCTGAAGAAGACCGGAGCCTTTCAGATTAAATCTTATATCCTCAACCTTTTTATCAACAAGAATCTCCTTTTCAGGAGGTCTGTTCATAACAGAATTTAATGCAACTTTAATTGAGGGTAATTTATCTTCAAGACTTTTGTATCTGTCTTTAAGTTTATCAAGTTCTATCTGAACTCTAATAAGATTTGAGTAAGATGTTCTTCCTGTTGAATACATTGTTCTGATCTGTTCAGAAGCGGCATCAAGTAAATCAACGTTCTTTTTAATGATCACGATAGACCTGGAAACATAGTAATAATCATAATAGAGCTTTTTCACCTTATAGAATAGTTCAAGCTTTAATCTTTCAAAATTCTCTTTTAGAGACCGGGATCTCTCAAGAAAAATGTCCCCTCGCAGTTTTAATTTTCCAAACCAAGGGAATTTCTGCATTAATCCCACTTTCATTTGTTGGGGCCCTGTTTTTGTCTCTACCTCTCTGACAAAATAGGCAAAATTAAAGGTCGGATCGGGAAGAGATTTTACCTCGATTACTTTTTCAAGTTCCGCCTTCCACAGATTGAATGCAGCTTTCAAACCCGGATTGTTCTCTGCTCCATAATTTAGATATCCCTTCAGAGAATCCGAAATTTGCACCTGTTCTATTTCCGCCGGAAGAGATACAAATATCCAGACAATTAACAAAATAAAAACAGGTGCTTTTCTATTTCTTTTTTTCATATTTTAACCTTTCTTATATTGGACACATTGATCATTACAGACTTGCCAAATAATATTTTTTTATAAGATTTTTTTTAATAGTATAAATCTATAGATTGAATAGAAATCAGAAGAATGCTCAGGAGATAATTTTACTTATTTTAAATTGAATCTCAACCTTTGTTTTCTATAATAGAATTATATTGTAATGTTTGAAACGAATAGATCTAATGATCTATCCATACGATTCTTAAACCTATTGTTTCACTTTTTTTTATTGAATGAATGGATGACCTGTTTGTTGCACGAGGATCATTTGAGGACCAGTTGCCACCCCTTACAACTCTGTAATGAGTAAGATTATAGCTCGGGCCCTTCGGATTATAGAGAGGTGATATAGAATAATAATTGCTTTGATACGCATCTGATACAAATTCAGCAACATTCCCACCCATATCCATAACTCCATACACAGAAATATCAGAAGGATAAGAACCAACAGGTTGCGTCAATCCAATACAATTATTAATGTTTGTTCTATTGCAATCAGGTATACTATTTCCCCAGGGATAGATAGGTTGGGTTGTACCCCTTGCTGCTTTTTCCCACTGAGCTTCCGTTGGAATACGGATTTCTTTTCCAGTTTGATTGGTCAGCCATTCACAGAAATATCCCGCATCAAGGAATGTGAATTTTCTTGCCGGCAGGGTTTTCCTGACTTCAATTTCACGTTCACGGTCATACGGAAGGGGCCAAATTAAAGTTGCTTCAGTATACTTATCATATTGATCATATGTTATTTCCAACTTTGAGATCTTATAAGAATGAAGGTATACCCTGTGAACCGGAACTTCATCGTCCGAACCCATTCCGTAATTATCTCCCATTTGAAATTCTCCTGCGGGAATCTCTATCCACTCTATACTATTAAAAACCTCATTTGCATACCTTTCTGTCATGCTTATTACGTTCGGGTCTGATTTTTTTTTCATCAGGAAATAGGCTGCTACGACAAATACCACTCCACTCAATATTGCTAAATAAGGAATTTTTTTTTTTATCTTTCTCTTTCCAACCTTTTCAATAACCCGGCGCCCGTTAATAGTTTTCCCCAAAATAGTTTCCTGGAAAATTTTTAATGACTTCAAATCTATCCCTTTAACTACCGGTGAATCAAGAAGCAGGTCTCCCAGGAGATAATTTTCTATTGCTTTCTCCCTTTTTCCTGTATGTTCATAAGCTGCCCCAAGTAACAAAAAAAATTCTCCTGAAACTTTTCTGTATTCTTTTCCCACTTCATTAAGAAGTTTTTCAAGTTTTTCTATTAGCAGGATATAATTTCCTGAGATATATTCATTTTTTACAAATTCAATTTCTTTATCATATTTACCATCCTGAGCATGGATGAGAAGATCATTCTGCAAGAAAAACAGCGATAATAGAATTGCTATGATTTTGATATATAATGAATTCCTGCTAAATCTCATAAAGCACCTCTATTTTAATACGCACTAAAATCCAAATTTCGGAATTATTCAATGTGAACGTACTAAATGAATAACACTAATAGTCCGTGTTTACAAGTAATCAGGTAGGCTTTGTTAACAATTATACTTCCTACTTTTTACTCTGTATAGTTGACCCAATTTAATATTATTAATACGAATCAATTTAGATAAACCGGAAAATCTGACCGGTACTTTTATTGAATTCCTGAACAGAACATGAATATTATGCATCTATTATGGCTCTAAAGACGCTTTTCACCGGATAATTCTTTAATATCGGAAATATCAGTAGTTACTTCCAATGTCCCCCTATATCTCCCATCTCCATCCCTTATTGCATAATAATCGATAAGAATGTATTTTTCCCTAAAGAAAATCCTGAAAGATTCTTTTGAAGAAGAGCCGTTTCTGAATGAATCGATAATATTATTAACTTTGTTTATACTTTCCGGGGGGTGGCAGTTCTGAACCTCCCTGCCGATAATTGCCTTTGTTCTCGGGAAGATTCGTGTGGATGGTTGAGAAAAATATGCTACTTTATCATTTTCATCTACAAATGTTATGTCCAGGGGAAGAGAGTTCAATATCAATTTCAGAACTTCCACATCCAGTTTACCGGAACCCAGATCAACAAATTCATTTCCGGACACTCCTTCGGGAATCACTGATCCGGACTTTTTCAATTTTTTATCTATGAAGGAAAACCCGATGCCAAAGCTTTCTTCATACATATTTTCCCACTCTTCACCTTCAAATATTTCAATAGCTGCAGGATACAGGATCAATTCTTCCCGAAATATCATAGCATACATTGAGAAGAACAATTCACCAATAATAGAATAGAATTTTTCTAAGTTTATCTCATTTTCACTCCTTATATTTTGTATTTTTTTTAAACCATTTCTCACATCATCATGGATCGACCACATAACCGGAAGACATTTCAGATGCCCTCCTTTTTTTTCAAGATACGGGAAGAATATATTCTCTTTTTTTACATAATGGTTTTCAATATTTTTCAACTTGAGGATCTTATCTATTAATTCCTTAACTTTTTCATTTCTTGAAATTGAATTTTCAGTTTCTAAATTCAGCCCTTTAAGTTCATTTTTTAATTCAGTCAGTTCTTTTTTAAGAAAAGAATTCTCGCTCATCATATCTTTAAGGAACAGATTCCCGGATGGAAGTTCCCATTTATATTTGCTGATACCTTTATGCAGGACATTCAAAATTTTAGAGAGATTTGCTTTCTTTTCAGCTATATTCCCGCTGACATCAATCACGGCTTCTACAATAGAGATAACTTCAATCGGCCTTACACTATTTAAATCTTCAGTAAACTTAAGGATTTCCTCCTTTCCGGACTTCTTTTCAATTATTTTAATACAAAGCTTTGTCAATCTCTTTGCCCTCTCATTATCTGCCTGAAGCATATTCATTTGTCTCTCCAATTATTTATAAATTATAAGTTAATCCAGAATAATTTAATATAAAACTCACACAAAAAACTCATCTTGAATCAAATCAGTAAAACATCTATAATATTCCCATGCTACAGGAAATATTTTTTGAATCACTTTTCGAAACTTTAAAGATAACTGCAATAATTCTGGTTCTTATGATAATAGTTGAATATATTGAGATCATATTCAATGACAGACTGAAGAAATTTTTTAAAAAGGGGAAATTCTCCCAGATATTCCTCGCATCAATTTTCGGTAGTTTCCCGGGTTGTGTGGGTACTTTTGTAGTTGATTCATTTTATATGTCCGGGATCATCGGTTTCGGAGCAATTAACAGTGCACTTATTGCTACTTCAGGTGATGAAGCTTTTGTACTTATCAGCATGGCTTTTAAAGAGGGCTCATCCATATCGTTCTCCACACTTGCATTCCTTTTCGGTACATTGTTCTTTATGGGAATTATCGGTGGATACCTAGCTGTATTATATAAAAAGGTATTTAAAATTAAATTATGTGATAAATGTATCATCATTCACAATGAAGAAGATCTTGAAAAACCTGATCTCGCTCATTTTTTCAGTGAGCATATTCTTAAACACATTATCAAAAAACATATTCTGAAACTTGTTTTATGGCTTTTCTTTTCCATATTTTTTATTTCCGCAATGGACAGTGTATTTAATTTGAAAGATATACTTACTCACAATAAACCGCTCCTCCTTGTCCTGGGCGCATTCGTAGGTATTCTCCCGATATCGGGGCCGAACCTCCTGTTTGTATCACTCTTCAGCCAGGGTATGATCCCATTTTCAATACTTCTGACAAATTCCATTGTTCAGGACGGGCATGGTTCTCTTCCACTTTTAAGTTTTTCAGTTAATGATACTATTAAGATAAAGGTTTTTAATTTCCTGTTCGGGTTGACAGCAGGTGGAATTTTATTGATGTTCGGATTTTAAAAAGAGCTGTACTATACAAAGGAGAGTTAAATGGAAGCGAAAGTAATATGGAATGATGGAATGTCTTTTAAAGCAAAGCTGGATGGTTTTGATATTATCATAGATGCAGATAAAAATGTGGGAGGTGAGAACCTCGGGCCGAGGCCAAAGGGATTAACACTTATTTCACTTGCAGGATGCACCGGGATGGATGTTATATCGATCCTGAAAAAAATGAGAGTGGAAGTAGATTCGTTTGAAGTTTCCACTGATGCGTCATTAACTGAAGAACACCCGAAAAGATATAAAAAAATTAAAACGACCTATAGTTTTACCGGTAATGATATTCCACTTGATAAAGTAAAGAAAGCTGTTACTCTTTCTGAAGATAGATATTGTGGCGTTTCGGCCACCCTTAAACCTACTGTCGAACTTGTAAGTGAAATTATTATTAATGGAGGAACAATAGAATAAATTATGGATCATGTTAAATCCAATCTGAAAATATTATCTGCAATAGAAAAACTCACAATCCCTCTGAATCCTCCTGTTCGCTCTTTTGAAAAAAGTATAAGATCAACACCTCTCAGGATCCTTATCTCTGTGCTATTAAGTTCAAGGACAAAGGATGCAGTAACAATGGGAGCATCTGAACGCCTTTTCACTGCTGCAGACACTCCTGAAAAAATTTTATCCCTGGGAGAAGAAAAAATTTCCCAATTGATATATCCTGTTGGATTTTTCAAACAAAAAGCAAAAAATATTTTAAAGATAGCTGAATATCTTGCTGAGACAGGGAATGAAGTGCCTTCCGATATGGATAAGCTGATATCACTACCCGGTGTCGGAAGAAAAACAGCAAATCTTGTACGTTCCCTTGCATTCGGGATCCCTTCAATTTCTGTAGACATTCACGTATTCCGGATCTCAAAAAGGCTTGGCTGGGCATCAGGAGATAAACCTGAGATCGTAGAGGAAGAATTGAGAGAACTTTTCCCTGAAAGTTCATGGAATAATGTAAACCAGACACTTGTTGGCTTCGGGCAAACCATATGTAAACCGGTGAACCCTTCATGTGATCTGTGTACAATCTCTGATAAATGTAATTATTTCCAGGAATTAAATATTCTCTCCGAAAAAAATGATAAGAGTTGAAGCCCTTTCGTTTGTCCGGGATAAAGAGATCCTGAAAAATGTAGACCTTATTATCAAAGAGAAAGAACTCACAATTTTGATAGGCCCTAATGGTGCCGGCAAGACTACGATCCTGAAAATAATATCCGGAATTATCAGAGATTTCAGTGGTAATGTTTTTATCAGGGATAAAAATATCAAACATTTGTCAAGGAGAGAGCTTGCAAGATCAATTTCATTTCAGCCTCAATCAGAAGAATTCCTGCTTCCGATCTCTGTAAAGGATGTTCTCCTGGCCGGCCGTTATCCATATAAAAAACTTTTTTCCGATTATGACAAAAATGATCTTGATATATATGATAAGTGTCTTGAAAAGTTTGATATTGCAAATATCGTTTCAAGAGATATTAATACTCTCAGTAGTGGTGAAAGGAGAAGGGTCCTGATAGCTTCTGCATATATTCAGGATGTCCCTGTTCTTTTATTCGATGAACCATTTTCCAATCTTGATCCTGAAGGTGTAATGGACCTTAAGAAAATATTTGCAGAGTTAAAAAAAGAGGGTAAGACCATCCTGGTTGTTTCTCATAATCTGGAGCCTCTCTACTCGCTCACAGACAATCTTATCTCATTAAGAGAAGGAGAAGTTTTGTATAGCGGAAAAAGATCCTCAACTGCCGAGGTACTTAAAAAAACCTTTAATATGAATTTTGAAAAAATTGAACATAATAAACAGGAGATATTTATTCCACATGAAAAGCAGGACTAAATACCTGATAATATCCGGATTTGGACTATTAATTATAATACTTATTCCATTTCTTGGGATTATAGATATTGATATCTCAAAATTATTCTCTAATGATCCTGATAGTTTCATTTTCTGGCAATTACGCTTTCCAAGAACTATCATGGCATTTCTCGTCGGTTCCTCACTTGCTCTCGGGGGCTTGATCTTCCAGAATATTTTCAAGAACAGCCTTGCAACTCCATACACATTGGGGGTTTCCTCCGGTGCTGCTGCCGGTACCGTGGCAGCTTTAAAACTCAATCTTGCATTGAGCATCTTCGGTATAAATCTGGTTTATATTGCAGGATTTCTTGGCGGTATTTTATCAATCCTCCTTATCCTAGGAATCTCCAGGATAACAAAAAGCTATTCTGTTTACACAATACTTATGTCCGGAGTGGCAATAAATTTTTTCTTCTCTGCATTTATATTGTTATTGCAGTATATGGTAGATATCACTCAAACAATTTCTGTACTTAGATGGCTGATGGGAAGTATATCAACCACCGGTTATAAAGATATATTGATCCTTCTCCCGATCTGGATATTTTTTATCCTCACTGCAGTTCTTTTAAACAAGGAACTGGTCCTGATATCAGGTGGAGAAAATTTCGCAGTTACGAGAGGCCTTGATGTAAAAAAATTCAGGATATTATTGTTCATCATAGTATCTCTTATAACAGGAGTTATTGTCTCAATTGTAGGACCAATAGGATTTATTGGATTGATAGTCCCCCATATAGCCAGACAATTCGTTAAAGATGACTTCAGATTCCTCGTAATTGTTACTGTAATATTCGGAGGGATTCTCCTGGCTGTTGCAGATCTTCTTGCAAGAACTTTAATTCCACCCGTTGAGATCCCTGTTGGTATAATCACATCATTCTTCGGAGCCCCGTTTTTCCTGTTTATCCTGATAACTTCATTAAGAAAAAAAATCTAAAACCAGTATTGGCTTTTTTCGCACTCTCTCCAGGATTAGTGATTCTATCTCCTTTTACTGTTTTTCTGTTCATTCCAGCAGGTGTGGCTTTTTCCGTAATTACTTTTGGCTACCGCAAAAGCAAAACACGGAAGCGTCACTTGTCCAGTGGATCAACAAGCATAATGTTTTTCCAGCAGGGAGTTTCAGGCGTAGCCATCTATCTACACTCGCGGGCCCCTCAGGGGTGACTCGGTAATATCGATCACCCCGGGGACACGGCAGCGGAGACGGATGAGCACATCCGGAGCGGGAGCGATGTGGATGATGGCGAAAGCCAGACTTAAATTTTACAAAAAAAGTAGAATGTAATATAAGCCTGCGAAGCTTTAGCGTAGCAGGCACAGCCGCTCCTCAAGTTACCGGTGTGACTCATTACACACCGTCCTGCTGGCTCCCTGACTTTGTCAGGTCGTGAAGATCTGCTTTTAGGCAGATCTTGCGTTCCCTTACAAAAAGAATGATATTTAATAAAAATCATAGCAAAATTAAAATTTATTTTTTTGCTGTAAAAACTATTATAACCATAAAATAAAGTATATAATTAACAAATCCAAATGAAAATCATTGTCGTTTATGATAACAAATTATATTCAGTTCTTCCAGGGCTAAAATCAGATTGGGGCTTTTCCGCGTTGATCAGCATAGATGATAAGCACATTCTTTTTGATACGGGTGCTAATGGAAATATATTGATACGCAACATGACGATCCTTGGTATTGATCCTTTGATTGTTACAGATATCTTCATTTCTCATCACCATTATGATCATGTCGGAGGCCTTTCCCATTTCCTCAATATAAATAATAATGTGATACTTCATTCCCCTACCTCTTTTAGAGGTGTAAAGAATGTTAATGAAATCAGATATTATGATAAGCCGGAAAAATTATATGACAACATCTTCACATCAGGAGAGCTTGACAATATTGAGCAATCACTGGCAATAGAAACCGGAAACGGTCTAAAGGTTATTACAGGTTGTTCTCATCCTGACATGAAAGATATTTTTAATTCTTTTTCATCATTCGGGAAAATAAGATCCATCATCGGCGGTTTTCATGATTTAAGTGATTTTAGCATTTTTTCCGGCCTCGAACTTATTTCACCAATGCATTGCACAAAACATGGAAGGAAGATAAATGAACTGTATCCGAATCAATACAGGATTGGCGGAGTTGGAAAAACTTTTACACTATGAGTTCCAATGAAAATAATGAAGATTACAGAGATATTTATCAGCTTAACGTAAATTTAGCTAATATAAGGATCTCAATCCCCACAAATGACGGCACATCAATATTTAACAGGATGCTGGGCCAGGCTGATAAATTTTTAATATTTGATAAATCAAATAATGAAGGTTTTCAATTTATAGAAGAAAGAAATAATCATCATGCAGCTTCTCAACAACATTTAAAAACAAATGATGTTTACGATATTATTGATGATTGTGAAATAATCCTATCAGCTTTCATTGGTAAAAAAGGGATAGAAAGACTCATTAAAAAAGGTGTCACTTTAATTTTTCGAAAGGGTGATATAAAAAAAAATCTTAATGAACTGAACAATAAGTTAAATGGCCTGAAAATATTAAAATGACAATGCATTAAAATGTTTATCATAAAGATCTTAAAACATACATTGATGATCTCATCATTCGTTTTTATTATGATGCTTCTGATTGAATACTTAAGTGTAAAATCCAGGGGAAAATGGGAGAAATCCTTAAAAAAAGTTCGCCTCTACCAATATATATTAAGTGCATTTCTAGGTGCTTTCCCTGGATGTCTTGGAGCATTTTCTGTCGTATCTCTTTACTCTCACCGGGTAGTCAGCTTTGGTGCTCTTGTAACATCAATGATTGCAACAAGCGGAGATGAGTCATTTTTAATGTTCTCAATGTTTCCTGTGAAAGCCATGTTCATCACCATTGGCCTTTTCTTCATTGGAATATTTTTTGGATATATTACTGATCTGTTTTATGAAGATCAGGATAAACTTATTGATCATTTGAAGTATAAATATCCGATTCATGCAGATGATATATGTAAATGCTATCCGAAAGGTGAAATTTTCAAACAATTCAGGAATATATCATTACAGAGAGTAATATTCATTCTTATATTTATTACATTTTTATTTTTATTATTCTCAGGTTTAATTGGTCCTATGATATGGGATTGGAAAAAAATCACATTTACTCTGGGCACCCTTTTCACTCTTTTTGTTGTAAGTACTGTCCCGGATCATTTTCTTGAGGATCATTTCTGGGATCACGTTCTAAAGAAGCATCTTCCCAAGATCTTTTTATGGACATTCGGAGCACTCTTTTTTATCCATTTAATTGAGACTCAATTAGATCTTACATCCCTTATCAAAAATAACAAATTTGTAATACTTCTTATTGCTCTCCTGGTTGGTATTATCCCCGAATCGGGTCCACACATGATCTTTGTAACTCTATTTGCCGCAGGTTCCCTCCCTGTCAGTATTCTCATTGCAAGTTCGATTGTACAGGACGGCCATGGGATGCTACCTATGCTTGCTGTTTCAAAAAAGGGATTCATTAAGGTAAAACTTATAAATATGGGAGTAGGATTAATTGCAGGTTTAATCGGAATCTTTTTCTCTTTTTAAAAAGATCCCTCAATCCCAAATTTTGAATTTGACAATAAAATGGTGCTGTGATAGTTTTCAGCTTTATCCAAGGAGTTTTCAATGACATCAAGAGGAAAATGGGGCACAAGAATGGGGTTTGTTCTGGCAGCAGCCGGATCTGCAGTTGGACTGGGTAATATATGGAAATTCCCTTACATAACAGGAGTTTACGGAGGAGGCGCATTTGTTCTGGTCTACCTCGGATTTATACTTGTTGTCGGATTACCGATAATGATATCTGAATTAATAGTAGGTCACAGATCTGAAAAAAACCCGATCGGAGCATTTCAGGACCTTGACGGGAAAAAGAGTCTCTGGCAATCTGCCGGATGGCTTGGTGTAGCTTCAGGTTTTATTATCCTTTCCTTTTACAGTGTAGTTGCAGGCCAGGCTATGGCATATATATTCAAGTCTTTTTCCGGATTTTCAGGTTCACCTGACCAGATCGTTGCCAGCTTTACAGAATTGAAAACAAACCCATGGCTTTCAATAATGTGGCATACATTATTTATGGGGCTTGTCATATCCATTGTTATCGGAGGTGTCAAGAACGGAATAGAAAAATGGTCGAAGATCCTTATGCCTACACTTGTGGTTATCCTTCTTGGCCTTACCTTTTATGGAGTGTTCTTTTCCGAAGGTGGAAAAGCCGCCCTGGCATTCATGTTCAAACCCGATTTTTCAAAATTGTCATCTGAGGCTGTCCTTTCTGCTCTCGGCCATGCATTCTTCACATTGTCCCTGGGTATGGGCGCCATGATAACCTATGGAAGTTATCTGGGGAAAAAGATCAACCTCCCGAGAGCTGCATTGATAGTTGTTTTCATGGATACTATAATTGCATTGCTTGCAGGTATTGCAATTTTTGCCCTTGTATTTGAATATAAGATGGAGCCCGCTGCAGGGCCGGGACTCATATTTGAAACTCTCCCTGTCCTTTTTGCTCAAACAGGACCGTTTATATCTGTTCCATTCTTCCTGTTATTAACGTTTGCAGCACTTACTTCCGGAATATCATTATTGGAAGTTGTAGTTTCCTATTTTATAGATGAGAAAGGATGGTCGAGGATCAAAGCTACTATGATTATGGGTGGAACAATTTTATTTATCGGACTTCTTCCTGCTCTGGATAAGATCCAGATCATGTTCAAAGGAAAGATGCAGTCATTCTTCGATATATTTGATTTTGTCTCAACAAATTATATGCTTCCGGTCGGAGGCCTTATCATTGCTTTGTTCGTCGGGTGGAAAATGAAGAAAAGTATCCTGGAATCAGAAAATTTCAATAGTAAACAATGGTATTATCTCGCCTGGAGATTTATTCTGAAATTCATTACACCTATAGCAGTTATCATAATCATTCTACATGGCCTTGAGATAATTTAACAAAATTAAGTTCTATGGAACTTGTCATTAAGACCTTTAGTTTTAGTCATTTGTTCGCTTTGCTCACGTCATTAAAGAACATATAGAACTTGTTATTGATTGTAAATTCTAAATAACTATGAATGACAATCTCTACAACTCTTAATGACAATCACTGGAATACCTAATGACATTTCCTATAGTACTAATGACAATTTCTACATTTCTTGATAATCAATCGTCTAAAATTTTGAAAGTAAGGGCTTCTTTTAATTCGTAAAAATCACTCCCCCTGGGGACGTTTCTCAGCTTTGTAAGCATGGTTTTTTTATCGATCAACTCAGAAAACGGGACAGAAATAATTGAGAAATTACCCGAGACAGATACCATGGAATTAAATTCCTTTCTATCAAAAAGTTTATATGCGCCAAATCCGAGCATGCTTCCCAAAACAACATCAAAACTTATCGGAGGAGTATTTCTGGTCTCGTATCCTATCTGCTTATATATTATCTTTTTCTTCCTCTTGGTTCTCTCTTCATATAATTCACATACTCTGTCCCTGATAATCCTTCCTATTTCCGCAGTGGCCAATATGATATTTCCATGTTTATCCCTCTCTGCAGGCTTCAGATCTTCAGGAAGTTTATCTGCAAGCCCTTCTGCAATACAGATAACGCCGTAGTATTTGTTATATTTTTCACGTTCAAGTATCTTATCAACGATATCTGATGTCACCTTGTCTATATCCATAATATCGCCTTCAATGTCTTCTGTAGATATCATCATAACAGCTTCACCGGCAAGTCCTGCAGCATATGTTATCCATCCTGCCTTTCTCCCCATCATCTCAGCCAGGAAGTATGAATTAGTGCTCTCTGAATCCGCTTTCAGGCTGAGGAGCGATTCCTGTGCGATCTGAACACTGCTCCAATATCCGAATGTCCATGGGATACCGAAATAATCATTATCGATGGTCTTGGGAATATGTATAACAGGAAGACCTATCAGGCTCAATAAGTTTGCCGTTTTAAGGGTGTCATCCCCCCCTATCGTAACCAGATATCCGATCCCAAGACTTTCAAAACCATTAAGAATATTCCTAAGCTTTTTACTTTTTACCGGATCAGCCAGATCTTCTTTTTTCTTTATAAACTTTCCCGGGTTTGATCTTGAGGTCTTCAAATATACCCCTCGCCTGTTCCTTATCCTGGATATAGAGATATCAAGTATCTCATAATGGGTATCTTCAACAAGAGAGAACTGGTCTGACGGATCGAACTTTTCAAGATATTCAAATCCGTAGAAGAAACCGAAGGTAGGGATCTTGGCATTTATAAAGTTAAGGGCAACAGAAGAGATTACCGCATTTGATGATGGTGCAGGCCCGCCTGAGAAAATTATCGCGACTTTCTTGTTCCCCTTATACCCTTCCATCACTTAAATAGTATTTAAATACCCCTATCTTGTCAATTACATTAAACCTTTAATTTAATAAGTTGATTGCAAAATTATTTATACTGCTGTTTGCTGCTTAAATAATTTTGCACTTAACTTTTAATATTGACAATTTTTTCTCAATATGAAAAACTTCATTTAACGAGTAAAAAATAAGTAAGGAGGAGAAGATGGCAAAACCGATTGATGTAACTGACAACATTAAGGAATGTGTAGATATCCTTGATGAGTTCGTAAATAGCAGCGAAATAAAAGATGACGGGACAATTAAAAATGCTATGAAATATTTAAAAATAACTACTGACAATGCCCTCAGTAGCGGAATGGAACCTAAGGGCTGCCCACGACTTCGCACTGTTGATCCAGTAAAATAATCTAAATATAGAGAATTTCTATTTTTCTCTTTTGAAACTAAAGAATCTAACAATACTCCTTACAGATAATTGCAATTATAAATGCAGTTATTGTTATCAGTGGAGTGCATCCGGTCATGATTTAGATCCTTTAATAGCAAAAAATGCAGTTGAATATGTATTGAATAATTCGAATCAAGAACTGAATATAACATTTTCAGGCGGAGAGCCGCTTCTTAAGTTCAATTTAATAAATAAATGTGTGTATTATATTAAAAAAAAAGGCGAGGCTCAGAATAAAAAAGTCAGTTTCTCAATAATAACTAACGGAAGTCTTATTAATGACGAAATACTTGAATTTCTTAATGACAACAATTTTGATGTTCAATTCAGCTTTGATGTGTACTTAAAGGATGAAATTGAAGGGAAAGAAATATTCAATAACGGAAAAAGTATTCTCGGGAAGCTTATTAAATCTAAAAACATTTACCTTTCAACTAACACTGTTTTCACACCTGAAAAAGTTGATAAAATTTTTTACTCGGTAGAATTCCTTTACAATGAGGGTGTCAAAGATATAGGGATAGGAATAGATCACACAGTATTCTGGAATAAAAATTCACTGGAAATATTCAGAGAACAACTAAGTAAAGTAAAGGAACTGGTATTTTTAGAGTATAAAACCAGCAGAAGGGTCATAGTTGATTTATTTGACCTTAATGAACCATCTGGAATAAATACATGCGGGGCGGCAGGTAACAGGCTGACAATCACACCTGATGGTGGTTTATGGGGATGTGCATCATTTCAATACCTGGACTGGGAGAATACCACAGAACTAAAAAAGAATTATTACTATGGACATATGAATGACCTTGAGAACAACAATTTTGAAAAAAGAGTTCAGGAAGTTAAAGGAAATTATAAAGAGTTTAAGACCGATAATTTCAGAACGGAAAATAATAAATGCTTCCTCTGTGAATACCTTCCGGAATGCCGGATCTGTCCTGCTCAGAAATATTCATTCATGAAAGGTAAAAGATCTATGTTCCATGTTCCGGAACAGGTGTGCAGAATGAATAAAATTATATTCGAGCTGAATAAAGAGCTTAAAAAAGAAGTTAAGAAAATAAAAAATTCTTAGATTTTATTTTTGAGTATTCTAAGCTGCTCTTTTGTATCTTCTATGTATTTCCCAACAAAATCCGGATCACCATCTTTCCATATGCTAAAAAAATTTTCATACGATTCGATCGCTTTACCTCTCCACCCCTTTTTCTGATAGATCTTCCCCATGTAATAAAAGCTTTTCGCATAAAGATCTCCTCTATAGAGCCTGCCGAAAGAAAGTTTCTGTATATGTTTTAACAGATCTTCCGCTTTTTCATAATTTTCCTGCCGGTAATAAAAAAGTGCCGAATTGTAAAAATAAGGGGTGACAAATCTATCATCTAACCTTTCAATACTCTTCAGACTCTTCTGAAAAAAAAATTCAGCATCTTTATAGTTACCTCTCTTTTCCTGAAGAAGAGCTTTCAAATGAAATAAGATCCTATGAGACAACTTTTTAAAAAAACTAACTTCAGCTAAATTTTCTATCTTTTTTATTAAAACCTCACTACCTTTCAGATTCCCAATGCTTAATTCATAATAGGCCTTAAATGACATGACAAAAATTTTTTCAGTTGGAAAATTTTCAAATACAGTTAAATTTTCTAATTCTAAATTCAATTTCTTATTAAATCCTGAAAACAAATAAATGCTACTCAATTGATACCTGAGTTCATTTTTACTTCCAAGAAAAGATTCATCTGAAATTTCTTTTTTTATTTGGGTTTCATATTCCTTAAAT
>JAOZUQ010000082.1 GCA_029938635.1 Candidatus Aminicenantota bacterium
TATGATACAATTATTACGATATGTTATCTTCTGAAACTATATGGATTCTTGTTGTCGGAGGGGTGGTGCTAATTCTGTTGGGGGTTTTTCTCATTTACATGAAGACCTATGTTCTGAGAGAACAAAAATCCAAACTGGAAGATCTTGTTGCGAAAAGGACAGTGGAACTGGAAGCTGCTAATGCCCAATTGGAAACACTGGTGCGGAATGATCCTCTGACCGGTGTAACTAACAGAAGGGGATTTGATGAAAAGGTTGAAGAGGAGTGGAGGCGGGCATCCCGTTATGGAGCATTCGTATCTATTTTGATGATAGATGTGGACTATTTTAAAAATTATAACGATAATCTTGGCCATCAGGCAGGGGACAGGGCATTGAAAATGATCGCAAATGCACTTGCAAAATTATTCAAAAGAGCAGGTGAGGTCGTTGCCAGGTATGGTGGAGAAGAGTTTGTCATTCTGATGCCCGGAGTTACTCCGGGAGAAACAATTGAAGCTGCCGAGAGAGCAAGGTTGCAGATCGAGGATCTTAAATTGTCTCACCCGTCATCGGATGCCTCAGCAGTAGTTACTGTAAGCATCGGTTACTCTATAGAATTCCCGGGAGAAATGAATTCAGCAACGGCATTGATCTCTGCTGCAGACAAGGCACTATATAAAGCAAAACTGAATGGACGGAACAGGGTCGAGGGAGACAGAGCACTAAATAGATAGGGAATCGTCTTAAGTATTTATTTTTTATTAAATTTCAGTTTAATTATCCGGTTTCTTATATCTGATGTGAAATCGCTTAGAGCTTCGATGGGGCATAGTATTTTACACCATGGCCGTTTGACGAACATAGATGTGATTATGAATATTGCCATTAGCCCGAATATCAATGAAGTCCCTGTCAATGCAAAGAAAGTACTGAATATCTCATAATTCAGGAAAGATGGAGTCCGGTAATAAAAAGCGAATAAGAGTACAAGCCAGACCAGAGTTCTTTGTAAAAGCGTAAAGATCCCGCTTAATTTTTTCGATATCTTTATTTTGCCCCCACCGATCAATGCCATGCAGTCCTGAGCAGCTCCGAATGGACAGAACCAGTTGCAATAAAGTCTCTTCTTGTTGATCAGGATTATTCCAAAAACACTGAATATGAGCATATACCAGTATAAGTTAATATGCCAGTCAGGCCAGTATCCAAGCAGGAATTGATTGACCTTGTTAATAGACAATGGAACCGTAAACCAGAAGCCCAATATGAACATCCCGGTAAGCATTGTTATCCATCGGATCGCTTTTTTGATCTTGGTACCTGTCTTCAGTCCGATCAGAACAATGAGGTAGAGGAGAACAAGTGTTATCTCCGGTATACCGAATTTTATTTTCGGCAGGACATGTAAAGGAACTTCAAGATCAAGTTGTTCAACAGCGATCTTCTGAATCCCCATACATGCAGCTTCAGCAATACCTTTTGAAGTATAAGTTGCGCCGGAGACAGCATCATAATCCTTTCCATTCTCGAATTGATCAGCATATGTTTTATTTTTTATCTGGTGGAGGAAATTCTTATCTATCACTTTATCATAATAAGATAGAGTTTCTTTATTTGACAAAACGGCCAGGTCTTTAATGTTTCCTTCTGTATCAGCAAAAACTCCGATCTCCATAGGACCGGCAAATCCGTCTGCTTCTCCGTTTGCTACATAACCTGTTATCTTTTTCTCATTTCCAGCTTCAAAGCATTCAAATATATTGTTTTCAACTACTCTATATTTGTTTCCCGATGGTATCAGAGACTGGATCTTATCTTCAATATTTCCATTCTCCCTTCTCATTCCAAGGAACATGGAGAGAATAAGAGATATAAACGCCAGAAGAAAGATCGTTGTAGAGAGTAGTCTTTTCTTCTGTTTCGGATCTCTTATTTTCTCTATTTTATCCATATCATTTATTAAGAAAAAGATTATATTATGGAAATACTATCAGTTCAATATTAAGGTGATCAATATTAACAAGTCACCCCTCCAGGCCCGCTGAAGTAGAAGTATGGCTACGCAAATCATACTTTTATAAAATATATTGAATTGGAACTGAATGGGGGGTTATGTCGTTGTAATGATATGAAATCAAATTCAATTAATAATTGAGGAGCAAAACATGAAAAAAACTTTAATACTTTTTTTAGTAACAATTTTCATTTTACCTTATATTATCTATTCTGAAGAACCGGTTGAACTCACCGATCTTGTCCGTCCTTCAATGTTCATCGTCGATTATGACAAGGTATATATCCTGGAAGAAGCGACAGTTTATGTATACTCCCTGAAGGATTATAAACTTATAAAAAAATTCGGAAAGGCCGGAGAAGGGCCGAAAGAATTTAAATATGACGGCAATGACGGCAGGCCGCTATCAATGAGTTTCTTTAAAGGACAGCTTATTGTGAACAGTACTAATAAAATGTCCTTTTTTAATCAGAATGGCAATTATATAAAGGAAAATAAGGTGACTGTCGACAGGCTTCTTTTCCCGATAAATGGAAAATTCCTTGGTATCGGCCCCACTGCAGGGGAGAAAAACAAACAATTTATAGGATTTACTATTTATGATAATAAATTCAAATCACCGAAAGTGATCTTTCTCAGTGATTTTGAAATGAACAATCCCACTAAGCTCGTCCTTCCGGTTACGAGTTTTACTTATAATCCTGTTTATAAAAACAGAATATATATCAATGCAAATTCTGATGATTTTAAGATCGGTGTTTTTGATCATAATGGGAAGAAAGAATTTGTGATAGAAAAAGATTATCCGAAAGTAAAAATACCGGGGAACTTCAGAGATGAAGCACTGGAGTTCTTCAGAACAAATCCAAGATTTAAAAACGCATATGAATATGTGAAGAGAGTGCTTAAGATAAGGACATACTTCCCGCCGATCAGAGATATTCAGATTGTGAGGGATCATATTTATGTTCTCACTTTTAAAAGAAAAGGTGATCTCTGGGAATGTATTAAATTCGACCTGAAAGGAAAGGAAAAAAGGCGTACATTCATTAAACTGGATGCATATAAACACTTCTCTTTCTATCCGATACTCTATTCTGTATACAATAATAATATCTATTCACTTGTCGAGGATGAAGATGATGAGGTATGGAAGATCTATGTAACTGATTTTAAATGATCAATATTTCTAAACCAATAATGGATCGAGGGTACTGATCCTGTTGCAATAGATTCTTAAAGTTCATCATTTCTGAAATACAAACCGGGTGATATAGCTATGGTAAGAATTGCAAAAGAAAGAGGCCTGGGAGATTGTTGCTGTAGGGGGTATATCCCGCGTCATATATCTGATCGATTCTGCAAAAATAAAGGTTATTGAAGGGATCCATGCAGAGACCCAGATCCTTCCTCCTAGCCACACACTCCGGTTTCTATGTTATTCAATATCTGCATTGATGATCAGGATCAGTGAATTACCATTTTTACCGATCTTTGATACTCCGGCAACAAGATAGCCATTTTCCTTTATAAAAGAGGTTGATTCCATAAATTGAAAAACCTCAAATTGAAAATGTACTGATCTCTTCCCCTTACCATCACTTTTGATTGAGATTTCATAAAGACTCAGTTTTAGGTTTAGTCCGGATTTTGATGAGAGTCTGATTGTACTTTTCCTTACTCCGTCTACAACAGCAAGTGATCCCACTCCGTCAAGCTTGAATGACTTAATGCTTAGGACCTCTTTGAGTTCATTGAGAACATTTCTTAGATCCTTATTCTCTATTTTCTCCTTTTGTCCATTGTGGGAGCCGATAACGGCAAATATCCTGAAATTTATTTTTTTCTTTTTAACATCAATCTTTTTAAGAAGTTTCTCAAAAATTTCAACATTATCTCTTCTCAAAGTAACAGACAAGATATTTCCATTATATGATTGGTCAAGGATATAAACTTTAAGTGAATTCAAGACAAATTTTCCGGAAACATTTTTAAGAAAATAAGTTTTTTGAATATGAACTCTTTCATTGGCTTTCGAATCTTGCCCTTTTAGTGAAACAGATCCTGCAAATATGAATAATACGATTAAAAGTACTATTATCAGTCTTTTCATTTTTTTAGCCTCCTGAGCAAGAAATTTTCTTTCTTTACCCAAATTATTTTTATATTTTTGTCTTTTAATTCATACTCTATATTAATCTCACTCAATAGCTTTCTCTCAGGTACATTCCTGTTCGATTGAATTAGCCCTAAAGTTATTATCAGGATAATTGAAGCAAAAGCGGGGATCCATTTTATAATTGGATTTGAAGTTCTGAAGATTCTTCTTAAAAAACCAGCCTGAATGCTTTCAGAATAAATTATCTCATTTACTTTTTTATCGATTTCAAGTGGGATATCAAAATTCATTGAATTCAATACATCTCTTATATCTTCGTCTTTTATCTTTTTGCTCATTTTTTACTCCTGAGAAAAGATTTAACTCTTTTCCTTGCATTTGAAAGTATGACCTTTACATTACCCTGATTTTTCCCCGTAATTTCCGAGATCTCGGATATGTTGAATCCTGAATCATAAAACAGGAAGAATATCTCTCTTTCATTTATTTTCAAGCTGTAAGCTGCGGAATAAACTGCTTCAGTCAATTCTCTATTTTGAGTATCCGGGATTTGTTCAAATAAATTCTCAATGCTGTGAACATCAGATGATTGAATTTTATTCTTAAAATGTTTTCTTATTTCATTTAATGCTATTGAAAAAATCCATGGTTTGAATCTTTTTAATGTATCAAATTTTCGGAAATATTTAAATGCTCTTAATGCCGTATCCTGATAGATATCATTTGCATCTTCAGAAAAACTGACCGATTTAAGGATAAAATTATATAGAGCTTTTTTTTCCGGAATAAAAAATTCATCAAATGATATTATTACTTCTTTATTGTTATATTTTTCAGTGATCTCTCTTTCTCCGGCAAAGAATAATGGAAGGGTCATTGCAAACTCGTTCATATCATATATATCACAATAGATGATAAAAGGTAAAAATTAATTTAAATAAAACCGTTCCCGAAAATTGTATATAAAGAAAACAGCCGGAGATATTTATTTTTTGGTATTGAATAGTTCTTGTAATAATGGTAAGTTTTATTTTAATTTAATTTTTAACTAAACAAGTTAGTCAATTTTTTCTGAACAACATAGGAGGAATAATGCAACAACATGAAGCTGTAGAACTTGGAGAAGACAAAGCCGCAAAATTCAAATCCAAAGTTGGATTGATATTATTCGGTGTTTATTCATTAATCTATGCAGGATTTGTATTTATTAACACATGGTCTCCGAAGACAATGGGGGTCAAAGTAGCTTTTGGTTTGAATCTGGCTGTTTTTTACGGATTCTTTCTTATTATTCTGGCGATCGTTATGGGGATTGTCTACAACCATTATTGTACAAAGATGGAAAACAAACTGAACGGTGAAGAAGAGGAGAATAAAGAATGACATATCCTGTATCGTATCTTGCTGTAATGTTTTTTGTCGTTTTTGTTGCTTTAGTCCTCGGGCTCTCTTTCTATTTCGCCAGAAAAACAAAAACTGCTTCAGGTTATTTTGCTGCCGGCGGGACCATTCACTGGGGTGTAAATGGTATTGCATTTGCCGGTGATTATTTGTCTGCAGCTTCATTCCTCGGTATTTGCGGAATGATCGCATTCTCCGGCTATGACGGCTTCCTCTATTCGATCGGTTATCTTGCAGGATGGATCGTAGCCCTGTTTGTTATTGCCGAACCTATGAAAAGGATGGGGAAATTTACATTTACTGATGCTCTTGATTCAAAGTTCAATTCAAAGGGTATACAATTAATGGCTGCGATCAGTACTTTGATAGTTTCGATCTGCTATCTTATCCCTCAGATGGTGGGGGCAGGAGCCCTGGTTAAACCTCTTCTTGGACTTGAACATTATGTCGGTGTCCTCATTGTCGGTACTATTGTTATAATTATCGTTGCTACTGCCGGGATGACCTCCACTACATATGTTCAATTCATTAAAGGCGGATTATTAATATTATTTTCAACTATTCTGACAGTCTCTCTTATAATAAACGGACTCCATAAAAAGCCAAGTGATGGTTATCATGACTTTGTAACACTCGATGCTGTTTTTGATGGAGAGTCTTATACCCCTGATTCTGAGAATTACAAGTTTGCAGGAACAGCAAAAGTGAAAGACAGTGAATTTGTAAAACTTGAAAAGGACGGGATCTTCACATGGTGGAAGGTTAAAGGTTCCGAAGGTTCCATTAAGCTTGAAGAAGCTCTTTCAAGTACTGTTAAGCCGGACGAGACGGTTCTTTATAATGGAGCTCCGGCCTCGGAAGGAAGGTTTTTTCAGGTCGGGCATATAAGCAAACTGATCATGAACGGCAAAGAGGTTGAGAAGACCGGGCCTTTAAATCCGTTCTCGATCCTTACGGTAATTGAAGAGAGTGAGATAGTGAGGTTTGCTAAAACTTCAGTTAAGGATGGAGAGAATAAAATAACTATCTGGTATCAGAATCCAACACCGGGGGAAACAATAATGCGTCCCGGACTTAAATTTAAAGTGGATAAGGGTTCAACTTTCTGGTCAAAACTTAATTTCGTATCTTTAATGCTTGCATTGTTCCTGGGAACAGCTTCACTTCCCCATATCCTTATTCGGTACTACACTGTCCCGAGTCAGAGGGATGCAAGAAAATCAACTATCGTTGCTATATGCGGAATCGGATTTTTCTATATATTGACACTCTACATGGGATTGGGGGCCATGACCCATGGGGTCCTTGACCTGTCGTCGAGCAATATGTCTGCACCGCTGCTGGCAAAATATTTCGGTGTCGGTTTGTTCTCAATTATCTCAGCTATTGCATTTGCAACAGTATTGGGGACTGTCAGCGGTCTTATCGTTGCATCATCGGGAGCTATTGCTCACGATCTGATGGATAGGTTTATGGGGATCAAAATGACCGAGAAGCAGAAAGTTTTTGCAGGAAAAGTTTCTGCTTTTGGTATAGGTATGATAGCAATCATACTGGGAATTCTGTTCAAAGGTATGAATGTCTCATTCCTCGTCGGCTGGGCATTTGCTGTTGCCGCATCTGCAAATCTTCCGGCAATCATTATGTTGCTCTTCTGGAAGAAGACAACGGCAAAAGGAATTGCTGCCTCAATTTTTGTCGGGATCGTTTCTGCATTATCCATAATTCTGTTATCGCCTGATATGTTCGCAAGATATGGATTTGACAAAGCGAGTTCTCCGATCTCCCTGAGTCAGCCCGGGATAATTTCTATCCCGCTCTCTTTCCTTACATTGGTAGTAGTATCGTTAATGACACAAAAGAAGAAAGTAAAAATTTAAAAACAGATCGGATTTGTGGAGTTTGGTGAGAGGTTAGAGGTGAGAAAAATTACTTTTTACTTACCTCTTGCCACTGACCCCTGACCTTATTCTTTATTCTTAACTTAATAAGAGATCGGAATATTTGCAAGTTGACAAAGTTAAACTATGATCTTAATATTGATAGTGTGATTAATTATGGATGAGCGATATCAACTCAGATCATCTTTTCCTAATATCAGACTTGTCCTACCTGCTTTCCTTGCAATCGGCCTTTTTATTTTTTCTATATTTTTCTATATAATCCCCGCATTTAAAAGCAGTATCATGGAAAGAAAAAAAGAGATGATACAGCAATTGACCAATTCTGCTGTCAGTATCCTGAACAAATATGAAAGAGAAAGAAATGAAAATGGATATGATAAAGAGAAGGCAAAGGAACTTGCGAAGAAGGATATCCGGTACTTAAGATATGGAAGAGAGAATAAGGATTATTTCTGGATAATCGATACGGGCCCGAGTATGATAATGCATCCCTACAGGTCACAGCTTGAGGGGAAAGATTTATCTGATGAGATGGACCCGAACGGGAAAAAATTATTTGTAGCAATGGTCAGGCTTTGTGAAAGGGATGGACAGGGTTTTATCCATTATATGTGGCAATGGAAGGATGATCCCAACAAGGTAGTCCCCAAGCTCTCATATGTTAAAAAATTCCCGCAATGGAATTGGATCATTGGAACCGGGATGTATACTGAGGATGTTGACAGGGAAATATCCGGCATGATACGAAGCCTGCTGCTGGTTTCAATTGTAATTATTTTCATAATATCCCTGATACTCTTTTACCTCATGACAAACAGCCTGAGAATAGAGAAAAGAAGGAAGGTTATAGAGGATAAACTTGTACAATCCGAAAGAAAATACAGATCACTGGTTGAGGCTACAACTCAGGGGATATTGATCGTTCATGAGGGTAAAATAGTCTATTCTAATAAATTTTTACGTGATTTTCTGGGGTACTCTGAGGATGAGTTCGGTAGTCTTGATCTCAGATCTCTTTATGGACAGGATAATGAGTTGCCAGGTTCTGAATATAAAAGGGTCAGGGAAGAGTTGAAAAAAAGTTTTACTATTCCATATGAGAGCAGTTTTATTAAGAAAAATGGAAATGTGGCGGATGTACTCCTTTCGATCTCTACCATTTCGTTTGGAGAGGATCTTGGTAATGCAATAGTTGTTAACGATATCAGTGGTGACAAGAGGATAAAAGAGGAATTGGAAGAGAGCAGGGAACAATATAGAAATCTTGCTGACAATCTTAAGATCGGTGTTTTTCGTTCTACATTGGGAAAAAAAGGGAAGATCATTGAAGGGAATCCGGCCACTATTAATATTCTGGGATTTACTTCCGGTGAAGAGCTTCTGGAAACCGTATTCAGTGATCTCCTGATCTCAGATGAAAAACGGTCAGGACTGAATGACCG
>JAOZUQ010000036.1 GCA_029938635.1 Candidatus Aminicenantota bacterium
GAGTTGAGATGGTAATGCCCGGAGATAATGCTACATTTAATATAGAATTGATCACTCCGATAGCAATGGAGAAGGGTCTTAAATTTGCTATCAGAGAAGGTGGAAGAACAATAGGAGCAGGATCTGTTACAGAGATCATTGAGTAAAGATGGGCAAGAGCGATAAGAGGATTCAATTACAGTTGATGTGTACGGAGTGTAGTGAGAAAAACTACTCAACGATAAAAAACAAATCTAATACTACGGATAAGCTGAATTTAAGTAAATATTGTTCCAGATGTAGAAAGCATACACCCCATAAGGAGGTAAAATAGGTCAGTAGTTCAATTGGTAGAGCACCGGTCTCCAAAACCGGCTGTTGGGGGTTCGAGTCCCTCCTGGCCTGTTTCTTTAAAAAATGAAAAGAAAAAATATATTTAAGCGGATAGGGGAATATTTAAAAGATATTAAGGGAGAGTTGAAAAAAGTCACCTGGCCGACAAAAAATGATCTAATCAAAACGACAATTGCCGTTCTGGTGTCTTCATTAATTTTCGGTGTGTTTCTTTTTATTGTTGACATGATATTCTCAAGAGTTATTAACAGTATTATCGGTGCATTTAAATAAGGATCATAATGTCTAAACAGTGGTATATTATACATGTTTTTTCTGGTGCGGAAGAGTTTGTTGTGAAGGCACTTAATGAGAAAATTAAAAAATTTAAACTTGAAGAAATTATCACCGAAATTGTAATCCCGAAAGAAAATGTTATCGAGATCAAGAGCGGAAAAAAGATAATCAGTGAAAAAAGGTCTTTTCCAGGCTATATACTTATAAAAATGGAAATGAACGACAAAAACTGGTACTTTGTAAGAAATACACCAAAAGTTACCGGGTTTGTGGGATCAGGGAAAAAACCGATACCTCTTTCAGAAAAGGAAGTAGCAACAATTCTTAAACACATTGAAGTGACGCAGGAAACCCCGAAACCAAAATATCATTTTGATGTAGGTGATGCTGTTAAGATAATTGATGGCCCATTCCTGAATTTTAATGGAGTTGTTGACGATGTACAGGCTGAGAAGAACCTGCTTAAGGTTATTGTGACAATATTTGGAAGACCAACTCCGGTAGATCTGACAATATTGCAGGTAGAAAAAATTTAGGAGAGAATTATAATGGCAAATCCAAAAGAAAAAAAAGTAGAAACAACCTTCAAGCTGCAGTTGCCAGCAGGTAAGGCTACACCGGCACCCCCGGTAGGCCCGGCTCTGAGTCAGCATCAGCTTAATATAATGGAGTTTGTAAACCAGTTTAATAAAGCTACTGCTAAAATGGAAGATGGAATGATCGTTCCGGCAGAAGTGCTGGTCCACCCTGACAAAACTTTTACTTTAATATTAAAAACTCCTCCTGCTTCATACTTATTAAAAAAAGCAGCAGGAATTATGAAGGGTTCAGGAGAGCCGAATAAAACAAAAGTCGGTATAGTATCAAGGAAGCAGATCGAAGAGATTGCTGCAATTAAATTGGAAGACCTCAATACTGATGATATTTCTCAGGCTGCACTTATTATTGAAGGATCTGCCAGAAGTATGGGCCTGGAGGTAAAAAAATGAGCAAGCAGGGGAAAAATTATAGAGAGAAAAAGAACTCTGTAGAGGACAAATTGTATACGGTTGAGGAAGCGATTGAATTATTGAAAGGTTTTAAGTCCCCAAAGTTCAACGAGTCGGTGGATATTGCAATCAGGCTGAATGTGGATCCGAAATATCCCGAGCAAATGGTCAGAGGTACGATCGTACTCCCACACGGAACCGGGAAAGCAAAAAGTGTACTGGTTATTGCCTCAGGTGAAAAACAGAAAGAGGCTGAAGAGGCGGGTGCTGATTTTTTTGGCGGAGAAGAGATGGCTGAAAAGATCCAGAAAGAGAGTTGGACAGATTTTGATGTATTGGTTGCAACTCCCGATATGATGGGTAAGCTTGGAAGACTTGGGAAAGTTCTCGGTCCGAAGGGATTGATGCCGAGTCCGAAAGCAGGTACCGTTACTTTTAACATAAAAGAGGCAGTCACAGAAATTAAAAAAGGAAGAATTGAGTATAGAGTGGATAAGACAGGAATAATCAATACAGGCCTTGGTAGGATTTCTTTTGAGTCTGCCCAGCTGGTAGAAAATACAACTGAATTATTAATCGCAGTGCTTAAGGCAAGGCCTGTAAGCTTGAAAGGGAAATATGTGGAATCTGTTTTTATTAGTTCGACAATGAGCCCTTCTGTAAAACTTGATATTCAGCAGTTTGAAAAGAATTAGGAGAGACTTATGCCGACTAATAAAGTATTAGAGCAAAACAAAAAGAAAGTAGATGAGATCGGTGCAATATTCGGTAATTCAGGTGTTTATTTCATTGATTTCCGTGGGTTGAACGTACCTGAAATGCAAGACCTCAGGGGGAAAATCAAGAAAATTGATTCAGGGTTCAAAGTAATAAAAAACAGGTTGATATTAAAGTATATTGAGAAGGAAAACAAAGAGTTCGGGAGAGATTTGTTTAGTGGTCCGACAGCAGTTGCCTACTCAGATGAAAAAATCATTGAAGTTGCTAAAATATTATCTGATTTTGAAAAGGAATCAAAGAAAATCAAGATTAAATTTGGTTTTATTGATGATAAATTTTTGGAAGAAAGTGAGATAAAAAGCTTGGCAAAACTGCCGGGTAAGGACCAGCTCATGGCCCAACTCGCTTTATCAATTGTATATCCATTGAAGAAAATGGGGATGGCTTTTTCATCACCATTAAAAAATATGCTGATTTTAATGCAAAATTTAAAAGATAAAAAGGAAAAGGAGGAAGTGAACAATGGCTGAAATGAAAAAGGAAGACTTCTTTAAACATCTGGACAAGTTAACTGTACTTGATCTTGCTGACTATATCAAAGAATTCGAGGAAAGATATGGAATTAAAGCTGAAATGGCAGCAATGCCGGCTGCAGGTGCAGCAGCTCCAGCAGCAGCAGAAGCTCAGTCTGAAGAAAAAACAGATTTCGATATCATTCTCAAGAGTGTTGGCGCGAAAAAGATAAATGTTATCAAAGCTGTAAGAGAAGTTACAGATCTAGGTTTGAAAGAAGCAAAAGAGGTTGTAGACAAAGCTCCCGGTGAGATTAAGAAAGGGGTTTCAAAAGAAGAAGCAGAAGAGATTAAAAAGAAATTTGAAGATGTAGGGGCAGAGATAGAAATAAAGTAGATGCATCAAACCCGGAAGTCTGTAAAAAATAATTTTAAAGGATAAGTATGCCAAAAAATAATAAGTATATCAATAGAATAAGTTTCTCAAAAATTAAATCTCCTATTGAGATACCAAACCTTCTGGACGTTCAGATAAAGTCATATAATACTTTTCTGCAGATAGATGAGCTTTCAGAGAAAAGAAGAAATATTGGTATTGAAGGGGCGTTTAAGTCTATCTTCCCGATATCGGATTTTAAAGAGACTGCTATTATCGATTATGAATCGTATTCACTTGGGGATTTTTCATGCAAATGCGGAAATCTTGAAGGTGAAGATCTTTCTAAACCAACATGTAGTAAATGCGGTTCGGTTTTGAAGTCAAACGTAAAAGCAGGCACTAATTCGATTTGTCCGGAATGTCTCAGCAAGGGGACTGTTGAGCACAAGATGTGTGAAAAATGCGGAGACAGAGTCAGGTTAAAGATCAAGTATTCACCTGAGGATTGTCTGGATAAAGGATTTGATTATTCGATCCCTTTGAAAGTAAAACTTAGACTTGCTCTTTATGATGAAGACAAAAAAGGTGAAAAAGTAATCAAGGATGTTAAAGAGCAGGAAATATTTTTTGGCGAAGTACCATATATTACGGACAGGGGAACTTTCATCATTAATGGCACAGAGAGAGCTGTTGTATCTCAATTGCAAAGATCTCCCGGCGTCTATTTTCTTCCCGGGAAATCGAGAGGTGAGTTCAGTGCAAAGATAATTCCTGCAAGGGGAGCATGGATCGAGATCGAGGAAAAGTTACATCTTCTTCAGATCAGGTTAGATAAAAAAACCAAAAGGATCAATGTAACAACATTTCTTAAAGCAATGGGACTCAGTGATGATTATGAGATAATTAATAGTTTTTACTCTGTCGTGCCGATGAAGGTGGAGGATGGAATCTTCTATATGAAGAATTCCAGATTTCTGAAAGATAACAAACTTACAGCACCAGTTGTAGATTCAAAAGGGAAAAAACTTCTTGATACTGGTACAAAGTTAATGATCAAACATATCACGGATATTGATAAAGCCGGAATTGAGTATGTCCCGGTTGATGTTGAATTGATTGAAGATATGTATTCTGCTGTTGATCTTGAAGAGATTTTAAGAAGTAATGAACTTATTACTACAACTCAAATAAAGAAACTTAGAAAAGCGGACAGAACTTTTTCTGTCTTCTTCCCTGAAAGTGAAGAAGAGGAGTTCGGACCGATAATTGCTCATACTTTGAGAAAGGATAAGAAAAAGAAAGACATAGAACTTACTGAAAAGGTTGTTATCCAGTCTGAGGATGATATTGAGGACAGAGTTCCAAAGAATCAAAGTGATGCTTTTATAGAGATTTTTAAAAAACTCAGACCTGGTGAACCTGTAACATTGGAAGGATCAAAGAAATTTTTTGAAAATATGCTGTATGATGCAAGACGTTATGACCTTTCTTCAGTTGGCAGGCTTAAGCTTAATATTAAGCTTGGACTTAAAGAGGATAATAAGCAGAACACTTTTGTTCTCACCCTCGACGACGTTGTAGATATTCTTAAATATTATTTAAGGCTTAAATATGACAGATCGCAAAAAATGTCCGTAGATGATATCGATCACCTTGCTAACAGAAGAATAAGAGGTGTAGGTGAGCTTGTCGAGAATGCATTCAGGATAGGACTTTTAAGACTCGAAAAGATAATAAAAGAAAGAATCACAAATGCAGAGGATATTTCAGTTCTGCTTCCAAGAGAGTTGATCAACACAAAACCTGTATTTGCTGCAATCAAAGAATTTTTTGGAACTTCTCAGCTCTCTCAATTTATGGACCAGACAAATCCTCTTGCCGAGACTACTCACAAACGGAGGATATCAGCGTTGGGTCCCGGAGGGTTGAACAGAGAAAGGGCTGGTTTTGAAGTAAGAGATGTCCATTCATCACATTACGGAAGGGTATGTCCCATTGAGACTCCTGAAGGTCCTAATATTGGACTTATCTCATCGTTTACTACTTATGCCAGAGTAAATGATTATGGTTTCATTGAGACACCTTTGAGGAAAATTCTTAACGGCAAAGTTACTGACCATTTTAAAATTCTCCATCCCGGAGCTTCAGATTATTCTCTTAATGATATTGTTGAAGAAAGTGAACTTGAATCTCTGATAGCTAAGCTGAAAAAAGGGAAAAAGGAATTACCCATATTTACCTATCATGCTTTTTATCTTACTGCATGGGAAGAGGAAGGTTTTGTAATTGCTCAGGCAAATGCAAAATTTGATAAGACAGGGAAATTTCTTACCAATCGGATTAATTCAAGAAAGGGAAATGAAACTATGCTTTGTGATCCTTCAGAATTGGATTATATTGATATTTCACCGAAACAGATAGTCTCTGTTTCCGCATCCCTTATACCATTTCTTTCTCACGATGATGCAAACAGGGCTCTTATGGGCTCTAATATGCAGCGTCAGGCTGTTCCGCTGGTAACTCCAAAAGCTCCGATAGTGGGTACAGGAATGGAATACAAACTGGCAAAGGATGCTGGCAGTGTCATTGTATGTAAAAGGGCCGGGACAGTAATGAATTCTGATGCGGAAAGAATAATTGTTAAAGTTGATAGCAATGAAAAAAAAGGATCAGTTTCTGATATTTCCGCTGATCTTTATGAATTAAAGAAATTCAGAAGATCAAATCAAAATACTCTTATTAATCAAAGGCCGCTTGTAAAAGCAGGAGATAAGGTTGAAGAGGGCCAGGTTTTGTGTGATGGCCCGGGAACTGACAAGGGTGAGCTTGCATTAGGCCGGAATGTACTTTGTGCATTTCTCCCATGGCGAGGTTATAACTACGAAGATGCGATCATTCTAAGTGAAAAACTTGTAAAAAATTCTGTGTTCAACTCAATTTATATTGTTGAAGAATCGATAGAAGCAAGAGAAACAAAACTTGGTAAAGAAGAGATTACACCTGATATCCCGGGTGTTTCCGAATCCAGTTTGAAAAATCTTGATGAGAACGGAATAGTAAGAATTGGAGCAAAGGTAAAACAGGGAGAAATTCTGGTTGGCAAAGTGTCGCCCAAGGGTGAAACTCAGCTTACTCCTGAAGAAAAGCTTTTGAAAGCAATATTCGGAGAACAGGCCTCTGATATAAAAGACACATCATTATATTGTCCTCCGGGAGTTGAAGGGACTGTTATTGATGTTAAAATTTTTACAAGAAGAGGAGTTGATAAAGGAGCAAGATCGCTGGAAATTGATGATCTTGAGATTAAAAAACTGGAAAGATATGAAAATAATGAAAAGAAAATCCTCCAGTCTCATAAATATGAAAAGATAAGGCTTGCTTTATCTGGAAAAACTCTTAAAAAGAATATTACCATTGAATCAGAGAAGATAAAAAAAGGGAGCGTTATTCCTGAAAAGATTCTGGTTGATCTTAACGAAGATGTTATCTCTTTATTGAAAAAAGGACTTGGTGACAAGGAAACAGAAAAAATCAATGAGATAGAATCAAAAACCAGATTGTATATTGATGCTCTAAAGAGGGAAAAATTTGAAAAGATCGAAATGATAAAGAAGGGTGATGATTTTGCTCCTGGAATTATTAAGGTTGTTAAGGTATTTATTGCGGTTAACCGATCAGTTTCTGTTGGTGACAAAATGGCCGGAAGGCACGGAAACAAGGGTGTTGTTGCAAGGATCCTTCCTGAAGAGGATATGCCTTTCCTGGAAGATGGTACACCGGTCAATATTATACTGAATCCTCTGGGTGTCCCTTCAAGGATGAATGTCGGACAGATCCTGGAGTTGATCCTCGGCTGGGCCGGTAAAAAACTTGGGGAGCATTTTGAAACACCGGTTTTTGATGGTGCAACAGATAAAGAAATAGAGAGTTATATGTCTAAAGCCGGACTCCCGGCAGATGGGAAAGTTGTTCTCTACGATGGAATTACAGGGGAAACTTTCCAAAACAAGATAACCGTTGGATATATGTATATCATGAAACTGGAACATATGGTGGATGACAAGATCCACGCAAGATCAACGGGACCATATTCACTGATCACTCAGCAGCCTCTGGGCGGAAAAGCACAATTCGGAGGACAGAGAGTAGGTGAGATGGAAGTTTGGGCTTTCGAAGCCTATGGGGCAGCATATCTGTTACAGGAAATATTAACAATAAAATCCGATAATATAAGTGGTAGAAATGATATATACTCAGCGATTGTTAAGGGCACAATGGAATTCAAACCTGGTATCCCGGAGTCTTTCAATGTTCTTATAAAGGAATTGAAGAGTCTCACTCTCAATATGGAATTGATCAAGAAGGAAAAAGGGAGTGATGAGGAAAAGGTTGCTGAAAACATAGCCAACATTTCTTAAAGGAGAGGAATAATAATGCAAAGGATTAGAAAAGATAAGCCTGAAGTAAATGTTATGGATTACGATAAGGTAAGAATAAGCATCTCTTCTCCGGATACAATAAAGGGATGGTCATCAGGTGAAGTTACAAAGCCTGAAACAATTAATTATAGAACTTTCAAACCGGAAAGAGATGGCCTGTTCTGTGCGAAAATATTCGGGCCGACACAGGATTTTAGCTGCCTTTGTGGGAAATATAAGGGGTTGAAATACCGTGGGATTATTTGTGAAAAATGCGGCGTTGAAGTAACACTTTCTTCGGTAAGAAGGGAAAGGATGGGGCATATCGAGCTTAATTCCAAAGTTGCCCATATCTGGTTTTTTAAAGGAGTACCTTCAAGAATTGCCGTATTACTTGAAATAACCGGAAAAGCTCTTGAAAATATAGTTTATTTTGAGAATTATATTGTTACAGATCCCGGAGAGGCACCAAATCTTAAAGAGAAACAGGTGCTCTCTGAAGAAGAATATATGGATCTTGTTGAGAAATATGGTTCAGATTCATTTAAGGCTGGGATTGGTGCAGAAGTTGTTTACGAACTTTTAAAAAATATAGATCTGCAGAAGGAAGTAACAGATCTTAAATCAAGACTTAGTGTTGAAAAATCAATTCAGAAAAAGAAAATTATGGCAAGACGCCTGAAA
Source organism: Candidatus Aminicenantota bacterium (assembly GCA_029938635.1). Lineage (GTDB taxonomy): Bacteria > Acidobacteriota > Aminicenantia > UBA2199 > UBA2199 > UBA647. The sequence continues at coordinate 8,312 of JAOZUQ010000036.1, forward strand.
CTTACAGAAGATTTTTTTAATTCCGGTAACAGACCTGAATGGATGATACTTGACATAGTTCCGGTACTACCGCCGGATCTGAGACCTCTAGTAAGACTTGACGGAGGAAGATTTGCTTCTTCTGATCTTAACGACCTTTACAGGCGTGTCATAAACAGAAATAACAGATTAAAAAAATTACTCGATCTGAAAGCTCCTGAACTTATCATCAAAAATGAGAAAAGGATGTTGCAGGAATCTGTTGATGCATTATTTGATAACCAGAAAAGAAATAAGAGTTATATGAGTTCTCAGAAAAGGCCTCTTAAATCTCTATCAGATTCTCTTAAGGGCAAGCAGGGTAGATTCAGGCAGAACCTTCTTGGAAAAAGGGTTGATTATTCAGGAAGATCAGTTATTGTTGTTGATCCGAAATTAAAGTTGGAAGAATGTGGACTTCCTAAAAAAATGGCCATCGAGCTGTTCAAACCATTTATCTATAATAAACTTGAGAAAAAAGGTGTTGTAACAACTTTACGGGTTGCAAGAACATGGGTAGAAGAAAACAGAACTGAAGTCTGGGATGCTCTTGATGAAGTTATTAAAGAACATACTGTCCTCCTGAACAGAGCTCCAACTCTTCATAGACTAGGAATTCAGGCATTTAAACCACATCTTGTTGAGGGAAATGCAATTACTCTTCATCCAATGGTATGTCCTGCATTCAATGCAGATTTTGATGGAGACCAGATGGCAGTTCATGTTCCTCTCTCTCTGGAAGCACAGGCTGAAGCAAAAATTCTTATGCTTTCAACAAATAATATTCTCAATCCTGCAAATGGTAAACCCCTTGCAGTTCCTACTCAGGATATGATTCTCGGGTTCTACTATCTTACTTTCTATAAAAAAGGGTTGAAAGGCGAGAATATGATTTTCAGTTCCCAGAAAGAAGTTTTAATGGCTCTTGAGAATAAAATTATTGATATTAACGCAAAGATAAGAGTAAAATATATAGGAAAATTGAGAAATCTGGATTCATATCCACTTGATGATCAGGATGTTGCGAATTGCCCTGAAACAGAGATCAAAGAGGGAGAAAACAGACTTCTTGTAACTACTCCTGGAAGAATTATTTTTAACCGTCTACTTCCACCAGCAACCCCCTTTGTAAATGGATTGTTAAAGAAAAAAGGTATTCAGAATATAGTATCTTTTATTTACCTTGTTCAGGGATTTAATCCTACCGTTGAGACTCTGGATAAACTTAAAGAGGCCGGTTTCGAATATGCAACACGTGCAGGATTTACAATTGGTATTTCAGATCTGGTAGTTCCACCTGAAAAGGAAAAAATTATTAAGGATACTAATGCTGAGTTAGAAAAAATAGAGCAGAAATATGCACAAGGACTTCTAACTGCAGGGGAAAGGCATAATACAATTATCGATAAGTGGAGTAAAGCCACAGATAAAATCAGAGAAAAGATGTTTGATAATATGAAGAAGATAAGCTATGAAGGTGATAATATAAATCCTCTTTTTGTTATGTCCGATTCAGGCGCAAGAGGTAGTCAGGATCAGTTGAAACAGCTTGCTGGAATGAGAGGGTTGATGGCGAAACCTTCGGGAGAGATACTGGAAACTCCGATCACGGCAAATTTTAAGGAAGGGCTATCTGTACTTCAGTATTTTATCTCAACTCATGGGGCACGAAAAGGATTGGCTGATACAGCTCTAAAAACAGCAGATGCAGGTTATTTGACAAGAAAGCTTGTTGATGCAGCAATTGAAGTAATTGTTAAGCAAAATGATTGTGGCACAATTAACGGACTTGAAGTTTCTGCAATTATTGAGAATGGAAAAGAAATAGAACCTTTTATAGAAAGGATTATTGGCAGATTCGCTGCTGAAGATGTTTTGTCTCCGGATGATCCTAAAAAAATACTTGTAAAAAATAATGATCTGATAGATGAATATTCAGCCAGAGAAATAATTGACCATGGTATTCTTAAGCTTAAGATTAGATCAGTTATAGCATGCGAAACCGAGGCTGGTGTTTGCAGGAGATGTTACGGTAGAAATCTTTCTAACGGAAAACTGATAAATCTTGGTGAAGCGGTAGGAATTATCGCTGCACAGTCTATCGGTGAACCGGGAACACAATTAACCATGAGAACGTTCCATATCGGAGGAGTTGCTTCCGGAACTGAAAGCCAGACCAGAGTAAGTGCTTCTTATGATGGTAAGATCGTATACACAGATCTTGAAGTAATTAAAAATAAAGATAAAGAAATGATAGCAATGAACAGGACCGGAACTATTCAGATTCAGGATGCAAAAAAGAGAGAGAAGGCAATCTATCCTGTAGCTTATGGATCTGTGATATTGGTTAAAAATGGCCAGGCAGTTAAAAAGGGTGATCTTTTAATGCAATGGGATCCTTTTGTAAATGCAATACTCACCAGAGAGAGCGGTATTATTGAAATGAAAGATCTGGAGGAAAACATCTCTTTTGTTAATGAGAGGGATGAAACAACAGGTATGATCACACCAATTGTGATCGATATCAGTAACGAAAAGCTTAGAGATGAACTTCAGCCGCAGATAATTGTAAGAGATAAAAAGACAAATAAGATCATTAGAAAATTCCTCCTCCCCGTAAATGCACATTTAACTGTTAAAGAAGGAGAAGAGGTAAATGCAGGTGGAATTCTAGCAAAGATTCCATCGGAATCTGCAAAAACAAAGGATATTACAGGTGGACTGCCCAGGATCACAGAACTTTTTGAGGCAAGAAAACCGAAAGCACCGGCAAAAATGGCACAGATTGATGGTACAGTTCAATATGGGAAACTCTTAAAAGGCTCCAGGAAACTGACAATTATTCCAGATGATCAAAATGTAAAACCGGATGAACATAATATTCCCAGAGGATCTTACATTATTGTAGGAGATGGAGATAAAATTCAGGCAGGTACACCATTAATGGATGGGCCATTGGATCCGATCGATATACTAACTGTTCTTGGAGAAATTAAACTTGCAGAATATCTTATAAAAGAGGTTCAGGAAGTATACAGACTTCAAGGTGTTTCGATCAATGATAAGCATATTGAAATAATTGTAAGGCAGATGATAAAATGGCGCCGTATAGAGGAAATTGGAAATACCAAGTTCATTTCTGATCAGATAATTGAAAAATGGAAATTTGCACAAGAGAATGAGAAGGTTGTTGCTGAGGGTGGGAAGCCGGCTCAGGCGAAGCCGCATCTGCTCCCGATCTCCCGAGCCGCTTTAGCTTATGAAAGTTTTATTTCAGCGGCTGCATTCCAGGAAACCACGAAAATACTTACAGAAGCTGCAATTGAAGGAAAAGTTGACAGACTTATCGGTATCAAAGAAAATGTTACCATGGGGAGGCTTATCCCGGCAGGTACAGGATATCCATTATATCAGGATTTGAAGTCTAAAGATCAGGGGAATGAACTTCTGGAAAAAGCAGCAGAATAATTTAGTTAACTTTAAATTTTCGGTTATTTGATATTAAGCTTTCTTAAAATAAAATAGTGCTTTAAATATAAGAGCGATTACTATAAAAAGAGAAAAATAAATAACTTTATATTCTTTGTTTTTCATATAATAAGAAATATTAAATCCGCTGAAGTTGACCTTTTTGATAACCGGGAAGAATGAGTTTAGCCCTTTTGACCATTTTTCATATTCAGGGCCGAATTTTTTTCTCATTCTTTTATTTTCCATTACCATTAATGCAGGAAAAAAGAGGAAATAGTATATTGCAAATATTATATAGCAATATAATTGGCTTGAGGCTATTGCAATCCCCACACCCAATATGAAGTTCCCAAAGTAGAGTGGATTTCTGGATAATGCATATGGCCCGTTTGTTGCAAGTTCATTATTTTTATTAATATAACCTGAGGCCCAAGCCCGAAAAAAAGTCCCCAGCATTATAAAGAAAAATCCTATTGCAATTGATTTCGCATTTGGTTTTGCAAAATAAAGTACAATAAATAAACTTAATATTCCAACAAATGCACGGTATCTTTCAAAGTATTTTTTAAAATTTTCCATATTAAACTCTTATAAACAGTGATTTAAATAATAACTAATTATATCATATTTATTGATTGAATTCTAATTAATTTAGTTGATTTTATTGTTATACTGTACTATTATAATAGTACGAGATGGCAAAAGAAAAAATGAAAACAGAGTTTTCTATTGAAATTGATTCTCCTGTTCCTCTCTACGAACAGATAAAAAGAGAAATTAAGTTGAAAATAGTTTCCGGAATCCTATTCCCAGATGAAAAGCTTATCCCCATTAGGGAATATGCCAAACTTTTAAAAGTTAATTTCAATACTATAGTTAAAGTTTATTATCAGCTTGATAATGAGGGGTATTTGTATTCAAAGCCCGGCCAGGGTTATTTTGTTAAGAGGACTTTTAAAGAGGAAGGCAAAAAGGAGAGAGCGCTTCTCCGGACTATCACTGATGAATATTTGAAGAATGTAACAGATCTAGGTTTTTCAATCGATTATATTATAGAAAACTTAAAACTGCTCCAAAAAAAATTAAAATAGTATAATGATTTTAATAATAAATATTGTGATCTGCACATTTAGTTATTAATGAAAGGAGGTTATCATGGGAAATGATATGATCTGGGCAATTGCAGGGATTGTACTTATATTTATTGAGTTTTTTATTCCGGGACTTGTAATTATTTTTTTCGGAGCCGGAGCACTTGTAACTTCGTTGATCACTTTTGTGATAGGAAATTCGTTCTCGTTACCACTTCAATTTTTGGCATTTACAATAACTTCCATTCTTTCACTGGTACTTCTGAGAAAATATATGAAAAAAATATTTACAGGTAAAATGGAGAGTGATAGTGGTAGTGAAAATTTCAATATCGAGATCGGAAGGATCGTTCCGGTTATCGAATATATTCAGCATGGTGAGATCGGAGGAAAAGTTAAGTATCAGGGTACGATATGGAGTGCTCAATCTGAAGAATCCATTCCACCCGGGGAAAGTGTAGAGATCATTGGAAGTAAAAATCTGACATTAATTGTTAAAAAAATAAAAAAGGAGAATTAGTAATGGAAATAATTTTTGGAGTCTTTGCATTTCTTGTTATCGTAACAATATTTAAAACAGCCAGAATAGTACCCAATCAATGGGCATTTATCATCGAACGCCTCGGGAAATATGCAGGTACGCTTGGACCCGGATTTCATCTTCTTATTCCTTTTATAGATAAAGTAGCTTATAAGCACAGTCTTAAAGAAATAGCTATTGATGTCCCGCCACAAAGTTGCATAACTAAAGATAACATTTCTGTGGAAATAGACGGGGTCCTTTATATCAGGGTAGTTGATCCTGTAAAAGCAAGTTATGGTATCCGGGATTTCAGGTATGCTATTGTACAACTTGCTCAGACTACCATGCGTTCTGAAATTGGCAGGATCGAACTCGATGTCACTTTTGAATCGAGGGATAATATTAATACCCAGATTGTTCAAGCTGTTGATGAAGCGTCTGATCCCTGGGGGATAAAAGTAACCAGATATGAGATCAAGAATATAGATACTCCTCAGACAATACGGGACGCCATGGAAAAACAGATGCGTGCTGAACGAGAGAAAAGGGAACAGATCGCAATTTCAGAAGGCGACAAAATTGCAAGGATCAACAGAGCGCAGGGTGTAAAACAGGAGATGGTCGAGAATTCTGAAGGAGAAAGGATAAAGAGGGAAAATGAGGCCAAAGGTGAAGCAGCGGCAATTCTCGAGGTAGCCCGTGCAACAGCTGAAGGGATCAGAGAAATATCGCATGCTATGAATCAGGAAGGCGGAAAAGATGCTGTTAGTATGAGAATTGCATTAGATTGGATCGAATCGTTCAAATCTCTCGCAAAAGAGAGCAACTCGATGATCATTCCCGCGAATCTTACTGATTTAGCCAGTATAACTTCGATATTGAATAATGCATTTGATTTCAGTAAAAAGAAAGAAAAAGAGAGCTAAATAAGGAGATTTGAGTTCGTTTTTTCTTTAAAATATTGGATATATATACCGGTTATGTTATAAATGTATAAGTTCTTTTAACGAGGTTCTTATTCATGAATGCTATTCCGGAAATACCAGGTTATCATATTAAGAAAGAGATAGGCCGTGGAGGTATGGCCAGGATCTTTTCCGCTATAGACAGGATATCTGACCGTAAAGTTGCATTGAAGGTTTTCATGCCTACCTTGATCAATGAAAAAGATGCAAGGGCAAGATTTGTTTCCGAGGGAGAGATCCTTTCAAAACTTAACCACAAGAACATTGTCCCAGTTTATGATGTCGGAAGTTTTGATGATCTTAATTATATTTCGGTTGAATATCTGGAAGGGAAAAGTTTAAAGGATAGGATCCATCCGGATGGGGGAGACCGGATCAGCGTAAAAGAATCTCTGAGTGTAATCAAATCAATTGCCGGAGCTCTTGCTTATTCACACAGCAGAGGATTGATACATAGAGATATAAAACCTGAAAATATTTTATTCAGAGCCGATGATACACCTGTGCTAGTGGATTTTGGTATAGCCAAAGATTTTTCAGCAGGAGAAAATTTAACAATGACCGGGACATCGATCGGTACTCCATTTTATATGAGCCCTGAACAGATAAAAGGGCTGCCTCCGGACCAGAAAAATGATATTTACAGCCTGGGTGTAGTTCTTTATGAGATGCTTACAGGAGAAATCCCATATAAAGGGACAGATATTATTACCGTTGCGATAAAACATGAAAGAGATCCCATCCCGACTCTCCCCACTGAGCTTTCTAATTTACAGGAATTGATCAACAGGATGATGGCAAAAAACAGCAATGATCGCCCCTCAGGTGGTAATGAAGTTATTGATCTGATAGATCTTTGGGATCACAGGCCTGATATTCCACCTGTTAATGATAAGGGAATAGTATTTCGAAAGGTAAGAAGGAAATTATTAAAGATCATGTTATTCCTGGCCGTTTTTCTGATACCTGTGATAACCGGGCATCTGATGAAAAAAGGTTCCGATGTTCAACTTACCGAGACAAATAAAATAATTAAAAAAAACATTGAAAAAGAGAAGCCTCCGGTAATTGTCAAAACAATCCGGAAAATTCTCCCTGATTTTCAATTAAGGACAAGGAACAAAATCATCTCCGAAGAGGAAATTACAATCTCTCTTATAAAATATAACTTTTTTGATTCTGCTCATAACCCTAATGGAAATTTTATTAACAGATACAAAACTGAAGTATATAAACAGCAAAAAGTAGTAATTGACGGGAAAACCGGGTTGATGTGGGACTATAGGGGATCATTCAAATCTATGTCAATAAGTTCCGCCCGAAAATGGATAAAGGAATTAAATAATAAAAAATTTGCAGGTTTTTCAAACTGGCGACTTCCGACTATAGAAGAAGGTGCTTCTCTTCTTGAGAAAAAAAAGTGGTATGGCGATCTTCATATATTTTCCGTATTTTCTATAATTCAGAAAGAGATCTGGACATCAGATATAAAAGATAGTAAAAACAGCAACTGGATAATCAGCTTTAAAAAAGGGAGAATAAAAAATGTTTCTCTTTTCCGGAAAAGATCATTTGTAAGGGCTGTTAGAAAGATACACTAATTAATAATCATAACGTATATAGTGAGATGTCATTTGTTGATTGAATACTATATCTGATCAATAGATATATATTATAATTAGAAAAGGAGGGGGAATGAACCTGATTTCCGCAGTGGACATAAATAAAATTTATCAATCAGGAGAGATAGAGGTCCCGGCATTAAGATCAGTTAATTTTGAAATCGAAGCCGGATCTTTTATATCTTTCATCGGGCCTTCAGGAAGTGGAAAAACTACTCTTTTAAATTTGATCGGTTGTCTCGACAAACCAACTTCAGGTAAACTAAAAGTAGCAGGGGTCATAACTTCAGATCTTTCAAGAAGGGAAGCGGCATCTTTCAGAGGGGAAAACCTTGGTTTTATTTTCCAGGATTTTAACCTTATTCCTGTATTAACAGTTTACGAAAATGTTGAATATCCTCTGTTATTAGTTCAGAATCTTCCTTATAAAGAGAGAAAGGATCGTGTTCATTCTCTCTTGGAAAAGGTCGGGATGAAAGATCAGATGAATAAGTATCCGGATCAGATATCCGGAGGGCAAAAACAAAGAGTTGCAGTTGCCAGAGCTTTAGTCTCAAAACCAAGGCTTGTTCTGGCTGATGAACCTACAGCAAATTTAGATAGTAAGACAGCATTTATGGTTATAGATATAATGAGGCAAATGAGAGATGATTATGGCGTCACTTTTATATTTTCGACCCATGATCCGAAAATAGTTAGTGAAGTTGAAATTCTATTTACCCTCGAAGACGGGATGTTGGTAAATACTTCAAAGGGAAAAGGAGGACGGAATGATTAAATTATTCAAAATTGCATTGCGAAACCTGATCAGATTTAAGCGTAGAACACTCCTGACTACTTCTCTTATTGCAATTGGAGTTTTATTTGTTATGGTTTTCATCGCTGCCTCCAGTTCTTTTAACAATATTATTATCGGTCAGATCACGGATTCGATGCTTGGTCATATACAGGTTCACAAAAGAGGGTATATGGCATCAATCGACAGCTTACCTCTAACATTGAACCTGAGTGAAAAAGGATGGAAAAAATTCCAGTCCATTGCAGAGAAAATTCCGGAAATTGAATCAATATCTCCAAGAATAAAATTTGGTGGAATGTTCAGTAATTATATGGACAGCACTAATATTCGGATAAACGGAGTGTATCCTGATATGGAGATTGCTACGATTCCTCTACTTTTAGCCAGAGTAAAAGGGGGAGAGAAAACAATAAAGAAAGGGGAAATTCTCATTCCCGAACTTCTGGCCACAGGATTAAAAGTAAAAGCCGGAGATTCAGTTGTTGTAATTGCTACAAACAAGGATGGATCAGTAAACGGGAAGCAATTCAGAGTAAGTGGAATAATAGAGAGTGTAACCGGGCCAGGCGGAAGAGATGGGTATATTCATATTGAAGATGCCAAGGATATTTTGAGGATGGAAGAGCTTGAAGTCAGTGAGGTTGCTATTCGGATCAATGATTTCTCTAAATTAAACAAAATTAATGATCAATTAACTAAAAATTTGTCTGAGAGCAAAAATAAAAAGGGGAAACCGATATTTGATATAAGAACATGGGAAAAATTATCTCCATTTTACAATATATCAAAAATGATCGATATCATGACAATTTTCATTAAGCTAATGTTGATAGCTATTGTTCTTGTAAGTATTATGAATGTAATGATCATGGCTGTTTATGAACGGATCAGGGAGATCGGTACAATTTCAGCCATTGGAACAATGCCTGAAAAGATACTTGTATTATTCCTTATTGAGGGGTTTTCTCTTGGTGTTATAGGCGTTATTATAGGAAATATTCTAGCTGGGATTTCAATATTCCTCATGAATTTGATCAAAATCACATTTAATTTCAGCAGGCAGACAGGATATGTACTTTCACCTGAATTAAAGATCGGGGATATAATATTTGTATCAGTTGTTGTAATCGTTATGTCGGTTTTTGCAACACTTCAGCCTGCGATCAAGGCAGCAAAAATGGAGCCTGTTGATGCTCTAAGGCATGTATAAAATTAAAAGGATGAAATAAAAATGAAAAAGAATACATTAATTTTAATAGTTTTAATGTTAAGTTTATTTTTAATTACAAATGGTCAGATATCAGAGGCTGATAAATTGTTATTAAAAGTCGACAGGAATCTGAACCCTGAATCATATGAGTCCTACAAAAAATTGATTAACATTGAACCAAATGGCAGAAAGAAAGAATTTGTACTTTTTACAGTAAAAAAGGGGAAGGAAAAAGTAGCAGCCCTGTTCATTTCGCCTGCAAGTGAAAAGGGGCGAAGCACATTACGCATGGATGAAAATATGTGGCTGTATATTCCAAACATTGGTAAGCCGGTAAGAATTACAAGCTTACAATCAGTAGTCGGAGGAATATTTAATAATGCAGATATCCTAAGGCTCGATTATGCAGAAGAATACTTCGTAAAATCTTCAGCTGAAGAACCCAATGGAATAGTTATACTTAATTTAAAAGCAAAAAAAAATTCAGTTGCTTATGATAAACTAAAAATGTGGGTTGATAAGAAAAAGAGCCTTCCAACAAAGATAGAGTGTATGACACAAACGTCAATGTTGATCAAAACAATATATTACAAACAAATTAAGAACTTTGGGAAAGGAATCACCAGGCCTTCTGTAATTGAAACAGATAGTCCTTTGCATAAAGGATATAAATCAGTAATGATATTTGCAGGATTAAAGTCAAGAAAATTCAAGGATGAGGTGTTTTCTCTCTCATTCATGCCGAACCTTGATTCATTAAGATAAGTGCGAAAATTTATTATTATACTGATCTTCATTGTTTTTGCTGCAACTCTTTTAATTGGTGACGAGGAGTATTCTTTTGATCTGTCCTCAGTGAAAAAAAAATCAATTGAATATAAAGGATATATTGAGTTTCGCCCCGTTTTATCTGTCTTAAATGAAGATTCCAGATCATATTTTCTCAATTTCTATAATATTGAAGAAGGCTCAACAATAAATGAATATAATTTTAATTTGCTCCTGAATCTTAATTATGAAAAAGGGGTTTTCCATGTAGTAACCACCTCAAATTTATTGTTAGCTAATAAGTTTGATGGATGGGAAAGTAAGATATCATTTTATGAGTCTTATATTTCCATTAAACCTTCTAACTTGTTAAGTTTTAATCTTGGAAAGATCCGGTTAAAATGGGGGAAAGGATATGCCTGGAATCCTGTTGCTTTTGTAGATCGCCCTAAAAATCCAAATGATCCGGAACTGGCCATGGAAGGATTTGTTGTATTTACTTTTGAATATATTAAAAGTTTTAGTGGAGTCCTGAAAACATTGTCAATCTCTCCTCTAATATTACCGGTAAATGAAAGTATCAATTCAGAGTTCGGAGATCAGAGTCAACTTATATTCGGAGGAAAGATTTATCTTTTATTAAATAATACAGATATTGATTTTATGATCTTATCAGGGAAACATTTTCCTGATAGATTTGGAATTGATTTGTCGAGGAATATTTCCTCCAATATAGAGGTGCATTGGGAAGTTTCTTATATTCCAGATCCAAAACAAAGTGAAAAGGTGAGCTATTTACTTGGTTCACGATTTCTTACTAAATCAGATATAACATTTATCTTTGAATATTATAAGAATGGAAGGGGATTAAGTTCGGATGAAGTTGCAAAATACTATTTGGATATCGATGAAGCATACAAGACATTTCTTCAAACCGGTGATGAAACAGCTATTGAATTATTACAGGATACGACTAATCCTGTATTCAGGTCTTTTGCCTCAATGAGTGATTATCTATATTTAAGGATCAGTCAAAAGGAACCATTCGATATTCTTTATCTTCTCCCTTCTATCACTACAATTTATAATTTGATTGATCATAGTTTTTCTGTTACACCTGAATTAATATACACTCCGGTGACAAACCTGGAATTACGAGCAAAGATATCTTTTTTTTCAGGTGTCAGCGGAAGTGATTTCGGGGAAAAGCAAAATAAATTCCGGTTTGAATTCCGTGGCCGCTATTATTTTTAATACATTGGATATAATTGTTTAAAATAAGCGGCGAATTTATTTCAGATACGTCCCATTATAATATAGCTCAGAACTTTTATTAAAATTTTCTTAATCAGCTTAAGTTTTTTAAAAAAAAACATTTATAACTTGTATTTAATTTTATATAGGACTATACTGGTCTTAATTAATTTATGGAAATTATAAGAAGAAAAACTGACTATGCTTTTCGATTGATGCTCAATCTTTCTATAAACTATGGAAAAGGAGCTGTTTCAGCACGGACATTATCAAATGAAGAGCAAGTATCATATCAGTTGACTTGCAAACTCCTTCAAAAGCTTCATGATTCCGGATATATTAAAAGCAGTATGGGTCCGAAAGGAGGATATTTTCTCATCAAATCTCCATCACAAATATCTCTTGCAGATATAGTCAGGGTCATCCAGAGTCCTATCAGTTTGAGTGACTGCTTACTTGGAATTAATAACTGCCCCAAAAAATCCATCTGTTCTATCCATAAGGAATTATATAAATTAGGAAATTATATTGATAATTTCCTCAGCAATTTAACATTAAATCAGCTGATAAATATTCGAAACAATGATAGTGAGAATAATGCAAATTTTTTAATTAATAAGGAATTTAGTAAAAATAAATTAAATTAATAAGGAGGATATAATGAGAGTTTTAGTATTAGTATTTTTTATTTCACTGCTTATGTTTCCTTTGTTTTCCGGTGATCAGTGTATTGACTGCCACAAGAAGTTAACACCTGCAATAGTTGTTGACTGGGAACTTAGTAAGCACAGCAAGAATGATGTAAGTTGTTCCGCATGCCATGGTGAAGGGCACACTTCGGCATCAGATGTATCCAAAGTAATAACGATTACCCCGGATGTATGTGCTGAATGTCATGAAGACAGGGTAGCTGAATACAAGAAGGGTAAACATGCTTTAGGATGGGCTGCATTAAAAGCGATGCCTACTACTCATATGAAACCCATGGAATTGATCGATGGAATGAAAGGGTGTGGAGCATGTCACAAAATAGGGCTGAAGTCAAAGGAAGAGATTGAGGGATTGAAAAAATCCGGCGAGGTTTTTGGCCATGCTGCTTGTGACTCCTGTCATACCCGTCATACTTTCTCAGTTAAAGAGGCAAGGCAGCCGCAGGCATGTCAGACATGTCACATGGGTTTTGATCACCCGCAATGGGAAATGTATTCAACCTCAAAACATGGAGTAAGGGCACTTTTAAAACAGAATGGAAAATTACCTGAAACAGCCGCTGCACCTACATGTCAGACCTGTCATATGCAGGATGGAAATCATGAGGTCAGAACTGCATGGGGTTTCCTCGCTGTAAGATTACCTCTGCCCGAAGATCCACAATGGAAGGCTGATCAGATCACAATATTACAGGCACTTGGTGTTCTTGATCCTGAAGGAAAACCAACAGCCCGTCTCGATGTTGTAAAAGCGGCTGATGTGGCAAGGTTGACCAAGGAAGATTTTGACAGGGAAAGGAATAAGATGATCAAAACCTGTTCTGAATGTCACTCTGAAAATTTTGCAAAAAATGAGCTCAAGAAAAGTGATAATATAATTAAAGCAGGTGACAAGCTTTTTGCAGAAGCTATAAGGATAATCGCCGGGCTGTATAAAGATGGATATTTGAAAAAGCCTGCAAGTTACAAATATGACTTCCCGGATCTACTTACTTTTCATGATGCTCCGACAAGGATCGAACAGATATTGTTCACAATGCATCTGAAGCATAGAATGAGATTATTTCAGGGAGCTTTCCACTCTAATCCAGATTATACATTATGGTATGGCTGGAATGAGATGGTTCAGGATCTTACAGAAATAAAAGAAAGGGAAACTGAATTAAGAAAGCATAAGATGTAAGTCAAATTGATCGAAAATATTTCAGGCCCGCTTTAACGAGCGGGCCTTTTTTTTACCCAATTTCAAGGGTGTATATGATTGACTCATTACCCCCTTTCTGATAAAATATTCGAGTCCGGAGAGTTGGCAGAGCGGTTGAATGCGGCGGTCTTGAAAACCGTTGAGCCTTAACGGGTTCCCGGGGTTCGAATCCCTGACTCTCCGATCTTTTTAATACTCCCGCAGGGAGGATAAAAAAGATTGTAGTAATCCTGAATGAATCTTGTTCCGGGGTTTGAACGATCCGCCTTAAAGCGGATCATCTCTTTTTTTCTATCCTCTTCATCAAAGTTTCTGCAATGATCTCATGAGCTTCTTTATTCGGATGGTGATCATGCGGATGTATCCACCATTTGAAATAAGGCTTGTGAGAAAATACCGGGAGAAGTTCAATAAATTCCACTTCATATTTTTCACAAAGAGAACGAACTATCCTAATGGAATTTTTATAAAAATCATATTCCGATTCATTTTTCATAAAATGGGGAAAAAAGGCTACAATGCCGTTATAGTAGGATATTGTTTTCACTAAATCTTCAAGTGATTTATTCATAGTATCAAAATTCAGGTTCTTCTCAGGGTCATACAGATCATTAAGGTTGGAAATCTGAGCTTTCCCGGATTTCCCAAATAATGTGAAAATTGTCTGGTCCAGAAAGTATAAAAACCTCGAATATTTTTCAAAGTTTCTAAACGGCCTGTATTTTAACTTATCATTCTTGTAAAATTCATAATTTTTTTTCTGCAGCTTTGGATGTGTAAAGTCGTTCATTACAAAACCATGAACGATAATATCGGGGGAATAATTAAGTATTTTTTTTTTAAGAATTTTTAATTCTTTAGAAACATTGGCACCTCTGTGCCCGAAATTCAGGCATTCCACCTTAGTTTCATTTTCATCATTTATTTTTTTTTCTAATATTGCAGGAAAAGTTTCACCCTCTTCAACTCCAAACCCGTATGTGTATGAATCACCGGAAAAAGCAATCCTGATAATATCCTTATCTTTTTTTATGGAAGAGGTAATTCTACGTGTTTTACCCAGTGCCTGATACTTTCCAACTGAAGTATAGTCTTTGCTTGAAAAATATATCCTGCTGGCTATCTCCGCGAAGAGAAGTCCTATAAATATCCCTATCAGGATCCCAATTAGTTTAAAGGCGGTCTTATTCATAATATCAGAATAAAGTGTAAATAAATGGTGCTATAGCTGAACCTTCTGTTACAACAATGATAATCCCTATCAGCAATAAAATAATTATAATAGGAATAAGCCAGAACTTTTTTTTCTTTATAAGAAATTCAAAAATCTCTTTAATGATTTCCAGTTTCATGTGGTTCTCCTAATACTGCTTCGTAAAATCTGAAGATTCTTCCCACTCTTCAAAGTATGAATCTGATTTTTTCTCAAATCCCAGTTTCAACATTTTTTTACCTGTAACTCTTCTGAATAATGAAATTGGAGTCAGAATAAGGTAAAAAACTGCTGTTGTTATTATCCCGAATATTAAAGTACCAATTTTCCCTGTCAGTTTTAGAATCAGATCAAAAACCGGTATAAGCAGTTTTGCAAAGATTACAAAAAGGAGGTTTACCCCGATCATAATGATGATGGGAACAGCAGATATTTTACTGAAAATCAATCCTTTCTTAAAGACAAAGATATAGGTGAGAAGCCAGTATAATATTGAAAAGAAAATAATTGTATTTAATTTTTTTTTATCCATATTAATCCAATGGGAATTTTTTTATCCACTCATAATCAATGTTCTGTCTATCCTTTTCTTCTTTTGTAATTAAAAAATGACCAAGCAGCAGAAAATCCATATCTGTATTCTTGAATACTCTGAATGCATCTTCAGGAGAATTAACAATGGGTTCTCCCCTGATATTAAATGAAGTATTAATAATAACCGGACATCCTGTCCTCTTATTGAATGCATCTATCAGATCATAGTAGAAGGGATTAATATCTTTCCTGACGGAATGCACTCTGGCTGAATAATCTACATGGGTGATAGCGGGGACATCCGATCTTATGATATTTATCTTATCCAGTCCTTTTAGATTTGTTCCTGAAGCTTTTTCTCTTTTTCTTCTTTTTTTAAGTACATCATAAACAAGCAACATATAGGGAGAACTGTGATCGAAATCAAAATAGTCATCTACATGATCTTCCAGAATAGAAGGTGCAAAAGGCCTGAATGATTCTCTGAATTTGATCTTAACGTTCATGGTCATCTGCATGTCTACCGAACGCGCATCGCCTATAATACTTCTATGTCCTAATGCTCTCGGGCCGTATTCCATCCTTCCGTTAAAGATCCCGATAACTTTATTATTGTCAAGCAGTTCAGATATTTTAGAGAATACCGTATTACCCTTAAAATTTTCGTATTTAATTTTGTTCTTGTCCAGAAAGTTTTTGATCTCGCTTTCAGAATATTCAGAACCGAGAAATGATCCGCTTTGTGAATCAGATTTTTTTTTCGGAACTCTCTTCTTGTCCAGGTTGTTGTGCCACGAGTATAGTGCTGCTCCAAGGGCACCACCTGCATCTCCGGAAGCAGGCTGGATCCAGATGTTTTTAAATATCTGCTTTTTCAGTATCTTCCCATTTGCTACACAATTAAGTGCAACTCCACCTGCCAGGGTCAGATTATCACCACCATGTTTTTTCTTCATATGACGGACAATTTTTTCAACTATCTCCTCAAGTACGGCCTGTACTGAAGCCGCCATATCCATATCGAGTTTTCTAACAGGTGTTTCCGGCTTCCTCGGAGAGGCATTGAAAAGTTTATTAAACTTCCTGTTCGTCATGGTCAGTCCGACATGATAATTAAAATAATCCATATCTAATCTGAATGAGCCATCATCTTTAACATCAATAAGATTGTCAAGGATCTCCCTGGTGTAGACAGGTTCGCCATAAGGTGCCAACCCCATTAATTTATACTCCCCCGAGTTTACTCTGAAACCGGTGAAGTATGTGAATGCAGAATAGAGCAGTCCGAGAGAGTGGGGAAAGGTAATGGTTTTCTCAATTTCGATCTTATTCTTTAAACCTTTTCCAATGGTTATTGTATCCCATTCTCCGACACCATCTATCGTCAGAATTGATGCAGATTCGAACGGGGAGGGATAGAATGCAGAAGACGCATGAGATTCATGATGTTTACAGAAATATATTTTTTCGATCCCTGTTTTTTCTTTGATTATCTGTTTAATGAACAGCTTTTCTTTGAACCAGACAGGCATTGCACTGAGAAAACTTCTTATCCCTTTTGGTGCGAATTGTGCATATGTTGAAAACAATCTGTCAAATTTAAGAAGAGGTTTCTCATAAAAAACAACATGATCGATATCAGAAGTTTTTAGCCCCGTAAAACGGAGAGCTTCCTCTAATGCTTTAGATGGAAAGGAAGGATCGTGTTTTTTTCTGGTGAAACGTTCTTCCTGTGCAGCAAAAATTATCTGACCGTCTTTTACTAAAGCAACGGCACTATCGTGATAGAATGCAGAAATTCCTAAAATAACCATTCCTAATTATAGATTTTTTTACCTATTATGTCAAAATTTTATTACAGGTCTGGAGGTATTTGGAGAAGCTTATATTCAGTTTGAAATGCAGTTATAAATTTGATTTCTTGATTTTTTGATGAAAATAATATATAAATCTCTTTCATATGAATGAATATTTCAGCAAATTCTCAGATAAAATCGAGCATGCTCTTCTTAGCGGTATTGTTGGTGAGCGGAGTGTACTGGAATCCTCGATCCACTATTCTCTCTCAATAAAAGGGAAACGTCTCAGGCCACTGATCTTTCTTACACTATTGGAAGCTTTTGGTAAATCTGCGGAGGAATTCATAGATATAGCAGTATCAATTGAATATATTCACACATATTCCCTTATCCACGATGACCTTCCCGCCATGGATAATGATGACCTTCGAAGAGGAATGCCTACTGTTCATAAGAAATACAATGAAGCAATAGCTCTCCTGGCTGGTGATACACTTCTTACTATGGCTGTTGAAAAGATCTCCAATACAAAAATCAGTCCCGAAAAAAGGATCAGTATTCTCCAGATCCTGACAAAGAGCATCGGGATTGAGGGTATGGCAGGTGGACAATCACTTGATCTGCTTTTTAATGGAGACTCAGACACTATCAATGAAATACATAGAAAAAAAACTGCTGAGCTCATAAAAGGAACTATGCTCTCTGCAGCAGAGATAGCAGGACTTGATAAACAAAAAAGTGATATACTTGGAAATATAGGGTTGAAGATCGGAATTGCTTTCCAAATGGCTGATGATCTGCTTGATATTGTAGGAAATGAAAAAGAGGTAGGAAAGAAACTTCATAAGGATAGTTCAAATAAAAGCCCGAATTCTGTTTTATATTTCGGTCCTGAAGTAATAAAAAAAAGCATTGAACGTGAATATAAAGAAGTTCTCGAACTCATAAAGAACTTGGAAATTGATTTCCCTCCATTTCTTGAATTGATCAGCAGGATGGTCCACAGGAGTAAATAGTGAATGTTTTAGATAAAATAAATTTTCCGGATGACTTGAAAAAGTTGTCATATAAAGAATTAAAGACATTATCCGGGGAGATAAGAGAACTCATAATTGAGGTTGTGTCCCGAAATGGAGGACATCTTTCTTCAAATCTAGGTGCAGTGGAATTGACAATTGCATTACATAGAGTTTTCAATGCTCCGGAGGATAAGTTCATTTGGGATGTTGGTCACCAATGTTATACACATAAAATACTGACAGGCCGGAAAGACAGGATCTTCTCAATTAGAAAGAAAGGGGGGTTGATAGGCTTCCCTGATATTTTGGAAAGTGAATATGATGTGTTGAATACCGGGCATGCTTCTACATCACTTGCATTTGCATCCGGAATGGCAATAGCCAGAGATAGAAGGGGAGAATCATTCAATGTAATTCCTGTGATTGGGGATGGTGCTTTGACCGGAGGTGTTGCTTTTGAGGCTTTGAACAACATCGGTCATGTTAAGCAGAAGATGATAATCGTATTGAATGATAATAAGATGTCTATTTCTCCTAATGTAGGCGGAATCTCAAAATATCTCAATTATTTATCAACAGGGCGGCCGTATATCCGACTTAAAGAGATAGTGCAATCAATATTCAATAAGATCCCGCTTGTGGGAAAGAGTCTGGTCACAGGAACCAGAAAATTACTGAAACTGCTCAGAGTAATGACAGTTCCCGGATCGCTCTTTAATGATCTTGGTGTAAAATATATAGGCCCGATTAACGGACATGATCTTAAAGAGATGATAAAAGTGTTTGAAGAGTCTAAAAAGTATGATTTCCCGGTATTACTTCATGTTGTAACAGAGAAAGGACTGGGATATGATCCGGCATTAGAAAATCCGAGTTCTTTTCACTCTTCAGCACCATTCGAAATATCAAATGGACAATTTAAGAAAAAAGGGACAATACCTTCCTACTCTTCAGTATTTGGCAAAGCAGTCCTGGATCTTGTTGAAAAAGACAGATCAGTGATTGCCCTCACTGCAGCAATGCCTTCCGGAACAGGGCTTGACCAGGTTCAGAATAAATATCCTGAGAATTTTTTCGATGTAGGAATTGCAGAGCAATATATGCTGGATTTTGCAGGTGGACTTTCTCTGGGAGGAGTCAAACCGGTTGTAGCTATCTATTCAACTTTTCTTCAACGGGCAGTAGATCAGATTATTCATGATATTGTATTAATGAAGATACCTGTGGTTGTGGGTATAGACCGGGCCGGTCTTGTCGGGGATGATGGCCCGACGCACCAGGGAATTTATGATATTTCAATCCTCCATTCTTTGCCGGGAGTTGTATTAATGGCTCCCAAAGATGAAAATGAATTGAGGCAAATGGTTTTTTCCGGAATGGAATACAAAAAACCGGTTTTTATAAGATTCCCGAAAGAGACTGGCAGGGGAGTGGAGATTAAGGAGGAATTCACCGAAATTCCCTATGGAAAAGGTGAAGTGCTGAGAGAAGGTAATGATGGTGTGATAGTTGCAGCCGGAACTCTCGTTTATAATGCAATTGAAGCAGCTGAAAAGCTTTATAATGAAGAAAATATTAATCTGAAAGTTATTAATATAAGGTTTATAAAACCGGTTGACGGAGAACTCATCCTCTCTTCTATCGGGAAGAATAAGAAAGTAATCACAATCGAGGATGGTGTACGGAAGGGTGGTTTCAGCTCTATTATCAGAGAGTTGTTTATTTCTGAGGATGGTGGTAATTTTGATCTTCTTCCACTGGGAGTACCTGATGAATTTATTGATGTAGCATCAAGGACAGAGTTACTTGAAAAATATGAACTGGATGTTGATGGTATCTACAGGAATATCAAAGACTTTTTAAAATAGAAAAATGGGAAAAAAAATTCTGTTTCCAATTGTTTTTCTACTATTACTCCCTTTATTGTATCATGGTGAGATATTCAGCAGATTTGCAGATGTGAATAAGGACTATTTTGAAAGGATTAGTGGAAAATGGGTTTTCAGTAACAGAAAGTTTATTTATGAATTTACTGACATATTTGTAAG
>JAOZUQ010000037.1 GCA_029938635.1 Candidatus Aminicenantota bacterium
GGGAAAGGATACAAGCTATACTCATATGCAAGTAATAGAAGTAATATGGATATGGGGAATCCTCTATTCCAGAAGATGAAGGGAGAGATGAGGTCATATTTTATCAGAATAGGTTCGATGATCTCTTTTGTTAATTCTGATATTCTGAAACTGGGTGGAGAAAAATTTGCTGAATACGTCAAAGTAGAACCTGAACTTAAAGTTTATAAATTTGAGATTGATGAGATACTCAGAATGAAAGCACATGTACTTCCCCCGGATCAGCAAAGGATAGTTTCTTTGACAGGATTGTTCAGTAGTGCACCAAGCCGTGCTTCCGGTATTCTGAATAATGTTGAAATGCCCAATGCAAAAATAAAACTTGCAGACGGAAAGGAAGTTGAATTGAACTATTCCAATTATGCTAAATATAGAAAATCAAAGAACCCGGATAGCAGAAGCAGGGTTATGAGAAAGTATTGGGGTAACCACAGAATGTTTGAAAAGACATTTGCAGTTCTTCTTGATGCGGAAATGAAAAAACATGTTTTTAATTCAAAAGTGGGAAAATTTGAAAACACACTCAAAACAAGATTATATCCCAATTCAATAGATACCAGTGTTTATCATAATCTGATCAAATATACCAGAGAGAATCTTGAACCGCTTCACAGATATTTAAAACTTAAAAAAGATCTTTTAAAGCTTAAAGAATACAGATATGATGATATCTATGCTTCGGCTGTTGCCAAGGTTGATAAGCTTTATACATTTAAGGAAGCAAAAGAGCTGATCATTAAGGTAATGAAACCTCTTGGAGCAGACTATGAGAAAGGGTTAAAGAAAGCATTTGATGAAAGATGGATAGATATATATGCTAATAAAGGGAAACAGTCAGGAGCATACTCAAGCGGACTTTATGATGTCCATCCTTTTGTTAAAATGAATTATGATGGTTCCTATTCGGATGTTTCGACTCTGGCTCATGAACTCGGTCATGCAATGCATTCCTGGTTCACTTCAAAAAAGCAGCATTTTACCAACTCGAATTATGCTACTTTTCTTGCAGAGATAGCTTCCACTTTTAATGAAAGCCTGCTTATCAATTATCTCCTTGAGAATGAGAAAGATGATCTTTTCAAACTTTTCCTCCTGGATGAATATATTGAGGGTTTCAGAGTTACATTGTACAGACAAACTCTCTTTGCAGAGTTTGAACTGGCATTGCATAAAATGGCTGAACAGGGAAAAACTTTGACTGCCGATATTCTGGACCGGAAATATCTTGAACTTACAAGATACTATTATGGCCATGATAAGGGTGTTGTAAAAGTGGATGATTTTATCAGGAACGAATGGGCAGGCATTCCACACTTTTTTCTCAACTATTACGTTTATACATATAGTACCGGCATTATTGCCTCAATGGCTCTTGCCGACACCGTCCTGCATGGAAAGAATAAGAAGCAGAACAGAGCAAAATATCTTGATTTTATCAGTGCAGGCGGGAGTCGTCCTCCACTTGATATTCTTAAGACAGCAGGAGTTGATATGACAACTGCAGATCCTTTCCAGAAAGCATTCAAACGCCTCAACTATCTTGTAACTGAAATGGAAAAGATAGTAAAAAGGCTTAAGAAAAAAAATAAGATCTAAAAAATAATAATCTGGGCCCGGCTTGCCGGGCCCTTAGTTTTTTCCCGGGAATATCACTCCCATAAAATCGATCTTTGAATTGCAGTCAGATGTATCACTCTGATATAACAATTCCTGTTTTGACCGATAAAGAAAAATTCGCTATACTTTTCAAATGAGGATAAAATGATTTTCAAACAAATCAATTCAGGTGGAGACAGGAATTATGCCTATCTCATCGGATGTGAAGAGACAAAGATGGCAGCTGTTGCAGATCCTTCTCCTGACCCTACATTACTAATGAAAGAAATAGAGAGTTACGGGTTTGATGTAATATATGTATTCAATACTCACTCCCATCCGGATCATACAGGAGGGAACGCTTATTTAAAAAATAATACGGGAGCAAAGATAGTAACTTATAAAAATGGAGGAGGGGACCTGGAAGTTAACGATGGAGCAGTCTTGAATGTTGGGAAGATATCTTTCGAGTTTATTCATACTCCGGGTCATACCCCGGACTCAGTTTGTATAAAAACCGAAAACAATCTTATTACAGGAGACACTTTGTTTGTCGGGAAGGTAGGTGGAACTTATACTGAAGAAGAGGCAGAGGTAGAGTTTCATAGCCTGAAAAAACTTATATCTTTTCCTGAAAATTTGAAAGTATGGCCCGGGCATAATTACGGGACAGCACCTTCATCTACTATCTTGAATGAGAAACAGACAAATCCTTTTATCCTGAGGCTGAATGATTTCAATGAGTTCCTCCGGCTTAAGCAGAATTGGGCAGCATATAAAATTGAGCATGGGATTAAGTAGTATCTGATCTATTATGGAGAAAGAGTGGTTTAGTGAGTGGTTTGACGAGAACTATCTTCTTATCTACAAACACAGAAATATGGAGGATGCAGGCTCTCAATTTTACCTGATCCTTAAGGAAGTCGTCCCGGAAAAGGGATGGAAGATCCTGGATCTTGCCTGTGGAGAGGGGAGGTACTCTTCTTTGTTTAAGAATAGAGGTTATAATATTACCGGAATAGACCTGTCTGAAATATTGATAAAAAGCGGGAAAAAGAAATTCCCGGGCCTGAAACTGGAAGTGTGTGATATGAGAAAAATATCCGGTAATTTTGACCTTATACTTTCTCTCTTTACCAGCTTTGGATATTTTGAAGATGAGAAAGAGGACCGGAAAGTTATATCAGGTGTTTACAACTCTCTAAACCCCGGTGGTTTATTCTGGATAGATTTTTTTAACTCAGAGTATATAAAAAACACCCTTATCAGAACGAGTATTACCAGAATTAATAAAGGTGTTATAGTTAAGGAAGAGAGAGAAATAACAGGAGGAAGGATCAATAAGAAGATTATCTTTGAAAGTGATTCCGGTAAAAAAGAATATTTCGAGTCAGTAAGAATGTACACAAAGAACGACCTTGTTGAAATGATGAATTCTAACGGACTTAAAGCGGAGAAAATATTCGGGGATTATGCCGGGTCAGAATGGGATGAAAGATCAGAAAGGGTGATAATTGTGTGTAGAAAACAGGCATAACTATAAATGGTGTATCAAACAGGTAATGATTTAGCCTACTATTTGAAAATGGGATCATAAAGAATGCAATTCGGTTCTCTGATATTTTTGTTTTTATTCCTTCCGGTTGTTTTATTCTTCGGAAATATCCTGAAAAGTAAATCAAAAAAATACTTCCTTGTTTTTGCAGGATTTGTCTTCTATTTCTTCGGTATGGGTGGGCAATTGCTCATTCTCCTGTTCTCAATAATTGTAAATTGGATATTCGGGGTCCTGATATTCGGCACTTCTAAAAAAAAATTATCTTTCCGAATCACATCTGCAGGAGTTATATTAAACATTCTGATCCTGTTGTACTATAAATATTCCGGTTTTATACTTGATAATATTGAATCTTTTTCCGGGACTGAATTACATGGTATCCGTACATTTCTGCCATCCGGATTTCCGATAGGGATATCATTCTTTACATTCGTTGCAATCTCATACCTTGTGGATACACATAGGAATAAAGATCTTGTTTTCAAAGATCCAATGGATGTTGCTTTTATCTTCTCTTTTTTCCCGAAAGTATTTTCAGGTCCGATCACATTCCATCAGAGATTTTTTCCAGAGGTAACCGGGAGTGGAATTAGATCATCTTTCGAGGAAGGGGTAAAAAGATTTGTATACGGCATGGGCAAAAAAGTCCTGATCGCCGATACACTTGCAAAATGTGTAAATGGAATATTTGATATCCCTTCGGGAGATCTTACATTCGGACTCGCATGGGTAGGCGTACTTACATTTACTCTGCAGATCTTCATGGATTTTTCAGGTTATACTGATATGGCACTTGGCCTTGGGAAGATGCTGGGGTTCAATATCCCTGAGAATTTCAATTATCCTTATATTGCAACCTCCATTAAAGATTTCTGGAAAAGGTGGCATATAACTTTGTCAAACTGGCTGCAATTATATATTTTCCTCCCTATTGCTTACAAGATGATGAGAAAGATCGATTCAGACTACAGATTCGGGATCAAGGTGGAGAATATTGCTTATTATACCGCATCAATTATTACCATGCTGATATGCGGGATCTGGCATGGAGCAGAATGGACATTTCTAATATGGGGTTTGTTTCACGGATTTTTTCTGATAATTGAACATTGGAAGCTGGGCAAATTCCTGAAAAAAAAGGTTTGGAAACCATTGAGAATATTGTATGCAATGATCGTGGTAGTGATCGGATGGAGCATCTTCCGTGCTCCCGATACTTCATATGCATATGATCTGTTGAGTTCTATGTTCGGGTTCGGAGGAGGTGAAGGAACGAGACATTTTGTATCATTATATACAAATATTGAAATAGTTATCGCAATAATTGCGGGGATTCTGGTCTCATTCCCGATATTTAATACATTAAAGATACATTTTACTCCTCTGCTGATTGTTAAACTACCCGGAAGTATCAGATCTGCATCCTGTCTGTTTTCAGATATGGTCAGTTTTTTCTTTTTTATGGCAGTTTTTATTGTAAGTATCATGGCAATATTAGGGGGGACATATTCCCCCTTTATCTATTTCAGGTTCTAGGTTAATTATGGCAAGAATTTTCAAGAAAATAATCAATAACAGATATACGGTTATATTTATATTATTTATTTCCCTTCCAGTTCTATTCAAATTGACCGGAACCGGGAAAAGCAGTTCTATCAGGGAGAGAAAGGCAAAAACTCCAAAGGTGTTTTCAGATAAAGGGCTGTCAAAAGGCCTCAAAGAATATGAAAAATATTTTGAGAAAAATTTTCCGTTCAGAAAAGATCTGCTTTTTAAACGAAATTTTTTTTATGCAAAATACCTGGGTGTGTCGCCGGTAGATCGAGTGATCCTGGGGAAGAACAAGTGGATTTTTTTAAAAAGGCTTAATGAAAGTGGTGCTGAGATTGATTATTCGGTTTCCATTGAAAAATTTAAAAAAGGTGAATTGGAATATTGGTTTCATCTATTTCAGGAGAGGTATCAATTCCTGAAGAATAAAGGGATTTACCTTCTCCTTATAATAGTACCGAATAAAAGTACAATTTATTCAGAGCATCTCCCCGACAGTATCAGAAAAGTTACAGGAGGAGTGAGGGCTGATCAGATAACAAGGTATTTCAGGAATAATTCCGATATACCGGTTCTGAATCTGAGGGAAGTACTTCTCAAAAACAAAAAAATAAAGCAGATCTATCACCGGACAGATTCCCACTGGACCCTTTATGGTGCCTGGCTGGCATATAAGGAGATCATAGATCACCTCTCACATATATATAAGGATGTTACCCCGCATGGATATGAGAGCTTTCCGAAAAAGAATATCAAAGGGCTGTCCAGAGCAGATCTCGCTTCAATGCTTGCTCTCCAGAGATCACTTTATGGAGAGAAGTTTAAAAGGATATTCTTTCCCAATGGTATCAGGCCTGAGCAGATTCCTTTAAAAAATTTTAAATTTGAAAAAATAAGAACGAGCTATTTCCGATGTGATCAGGGTGTTTTGCCGAAAACCATAATGATCCACGATTCTTTTGGATTGATCTTAAAGAAATATATGGCTACCTCATTTTCAGAGATCATATTTCTGATGGATTGGGGATTTAATTTTTTCCCCGAACTCATAGAAAAAGAAAATCCGTCCATAGTAATATACGAGATCGCAGAGCGGTTCTTCTATCGGCCTGTTCCATCGCTCCCCGAATCCAAAATAAATAAAGGAAAGTGATCAAAGGGCTTTAACTTTTTATTCCTGAGAGTTATATTAATTATTCAGATATTAATGGAGGATTATCATGTTAAAGAAAACAGGTATTATATTTTTTATTCTGATTCTGAGTATTTCACTTTTTTCTCTAACCGGACCCGGCGATTATTTTAAGAAAAAGATCGGTGATGATCGTGTCCTTATTCACTATAACGGAATTGTTAAATATATGAAATATCTCGGTGGAAATTCAGGGAGGGTCAAAACTGTTAATGAAGGTATTTCGACAAAAGGTAATCCCATGACCCTTTTATTTATTTCTTCATCTGATAATATAAAAAATCTTAGTGAACTTATAGAAATAAACAGGAAACTTGCAAATCCGGACAGATTGAAACAGTCAGAAATAGATCAGCTTATATTAAAAGGCAAAGTATTTATTCTTATTACAGGTACTATCCATTCTACTGAAATAGCTTCAGCACAAATGATGATGATCCTTGCTCATAAATATGCTGTAAATTCAGATCCGGAGATTGAGAATATCCTGAAGAATACAGTAATAATGCTGATGCCGTCGATCAATCCGGATGGAAATATAATGGTATCAGAATGGTATGAGAAATATCTCGGGACAGAATTTGAAGGAGGGCCGCTCCCTTATCTGTATCACCATTATGCAGGGCATGATACAAATCGGGATTTTTTCATGTTAAACCTGAAAGAAACAAAAGTTGTTAACTCTGTACTTCATAAAAAATATTTCCCTCAGGTTTTTCTTGATATGCACCAGATGGGTGTGATAGGGCCAAGGATGTTCGTTCCCCCTTTTAAGGATCCTCTCAATGAAAACCTCGACCCTCTCCTCCTGAGAGAAACTGATATAATTGGATCCTTTATGGCATTAAAGCTTCAGGAAAAGGGGAAGAAAGGGGTCGCATCCGGATATGCATTTGATGCTTACTGGCCGGGAGGTTCAAAAAACACCGCATGGTATAAGAATGTTGTCGGAATATTGACAGAGCTCGCCAGTGTTGCAATAGCTTCTCCACTTTATATAGATCAAAATGAACTCAGGGTGGCGTCTAAAGGGCTGCCTGAATATAAAAAGCAGGTAAATTTTCCGGATCCCTGGAATGGAGGCTGGTGGCATATCAGGGATATAATAGATTATGAGATAATAGCTGCGGAAGCTCTTACCGAAATAGTTGCGAAGAACAGAAAAAGCTTTCTCTCTAATTTCCTTTCCAGCGGATTGAGAAGTATCAAGAAAGGTTCACTGGGGCCTGTTTATGGCTACATCATAAATAACTCTCAAGTAAACAGATCTTCGGTAGTCTCTTTTTTGAAAAGGATAAAAGAAGGCGGTGTAAGAGTTTATAAATTGAAAAAGGATATTACCATGGATGACAGGATTTTCAGATCAGGATCCTTCTATATACCATTGTCACAGCCTTATGGCAGTTTTGTAAAGGTAATGATGAGCAGGCAGGTATATCCTGAAATTAAACATATGAGGGATGGTCCGATAATTGAACCTTATGATTCGTCAGGATGGACACTTCCAATTCAGATGGGCGTGTTTTATGAAGAAGTGAAGTTCAGCCCGGACATAAATGATTTGGAAGAGACCGGTGTTATCACATATGAAACAGAAATATCTGAAGTCGATGGAGCTTATTATGTTCTGCCTGCAGGAAACAACAGGAGTGTTATTGCTGTTAATCGTCTTTTTAAGAAAAATGTACGGGTATTCCGAAATCTCAAAAAGGGAGAAATAGAGCCCGGCGATTATGTAATTAAAAGGTCTGACCTCGGTAAAATTTCAGTTAGTGAGATTCTGAAAGGGACGGGAGTAATAGCTGCAGTTATTGATAAATTTGAATCCGGTTCCCTTGCTGAGCTCCGATCCCCCCGGCTGGCAATTTATCAATCTTTCCTTTCAAGCATGGATGAGGGATGGACCCGGTGGGTTCTGGATGAGTTCAGGTTCAAATATACTGTAATTCACAACAAAGATATTCAGGATAAGAATTTTCCGGGAAGATTTGATGCTGTAATATTTCCAGATATGAATAGAGATACAATTGTAAAAGGGACTTACAGGGGATACTGGGGAAAGTATTTTGAAAAAATGCCTCCAAAATATAAAGGTGGTATAGGGAAGAAGGGAATCTCAAATTTGAAGGATTTTATAAAGACCGGGGGAACTGCAATATTCCTTGACTCTGCCTATGAAATTGCAAAAATCGACCTGAATCTCCCTTTTGATAATATTCTGCAGAAGATCGGAAGGGATAAATTTTATTGCCCCGGATCAATACTCAGGGTCAATATAAATACCGATGATCCGATCGCCTGGGGAATGGAAGAGAATAATATCCTGTTCTTTTCACACAGTCCGGTTTTCCGGACCTCCATGCCGATAAACAGCAATATAAAAAGGAGGGTCGTTTCAAGATTCAGCAGCAAGGGGCCTCATCTTGTGAGTGGATATTTAAAGGGTGAAAAATATCTCAACAGAGCTGTAGCTTCAATGGTATTTGATTACTATAAAGGTAGTGTGATCGTTTTTGGCGGAAGAATTCAGCACAGAGCACAAACCTTTGCCACCTTCAAACTACTGTTTAACTCGATCTATTATTCGGGCATGAAAAACTGATCTAAGTAGTTTTTATTTACGGATTAAGGGAGTTAAGCTTTTCACTGTATTAAATACCATTGTGGAGGAGAAGTACCAGTCTATCTTTGACCCCCGTGCACAATATTTTGATAATTTGAAATTATCTATTGGTCTAACTGCCCACATACCCATGACATATTCTTTCCCAGGTTTGAAGAGTCCGGCCATCACACTCTGCTGCTCAGCACTAAGTATCTTTGTGTATATTTTTTTATTTGTACTTTTATCTTTGATGAAAAACTCGGTACGGGCCGGAGTACCTGTAAAATTCCATTCAAAAAGATATGTAAGGAACCTCCCCATAGGAAGTGTTTCTCCCGGTTTAGGCCAGACCCAATTTATAATATTAGAGATTTTGTATGACCCGAGTTCGATCTTTCCGGTGAATGGAGGAGGATAATCAGTTCGATAAAGGGTTTTTGGGAATTCAGCTGTAAAAACCAACTCATTCCCAAGTCTTATTTTGTAAGTAGAAGGTATAGATCCGCCATAGTTCCCGTCTCCATGATTCATCATAAGTGAATCATTGATCCTGACTTTCACATTACTGAGAGGCCTCCCCTTCAGCTTCAGTGTGATATAAGCGGAAATATATTTTGCATTCCCGTAATATTGCGCATGTCCTGTTACTGTTAGCTTTGGCTTAGCTTTTGTCAGTAATGTCGGTTTCAGGGTTCTCACCTGAGGTAGTGCAGGAATGACAAGTGCAATAAAAATTATTGTAAATATGAGTTTCATTTTCATAATCTTCTCCTGTTTTTTAATTACTATAGCTATCAATATACAATTAACAAGTATAATATCTCATAAAATGAAATTTTTATGATAACTCTATTATTTGTTAGAACTATATTCATTATAATTAATTTCCCACTTACTTCTAACCTGAAGTGTTATAAAAAAAGATATCTTTATATTGTTATTCATTTCCTGTTGTCTCTTTAATGAAGTCTAATTATTTACATCGAGCGCTGGCAATTATATTTTTCAATGTTTCTTCATGAGAATTATATGAAGAAGCAGGGGCCTGACATTTTATGAAATGGATCATACCCATATTTCCTCCCATTTTCTCCTCAAGGAAGATTCCTATATGTTTATGATTATAAGATTTCCATTGGCAGACAAAGCCTTTATATCCGCAAATAGATAATTCACTTATTTTCAGAGGTTTTGTTCCTATATGTGATTGTACCTGATTATCCAGTGTATTGCCCGGCATCAATGGTATGTTCCCATAGTGAAGGCTTACCGGTGGTAACGGTATATTCTTGTCAGATGAAGAAGGATAACATACATCTGTTCTCGAATCTTTTTCCCAATTACGAGGGATCGTAAAGATGATTTTCCCGAAATGAAAAGTTTGTCCATTCTTCAATATGGATGAAGCAGCCTGACCATTTTCCGGTTGAGCTTTGTCGACCGGTGTAGACTTAGAACTACTCTTTTGTACCGGATTGGTAATACCCTCAGTTCCCGTTGCATTATCTCCGTTGCTGCAGGAAACTAAAATCAATACTAAAGCAAATAAACTGATTGTGAAAAATTGAATTTTTTTGATTGTCATATCCTTTTCTCCTTTATCCAGATATCTTTTGTCTTAATTGAGCCCGATTTATACCAATGCAAGCGTTTCATTTTAAAACCCAATCCGGCATTTTTCTTATATCTCATTTATGATCTAAAACTCTATATTGTTATAAAAAACAATTATATCATTATCAAAAAAAAAAGGAATAATTATCAGATAACTACCCGGTATAATATCTCAAAAAAAAAATTCAAAAAATATTTTGATTTTGTTTTGTTCTTTTTATTATAATGTTATATGAGATTTGAATCGATAAATTCCGAATTGGAAAAGTGGAAGCCGGGTGTCCCCAAAAATATTTTATTGCTTCTTGCCGGAATATTATGGATTGTTATCGGGATATTCCTGAATTACCGTTCTTATTCATGGCTTAAAGAAAAAGAGTTGAAAACAATACTTATCATTGGAACAGCTGGTTTGTTTTTATCAGTCCTGATCCATATTTTCGGTTTTTCCAAAATTGTAAACAAGAATATTCAGCGGATAATTCCTATGGATGGTAAGAGATGCCTCTTCTCTTTTTTCCCATGGAGGAGCTATCTCCTTATTAGCATAATGATCCTTATGGGGTCATTTATAAGGCATTCAACAATAATCCCCAAGGTTTACCTTTCTGTCCTTTATATGGGGATAGGAACCGCAATGATCCTGTCAGGATTCAGGTATCTAATTGTCTTGAAACGGGTTATTCAGAGATCGAAAAGAGATAAGTTTTAGACAAGATCAGTATTCTATATTTATAATCACAATCTATTTTAACTCGAATCGTCCTGATGCTTTTTCCACACCGTTTATTATTATTGTCAGGAAATGTTCACCTTGATAATGTTTTCTTGTGGACATGTCCGCAAAGAGGTGTTTTTTATTGTATTTTCTGATGCCCGGTTTGAAATTGTTCTCAGTTATCTTAAAAACCTTTCCTGATAATTTACCGTTGGCTTTTTTAAAATCAATCCTGTATTCGATCCTGATCTTTACAGAATTCTTCTCTTTCAGATCAAGATCAAAAAGGAAATGAAGATAGTCACCTATGGTAATTGTAGATTTGTCAAAATGGAGATTGTTGATATGGATGTTTTTTGTTTCTCCGTATCCGAATAATTTCATTGCCCTCTTATCTCCAGCCTTGAGCAATGTCCTGCATGCATGTTTTATTATCCAATCTGTCCTATCTGAATCTCCATACCATTTATAACAAAGATCAATCATTTTATCGGGATTATCCTTTGAAATATCGTTCAGATTGTTTGCAACACTTCTCCTCACAAACTCTGATTCATCGTCTTTCAGGTTCTTCAGGATCGGTATTATCGGAGCCGGGTCTTTTTTAAATTCAGGTAATGCCATCGCCCACGGAAGGCGCGGCCTGCACCCCTCACTTGAAAACCTTCTTACATTAGTATTAGGATCTTTTGACCATTCAGTCATTTTTTCCATCACTTTTGCAGAATACTTTATGATGAACGGCCTGATCGCAAATTCAGAGGAAGAGAATTTTGTAAATTCATACAATGCATTAAGGGATGTATCCGGATCCCCCAACCCGTAAATTTCAACATAATCCGGAAGTGACATAGCTTCAAATCCCTTTATTTCAGGAGCTGCCTTTTTTAATATATTACATGCTTCCTTAAAACCTACTGGTAATACTTCCTTGAGTGCAATACTGACATGCCTCATCTTCTGCTTTAACTCATGCTCTTCCCACTCATCGCTATAGACGAGATCATTGAATTTATCTTTATTGAATTCAGGATGAAATTTACTTAAAGAATCTGCAAATTTATTAACCGACTCTTTTGTGAAAAACAAGTTCTTCAGCTTCTCAGGCATCAGATACCCTTCCCAATAATGATTTGATCTGGTTAAAGTGTCGCTCTTCATGTTTGCCCAGGAATAACACCCACTGGATCATGTTCATCCTTTTGCCGGTGGGATGAGGAAATTCGATTCCTCCCATATCATATTCTGAAAATTCGACAAGGACTTTATTTAGTTCAGTTCGGGAAGCATCCATTTTTTCAAGTATGTTATCAATTTCTATTGATTCATCCGGAAGAGCAATTTCAGGAGCCTTGATCTTCTCTTTCACTTTTTCGATCTCCATCTCGTCAAGGGAATGCAGAAAGGAAGTATTGCCGGGTTTGACTATCATATTCTTTTTTTTTGCTCTTCCTGATTGCCTTATCAAAAGTTCAGTAATATATACTTCTGTTTTGTAAAGGTGTTCAAGGATCTGTGCAGGTGACCATGAGTTTGAATTATTTTTATTTTTCAACAAATTATCTTCTTTATCCTGAACATAATTTTTTATATCAGATCTTACTTCTTCAATATAATCTATAATTTCTTCAAGATTTTTTTTCATTTTTATCTCCATAAAACTTTTTCAATTTTAGTTTATTCGAATTCGATATTCAATATGACAACTTTTTGAGGTTAATTAAATTTGATTGAAAACAGATCAGAGGGACGGTCTTTTGAAGTATTGATTTGTATGTTTCATTTATTTCTTTTTTTTGTGTGGAAATATAAACTTCCTAATGAAGAAAATGACAGATCACTAAACAGATCAAATTCTTTTATCTCCTTATATTTCAATCCACTCAATTCTTTCAATAATACCAAAAACTCCCCTCTCAGTTTTTTACCGTTGATTGAGCATGTATCTATTTTATCTAATTTTATTTCATGCTTGTGTTCGAATTCATAAATTATTTTTTCAACCGGTTCAAAGAACTGATCATCACTTCTCTTATTATTTTTCACCGATTCAGATTTTCTTCTATCATACTTCTTTTCAGCTTTATTGATAAAATTTTTATCTCCAGATAATTGACCAAATTTTGTCCGCAGGACTTTGTACTTGGGTTCTTGATAAGATTGCATAATCTTATAAAAATTATCTTTACTGGAAAAAAGGCCCTCAATAAATTCACTATCAATAAAACTCTTCTTTCCTGAAAAATATAATGAGCCACTTGACCAGAAGTATTTATCAAACTTGTCTACAAGGTTTGCTTTTACAGGATTTAGGATTACATAAGGAATTGATGCAAGCAGATACTCCTCGTCTTGAATTAATGTTGAATCAAATCTATCCTGAAATACATAACCTCTTCCTCCATTTTTTCCTCTATAAAAAAATCCATATTTACTACTGACATCTCTAATGCAATCAGAAAGTCTTCCACTACTGTTTTCAAGTATTAAGTGAAAATGGTTATCCATAATACAGTATGCAAATACACGTATTCTGTAAATTTCTGTTTTTTCAGTCAGCAATTTAATAAATTTTGATTTCATTTCATCACTTAAGAATATTTTTTCTTTATTGATTCCCCGGTTTGTAATATGATGAAATGCTCCTATCCATGTAAGTCGTGCATGTCTCATTGGTAAATGCTAACACACTACTTCAATGAATCAAAAGACCGTCCCTGGAAATGAAATTGTTTTAAAATGTAACTGGATAACTTTTTCGAAAAAAATGAGTATACTATCTGATACTATATTCAAATTGTATTTGAACCATTTAAGTAATATAATAATTTTAAGGGAACCTGGAAAAATGAGAGAAAATGAAGTGGCAACATTCGTGACCGGGCAGCAATTGGGACTCCTCGGCGGCCCGCTCTATACAACTTACAAAGCCCTGGGTACTCTCCATTATGCAGAAAAGAGTAAGGGGAAAGCCGTTTATTGGCTTGAGACAAATGATGCTGATTTCAATGAAATAAATCAAATACATTATATAGATTCAGATAAAAATCTCAGATCGCTGAAATGGGATATTGATTCAAAAGGATATTCCTGCGGTAGTATTTTAGTTGATAAGAAACTAGTCTCTATTCTCAACGAATTCTTTAATACAATTATAGTTACTGAACATACATCAGAGTTGAAGGGTATGGCCCTTGATTGTTATGTTCCGGGGAGGACCCTCGGAGAAGCTTCCGCATGTCTTGCGGCTAAACTTTTTGAGGATTTTGACCTCGAGATCTTCGATCCCTCTTTAGCAGATTTCAGAGAATTTTCAAGGCAGATCCTGCTGAATGAAGCGGAGAGGACTTCTGAAGGGGAACAATGTAATCTCTTCTATATGGAAGGAAACAAAAGAAGAGCCGTCTTTAAAAAAGGGGGAAAGTATGTGGACAGGAAAGGAGATGAGGCAGATCTGTTTTCATCTGTATTAGTACCTTCACTTAAAACCAGAAGCATCTGCCAGGATGCATATTTTTTGACAGCATCATATATAGCCGGCCCGGGTGAAGTAAAGTATTTGAATGAGTTGGGCCCGAATTTTAAATTTCACAATGTGAAACCGGCTGAAGTGATACCTCGAATGAGTATTGATCTTCTGGAACCATCAATAAAAAGGGTATTCGGGAAGCTCGGGATTAATATTTCAGACCTTTACAGGATAAACAGGGATGAAATGATCAGATCGAAACTCAAAGACCTGACCGGTTTTGACAAAAAAGAACTGATTTTAAGATCTGGTACGATCGTTGAAAATCTGATGTCAGAGCTTAAAGATATTGGGCTTTCAGCTGATAAACTCGGAAAGAAGCTGAAAAGTGAAATAAAGGAACTTATAGGAATTAAACGTAAATCAGAGAAAGAAAAGAGTGAAAGCGTTATTCGACAGATAGAAATGTTGTATAAACATTTACGCCCCTTCGGGAAGAAGCAGGAGAGGGTGTTTAATGTTTTCTATTATATGAACCTTTATGGTGGAAGGGAGTTCATTAAACGGATCTATGACAGATATGATAATTCCATCAAACTAATGGAGACAGGCAATGAGTGATGTTCTTATATTCGGTGCGCATCCTGATGATGCGGAAATATTTATGGGTGGAACTATCCTGTACCTGAAGAAATTGGGTTATAGTGTCAGTGTATGTGACCTGTCTATGGGAGAAGCCGGGACCTATGGCTCAGGTGAAAGCCGTCAGGAAGAACTCAGGAGCGCATCAGTGATGATGGGCCTTGATGAGAGAATAACCCTTGATATGGAGGATGGTAACATCAGAAATGACAGAGAAAATCGAACCAGGATTATTAAAGTTATCAGAACTGTGAGGCCGAAGATCATTTTCTCATTTTCTGACAAACTTATAAGACATCCCGATCATAAATATTGCGGTGAAATGGTTCGCGAATGTTCCTTCCTCGCCGGACTTGAAAAGATAAAGACTGAGAATACACCTCACCGCCCTGACTCATTTATTGAATTCCCCGAATTGATGATCACAAGACGCCCGGATTTTATAATTGATATCACTCCATATTTTGAAAAGAAAAAAGATGTGATCAGATGTTACGGGTCCCAGGTGACAGGTAAAGGTGAAGATGATTCCGGGACAAAGACCCTGATCCGATCAAATAATTTCTGGGAGATACTTGATGCAAGAGCACTTCAGGCAGGAGCAATGGGAGGTGTCCGGTATGGAGAACCTTTTTATTCTCCCAACCCGCCCCTGATCCCTGATCCGGTAAAATCTTTTTCGAGGGAGTTAGTATGAACATCGCAATATTGAGTTATCACAGGGTCGGAGGTTCAGGAATTGTTGCTTATGAAATAGGAAGGGCAATGGCGGAAGAGAGAGGACATAATGTCCATTTCATCGGCCTTGAACCCCCATTCCGTCTGAAGGATAGTTATAATGAAAAAATGCAGTTTCACAAAGTCTGGCTGAAAGAATATCCTGTTTTCGATTTTCAACCTTATGCACTTGCGCTTGCATCACAACTTGCAGATATAATCGATCGGTTCGAAATTGATGTAATACACAGCCATTATGCACTTCCACATGCCTTATCTGCACTTCTGGCAAAAGATATTTCCGGGAAGGATGTTAAATGTGTAACCACTCTTCATGGAACAGATATAACAGTAGTGGGTGCCCACCCGACAATGATGAATATAACAAAATTTGCCATTAACAGGAGTGATGCTGTAACAGCTGTTTCAAACAGCCTGGTTCAGGATTCCGAGAATAAACTTGGAATTGAGAAGGGAAAAATAAAATGTATACATAATTTTATAAATACTGAATTTTTCAATCCCGGCATGAAAACAGATGTCGGGAAAGAAATGGATAAGAAAATAGTAATGCATGTATCAAATCTACGGCCTGTTAAATCTCCGGGAGATGTTGTAAGGATTTTCCAGAAGATGGAACTGGAGATGCCGGATCAACTTGAACTCTGGATAGTGGGAGATGGGCCTCTTCAGCAGGAGATGATTACTCTGACGGAGGATCTGAATATCAGGGATAAGGTCCGGTTCATAGGAATATGTTCAAGTCTCGGAGGCCTAATTGCTTCATCCGATCTGATGGTCCTGCCGAGCAGAGAAGAGTCATTCGGGCTTGTTGCACTTGAAGCAATGGCCTGCGGTGTCCCGGTTCTTGCAAGCAGGGTCGGAGGACTGCCTGAGGTTATTGAAGATGGCGTTTCAGGTTTCCTTTTCGAACATGGGAATGTGGATGAAGCATCTAGAAAAGGGCTTCAAATTCTTAAAGATGAAAACTATTATGATAAGATTATAAAAGAAGGTTTTAAAACTGCAAATGAAAAGTTCTCAATGAAAAAGATAGTGTCACAATATGAAGAACTTTACCGGTCTTGTTAGGAGAAGTTTCGTCTGGTGAAGAAAAACAATAAGGGATCGGTCAAATCACTTTCTCCGCTTCTTCCTTATCTGAGGAAGTATTCATTGCCATTACTTAGTGGTTTTATTTTTATCCTGATCCAGAACTACAGCCTTGTAAGAATACCATTCTTTATGAAGAATATTCTTGATGAGATAGTAACAGAGAACCGTTTTTTTATTATCTCAAGACTTATGGTGAATGTGCTGATCTATACATTCATTGAAGCGGTCTCTCTCTACCTTATGAGGAAGATCATTATAAGTGTTTCAAGGAAAATAGAGTACGAGATCAGGCAGCGGTTATACAATTTACTTCTTGGTTTCGAATACCCTTTTTTCCTAAAAAACGAGACCGGCGATATTTCTTCAAGACTTACGAATGACCTGAATGATGTAAGAGTTCTACTCGGGCCTGCTGTTATGTATGTCCCCAATGCTTTATCAAGGATAATTATCTTTTTTCCGATACTTATTGGATTGAGTAATACTTTAATGATGATAATAGTTCCTCTCCTTGCATTCCTGATACTTCTCATATTTACGATCCTGCCCAGGTTGAGGCCTAAATTTAAAAAGATCCAGGAAACTACAGCAACTATAAATAACAGGGTATGGCAGACCGTGACGGGAATGACAACAATAAAGCAGAATACCCTGGAACAAACTGAGACCGAAAGGTTCAGAGCACTTAATAGTGAGTATGTTCGTGTTCAACTGGATATGGTCAAATTGAGAAGTTTTATAAGGCCATTGTTTATTTTTCTTTTTTCGATCATAGAGCTGATTATCCTATATGTAGGAGGAGGAATGGTGATCTCCGGATCTTTAACGATCGGAGAACTTCTTCAATTCAACATTATGATATCTGCCCTTACATTCCCGATACTCTCACTCGGATGGATAATGTCAATGGTCCAATTGGGGATCAGTGCAATGGAAAGGATCAACTATATTCTTAAAGAGTCCACACCTGTAAGAGATGCTGAACTTCCTCAGGGAGAAGATGTGGGACCGATAGAGATAAAGAATCTCTCTTTCAGTTATCCGGGTTCTGAAAAGAAGGTCCTGAGCGATATAAGTATGATGATCAATAAAGGTGAAATGATCGGTATTACAGGAGAGGTCGGATCCGGTAAATCAACTTTTCTTGATCTCCTTTCCGGATTGCTGACCCCTGATCCCGGAATGATCTTTGTAAATGGTATTGATACTTCAGAAATGGACAAAAGCAATCTCCATTCACTTTTTTCAGTTGTATCCCAGGACCCGTTCCTTTTTTCAGGGACCATTACTGAGAATATTTCGATAGGGATGGAAAAACCGGATGATGAGAGGGTTAGAGAAGCTGTATCCATCGCCTCGCTTGATACAGATGTGAATTCATTTCCGGACAAATATGAACAGAGAGTAGGGGAAAGGGGAATAACTCTTTCAGGTGGGCAGAAACAAAGGATGGCTATTGCCAGAGCATTGTCCAATCCATCACCTGTATTATTATTTGATGATCCTTTATCAAGTGTAGATTCAAAGACTGAGAGAAAGATCCTTTCGAATCTGAAAAAAATAAGATCAGTGGATTTTAAGAATATATTCAGAACTGTATTAATTACTTCTCACAGAATCTCCGCATTGAAAGAGTGTGACAAGATATATATGTTCAAAAATGGCAGGATCCTTGAATCCGGTAATCACAATGAACTTATCAAAAAGAAGGGTAAGTATTATCTTGTCTCTGTAATGCAGCAGATGGAGGAAAAGTAATGGGCAATAAACCGACCCTGGAAAAATCAGGGTCCAGCCTCGATAAGAAGCTTTTGAAAAGGCTGTTCCGGTATATGATCAAATACAGCCCGCTTATTGTCTTGTCGGTAATATTATTATTGCTCTTAAATTTTGCACTTGTTATCCAGCCATATCTCATTAAGATCGGGATTGATGAGAATGTGATGAGGGGGGATATTGAAGGCTTAAAGTCTCTTTCCTTATTGATATTCTCATTAATTGTTATTGCATTCGGCCTGAATTTTTTCTTCAATTATATTGTCCAGTATATCGGGCAGAAGTTATTGATGGACCTCAGAATGGATCTTTTCAAACATGTTCTTAAGTTGCCTAATTCATACTTTGACAGGACTCCGGTAGGAAAGACCCTTACCAATGTTACCAACGATGTTGAGGCTATAAGAGCATTT
This sequence comes from Candidatus Aminicenantota bacterium, assembly GCA_029938635.1. GTDB lineage: Bacteria > Acidobacteriota > Aminicenantia > UBA2199 > UBA2199 > UBA647. The sequence continues at coordinate 19,007 of JAOZUQ010000037.1, forward strand.
ATTTCTGAAGGGGTTGTTACCGTAGTCGGAGAGTTGCTGAAAGTATTATTTATCCTGACAGCGATGTTTATGATCAATTTTAAGCTTGCACTTCTGACCCTCGTTTCCATTCCGGTGTTTATTCTTGGTACATTTCTTTTTAGAAACAGTATCAGAAAAGGGTTTGCCGGAGTAAGGAAAGCAAATGCTGAGATCAATACATCTCTTGTAGAGACTATAACCGGTATTAAGGAGATAATATTATTTGATCATAAATCAAAAAGCAGAGATAAATTTGAAGAATCGAACAAAACTTATCTCACTGCATACCTGAAAGTAATAAATGCCTACTCTCTATATTTTCCTATTATTGAAATAGTATCAAACATAAGTATGATCGTAGTCTTCTTTTATGCTCACTCTATTATCGGTGAATCTATAAAGGTTGGAGAAATATTTGCATTTTTCACTTATATTAATATGTTCTTCAGGCCGCTGCGGGAGCTTGCAGAAAAATTTAATATGTTCCAGTCTGCAATGGCTGCATCCGAGAGGGCATTTAAATTACTTGATAAAGATATTACCATCCACAATATCCCGAATTCGATCAGAAGCAATGAGAGACTGGAAGGGAAAATTGAGTTCGATAATGTAAATTTTGAATATAATAAAGGTAACAGGATACTCACCGGGATCTCATTCAGTATTGAAAAAGGCGAAAAGATTGCCCTTGTCGGGAATACCGGGAGTGGAAAAACTACAATTATAAATCTCATAAACAGAATTTATGAAGTTGAGAGTGGTTTAGTTCAAATTGATAACAGGGATATAAAAGAGTATGACCTTGAATATCTGAGGGAGCAGGTTGGTGTAGTTCCCCAGGACCCGTTCTTTTTCAATGGAACTATCTATGAGAATCTTTCCCTTTTCAAGCCCGATCTTACAATGGAAAAAGTAAAAAGATGCTCTGAAAAAGTTCATGCCGATGGTTTTATAGAAAAATTTGAGAATGGTTATGATGAACAGGTTCTGGAGGAAGGGAGAAAATTATCTGCAGGCCAAAAACAATTGCTCAGTTTTACAAGGGCACTTATAAAAAATCCTTCAATAATAATTCTGGATGAGGCGACCTCCAATATCGATTCGGAAACAGAAAAATTTATTGAAGATGCTACCAGAAAACTTCTCGGTGAACGGACATCCATAATAATTGCCCACAGACTATCCACTATTAAGATGGTTGACCGGATAATAGTTCTCAGGGACGGCATGGTGGTTGAAGAGGGGAGTCATGACGAATTGATCCTGAAAAGGGGAGAATATTTCAATCTGTATCAGTCACAGGTATTTTTATTAAAATAATTTTTTTTTATTGTATAAAAAAATTTAAATGATATAATTTTATTACTAAATTAATAGGACTTATTTAATCAGGAGGAAGAATGAACTTTAAAATTAAGTCAATTTTGATAGTTTCTGTAATCATATTATTTTCTTTTAGTATGATCGCTGCAGATACTGTTAAGATCAGAACTGTCGGTAATGCCCCCTTATTAGGACTCAAGAGAGGACAGAAAATTGACAGCGTTGATCAACTGAAAATGCTTATGGAGAAGTATAGTTCCCGTGTTGAGCAGGGATTACAGAAAGTAGGAGCTGATTTTCTCTATCAGCCGATAATGGATGCAGTTGCAAACGGAAAAGTAATTGAGAAGGAAGTTCCTGTCGGAACTCCTCTTAAATGGATGCTTTTTTATTCAGGAAAAAAGGTACGTGATAAAGCAGACCTGGTTTGGGCCGGAAAAGCTGCACTGCCGGTATTCTGTATTCCTGTTCAGAAAGACTGCAAGGACTATAAAGTTATAATTCCAAAAGCTTGTGGAAATATTACTCTTGCTCATGTAGCTGACAGCAAGCCTGTTTGTGGTATTGTTGTTTCACCTGCAATCGTTAACCCGGGTGAACCTGTAACTATTGATGTAAGTAGTGCTAAGTGTGCACCTGTTTCAGAAGTTACAATATTTTTTGAAGGCAAAAAGGTTGAAACCAAGAAGATCACTTCCGACAATCCTGTCTGGAAAGCTGATCTGAAAAACCCAGGAAAATATACGATGACTGTCAGAGTACAGGGAGTTGATGGTGAATTCACTAATTCTGATTGTACAGCTGAAGTTACAGTTAATTATCCTCCGGTTTGTGATCTTAAGGTCACTCCTGAAAAGGGTATGGTCGGCAAAACTATTACAATGGATGCCTCCGGTTCAACAGATAAGGATGGCAAAGTTGTAAAGGCTGAGATCACTATTCTTAACAAGAAAGATGGTAGTGAAGTTGATAAGAAAGTTTTAGATGCTGCTCCTTTTGTCTGGGAAAGAAAGTTCAAAAAAGCAGGCGAATATGGCATTCTTCTTAAAGTTTCCGATGATCATGGTGCTGTTTCAGCAAATAATTGTGAATTTGATCTTCGTGTAGAAAAGCGTCTTTACTTCCTGGTTGAGGGCGGCCCCGGAGTTGCAAAAGGAACATATACAGGAGTTGCATTTGCACGCGCCGGTATTCAGTACTTTATAGTTCCTCAAAAGTTTAGCATCATTGCTTCACTCGGCGGAGCCTTTGTACTTTCAGGTGAACCTTTCGTACATCATTTCCTCTCTAATATTCTGGTAAATGGACATTTCGATAAGTTCTTCCTGGGTGCAGGTATCGGATTCAGTTCAAAGGTAAGAGAAGCTACACTTAGTGATGGCGTAATGCTTGCTGAATGGAACTCTGACTTTGATATAGTATTGAATGTTGGTTTTGATATTATTGAAACCGCAGCAGGAAAAGGATCTATCTTTGGTGAGCTCAGAGCTCCGATCAAAGAGGGATACACTTTTGAACATTATCACGAGATCCTCTTTGGATTCCGTTATATTTTTTAGAACAAACTGACCAATCAATAAAGAGGGGCAGGCTTTACGCCTGCCCCTTCATATTTTCAAATTTTTCCAGAAATTTTATCCGTTTTTATGTTAATAAACAAAAAATATCCTATCCGGAATTGGTTAAATTATTATGAAATCTGTATAATATAAATGCCGGATCAATAGATCCTCCGGTAAAAAGTGAAACCGGAGACAGGCACTAATTTGAAAAAAATATTATTACTCTCTTTTTTAATTATTTTATTACTAATTAATCTTATTTCTGAAACAGAATTTTCCGGATATTATGAGAACAGGTTCTTTTTGATCTTCAGCACCGGAAACATTGATTCGGGTGATAACAAAATACTGACAGGGGATTACAACAGATTAAGATTAAAGCTTAAATCGACCCCCTCGGATAAAATCAAAGTAAATCTGGCAGTTGATTTCTTTTCAATCTATGGTTCCTTAATGACTCCGGCTGGTCTTAACGAAAATACAACGGTTGATCAGATCGATCCTAACGAACAAATCGATATTGACCGGGTTTATGTTGATATGTATTTTAAACATTTTGATCTAAGTATCGGGAAGCAGAGAATTGCGATGGGTGTTTCATATCTCTGGGCGCCTCTTGATATTTTTAATCGTGTTAATTTTCTGGAGCCTAAGGAGGAGAAGCCCGGAGTAAATGCCATAAAGCTTTATGCGCCATTGGGAAAGAACAAATCGGTTACGGCTGTTTTTCTTCCGGACGAGGATATTGGATCATCGGGGAAGGCTTTAAGGTTCAATTGGACTTTTTTTAATATTGATTCAGGGATCACTTATATTAACGGATATAGCATATATAAAGATGTGGTAGGCGTAGATCTGAGAGGAGAAAATTTTATTGGCTGGTGGATCGAATACGGATCCTTTAAAACTTTATCTGAAACCTATTCAAAATTTGTTCTGGGAGTGGATTATACATTCCCGGTCGGAACAGGTCTGTATTGGATGAGCGAGTATTTGTATGACAATAGCGGAGAGGCGGATTTTAATAACTACGATTATGATCTTGTCAGGGAAGGGACCAGATTTACGTTAGGGAGAAAATATCTGTTTTCGATGTTGAGATATGGTATGTCAGATTTTGCATCTTTATCCATCAGTTATATCGGTAATATTGATGACGGGAGTTTTCTTTTAAATCCGGCTTTTTCTTATGAATTATTCCAGAATGTTTCAATTACATCCGGATTGTATATCCCGATGGGGAAATCAGGTGGAGAATTAAACAAACAGAATACTGGAGCCTTTTTTCTATGGCTTAAAATAAATTTTTAACGGAGGCGATAATGTCACTTTTGCAGTTTGAAAACATATCCAGGATATACCATACCGGGGATATAGAATCTTTTGCTCTGAGATCAGTTTCATTTAAAATTGATAAAGGAGAGTTTGTTTCAATCGCAGGCCCATCCGGATCGGGGAAGACGACAATATTAAATATAACAGGTTGTCTGGACAGAGCTACTTCAGGTAACTATTTTTTGGATGGAGAAGATATCAGTGAAAAAAGCAGCAATTCTCTTGCGTTGATTCGGAGAAATAAAATAGGGTTTATATTCCAGACTTTTAATTTAATTCCGATATTAACTGCTTTTGAAAATGTGGAGTTCCCCCTCATTCTTAAAGGAGGAATATCTCATAGCGAGAGGACCCGTAAGGTAGAGAACATCCTGGATGAAGTAGGTTTACTTGAACTTAAGGGGAGAAAACCCTCTGAACTGAGTGGCGGTCAGCAGCAGAGAGTATCCATCGCAAGAGCTCTGGTAAAAGGCCCTGAACTCGTTCTTGCAGATGAACCTACAGCTAATCTGGATTCTGTTTCGGGGAAGGATGTACTTGACCTGATGCTCGAACTTAATAAAAAACTGGGTGTAACTTTTGTCTTTTCAACTCATGACCGGATGGTAATGGATTTTGCAGGGAGATTGATTATGCTTAAAGATGGTGAGGTTGAGTCTGATAAGAAGAGAGGATAGAATAATGAGCCTTATAAAACTTGGAATGAGGAATATATTCAGATTCAAAAAAAGGACTTTCATTACCCTCTCAGCTGTTTCAATTGGACTTGCGCTCCTGATAATCGGAATAACCATGATGAACGGAGTGGATAAACATTCCATTAGCAACATTATAAATAGTCAAACATCACATTTAAAAATATTTAAAAAAGGGTATTTCGAAGAGAAGGATGAACTACCTACAGATAAGGTTCTTAATGAGAGTAATATGTTAATGGAGAAAATTAGAAAATTAGATTCTGTGGTTGGAGCTGAAAGGAGGATCATGTTTCCCGGAAGCCTCATAAAAGGTAGTGATGAACTCCCCTGTATTGGAGTTGGTATCGAACCGGAATTCGATCCTCTGGTATTCAATATTAAAGAATCAATCATTGAAGGGGAGTGGATAGAGGAGGGGGAATACCAAATCATTATTGGGAAGAACTTTGCAGAGGACCTGAGTCTCGGTGTTGGGGATATTGTGACAGCCAGAGTAATTACTTCCAGAGTTGATAATCAATTCACCTGGAATGCAGTAGATTTCGAAATTAAAGCAATATTTGATACTTCAAATCCGAATGTAAATAGCGGATTTGTATTTCTCCCGATTGAAGCGGCACAGGAAGCGATGAGTCTTGGGCCTGATGTTACAGAAATTGTAATTCGTCTGAACACAGATGATAGTGAGAAGATAAAAGAAGTACAAAATATCCTTCAAAATGAAATAGATGATTCAAGCCTTGAGTATAGTGTTTTTTCCTGGGAGCAGCTTGCAGGTGATTTTCTTGCGATCAGCAAGATGAAAACAAAAAATACATCCATGATGATCATGATAATGCTTTTTATTGCATCAATGGGGATCATAAATACAATGTTAATGGCAGTACTTGAAAGGACCAGAGAGATCGGAATGATGATGGCATTAGGTATGAAGAAGTCCCAGATAAAAAAGGTGTTTCTTTTTGAGGGCGGTTTTATAGGTGTTCTGGGATCTCTTCTGGGTTGTATTCTTGGAGCACTGGGCAGTTGGTACCTTGAAGTGTATGGAATATCTTTGAGAGCTTTTGGTGAAACATATACAGAAGTTGTTGCTGCGTTCTATCCCTTAAAAGATACATTCTATGCAGATCTGACATTTGAACCACTTTTCTACACTTTTCTGCTTGGAACATTTATTTCTGTAGCGGCTACCTATTATCCTGCCAGCAGAGCCGCGAAAATGGATCCGGTTGAAGCTTTGAGACATTTTTAGGAGAAAAATCATGTTCTTAAATATATTAAAATTGGGATGGAAAAATATTTCACGAAATAGGAAAAGGACATTATTTACAGTTGTGGCAATAACAGTTGGTATAACAATGCTTATATTTGCATCGAGTTATATTGAAGGAATAGTGGATAGTACAACGGAAATAGCCAAGAGGATGAGAACCGGAGATGTGAAGATCATGACATCGGAGTATTCAAGACTGGAGAGGATAATGCCGAAGGAGGAGCTGGTGTTGAATTCGGAGAAGCTTAGTGAGCGGATCCGGGAAATTGATGATGTAACATTAGTTAGCCAGATGGTAAAGTTCAATGCTTTGATCAGCAAAGATGAATTAAATGAACCTGGTGTTATAATTGGCGGGGATCCGGAGGTGATCAAAATACATATGGGGATCGCTGAAATGGTTATATCAGGGACATATTTTAACAAAGAAAAAAAGGAGGTCCTGATAGGGAGGTTATTTGCCGAAAAAATGGGGCTAAAAGTAAATGATGAGATACTACTGGTCACTACAGATATAAACTATTCCACTTACGCATTACCTTTCAGGGTATCGGGAATCTTTAATACCGGGTATACCTACCTGGACAAACATTTACTTTTTATTCCTCTTGAATTAGGCAGGGAGATCCTGGACTGCCCGAATTCCTCTCATGAGATCCTGATCTATTTGAAGAATTCGGACAAAGCGGATGAATTCGCCTCGGGGTTAAAAAATATTATCGGTGAAGGAACTTATGGCGATTCATTAACAGCTCTTACCTGGGAGGAAGATGAGATAATCGGTGAACTTATGCCCATGGTAAAACAGATCTGGCAGAAAATACTCGGAATAATTCTCCTGATCGTTGCAATGGTGATCCTTAATACAATGCTGATGATTGTGATGGAGAGGTATCAGGAAATCGGCGTTTTAAAAGCAATGGGATTGAAGAGCAGTGAAGTATTTTCAATGATCGTTACTGAAGCTTTGTTTATTGGTACGATCGGATCTGCTCTTGGAGTTTTGATAGGCGGCGGTTTCTCTGCATGGCTGGAGAAAACCGGGATAAACTTTGCTGAAATGGCCGGGAAAGAGATGTGGGAAAAATTTGATATGCCCTTTGCTCTTTTCGGAAATATCATTTACCCGAATCTTACTCTTGAGATCATAGTAAGTTCATTCTTTTTTGGATTACTCATATCTGTTATTGCAGTATTATATCCTGCTTATAAATCATCAAAAATGCTTCCCGCAGAAGCATTCAGATCAAAATTAAAAGTTTAAAGTGAGGCATAAAATGAAAAAAATATTATTCATACTGATTTTGCTATTTATGGTTATTGCTCCGGAATTTACTGCTGAGGAGAAAGACCCATTTGATATTCTGAATAAAATAGATTCCAACATGACATTTGAAAGCGCATATGCCGAGATGGAGATGATAATAACCATTAAGAAAAGGGTTATAATAAAAAAATTCAAAAGTTATTCGATCGGAAACACAAGATCCTTTATTGAGTTCCTGAGCCCGGTGAGGGATAGAGGAACGAAAATTCTTAAGAAGGATAAAATAATAAAGATATACTATCCTTCTGCTGAAAGGATTTTAAGGCTTTCAGGGCATATGTTGAGACAAAGTATGATGGGGTCCGACATGTCATATGAAGACATGACAGAGCGCTCAAATAAGTTGAGAGAAGAGTACAGAGGTGAAATGCTTCAGAATGAGGTTCTGGTAGGTAATGAATGTTTTGTTCTTATGCTGACATCAATAAAAAAGAAACAGACATACTTCAAAAGGAAGATCTGGGTTGATAAGAGAAAATATATAGGACTCAAAGAAGAGTTATATTCAAAAAGTGGAAAATTGGTTAAAGTATCTAAAGTGATCAGTATAAAGCTTTTCAACAACAGATATTACCCTGTTGAAATGATAATGGAAGATAAATTAAGGAAAAACTCTTCAACGAGAATAGTTATAAAGAAAATTGATTTTAATATTGATATTCCCGATGAAATGTTCACTGAAAGGATGCTTCTGAAGTAAAAAAAAAGGGATGGAAACCATCCCCTTTTATTTTAAAAAATATTATTTTAGCTTATTTCATAGATTCCTGGAGCTTTTTTGAAGCTTCCTGGAATTTAGGATCACTCATATACTGCATCATCTTGCCCATTAGTGCACCCATTTTGGGTCCCATTTCCTTTATTCTTCCTTCAAATTGTTTGAGATCAGCCGGAAGATCAGCGCCACCTTTAAAAGAGTTCTTAAGATTAGGATACTTCTTCTCCATCTCTTCCATTCTCGGCTTCAATACTTCCATCCTTTTTGCAAATTTCTCTATAGCTACTATTGCATCATCTACATTTTCACTCTTATTCATATCTTCGACATACATATCAAATGTATCAAGAAAGTCTTCAACAACAACTCCCGGACTATCCTTTTTCCCGCATCCTGCCAAAACCAGCATGATCATTATTGTGATCACAATTAAAGTAAATTTTTTCATAATTTCTCCTGTGGTTCTTTATATCATATTGGAAATGAAATATCTATAATATTGAAATTTTTAATCAATACAAATCAAGCTCAATAAGGCGTGTTTCTATTGGCCCGTTAAACAATTGTATCTTCCTCGAAGTTCGTAAACCAATTTTTTTCACAAGATCTGTACTACCACATAGAAGGAAGGCTTTTGACCCCTTGCATTTGTGTTTCAAAAAATCACCGAATTCGGTATAAAGCTTTCCGACTTCGTCCTTGTTTCCTAACCTGTGTCCGTATGGAAGATTGGAGATTATCATTGAATTTTCAATTGATTCGATCTCACGAAAATCCTTTTTAGTAATACGGACAATATCTCCGCCTCTTATCTCATTCATGTTCTGCCTTGCTGCCTTTACATTGATTTTTTCTATATCACTTCCGGATATTAGTCCTTCTGTAATTTCTCTGATTCCATTATCACAATCTTTTTTAACTTCTCTCCATAAGTTTTTATTAAAACCCGGCATATTAAAAAAACCGAATGACCTGTCTTTAACTGATGACGGCCTGTTACCGTATTTTAAAAAGGCTTCACTCAAGATAGTACCGGATCCGGACATGGGATCGTAAAGTGGCATAGAACCGTCCCATTCAGAGATCCTCAGTATTGCTGCTGCAAGCGTTTCATGTAATGGTGCAGAAACAGCATTAATTCTGTAACCTCTCTTATGGAGGGATTTCCCTGAAGTATCAAAACTTATAGTGCAGAAATTATTCCTTATATTCAGGTTGATGGGAATATCCGGTTCATCTGTATTTACATTGGGTCTGATATTGAATTTTTCACGGAAACGGTCGGCAATTGCATA
>JAOZUQ010000083.1:0-1144 GCA_029938635.1 Candidatus Aminicenantota bacterium
CAACTGCAACAAATGTCGCAGGGATTCATATGTGGTTTTCAGTATAAAAAAAAAGGGCAGATGAAAACACCTACCCTTTATGTTGTGTTTAAGTGAATATCAGATCTACTTTTTTGTTTTCTTTTTTAATACTTTATCAGGAGGGAAACATGCTTTACATGGTTCATATCCTTTTTCCTTAGCAATTCCTACCTGAATAGCTTTTGCATCTTTTATCATTTTACAATCTTTTTTGTGATACTTTTTCCCTTTCTCGGTAATATATACCGTATCTGTTTTAAAACAGATCTTGCAGGGTTCATAACCTTTCTTCGTTGCTTCACTGAGCTTTATCCCTTTCTTACCTGAAACAAGTTTACAATTTTTCTTGTGAAATTTTTTGCCATTCTCTTTCACGTAGACAGTCGGATCAATTATAGTTTCATCCGATTTCTTTATTGTTTTTTTTACTTTAACAGGGGTTGTATCCTTTGACATAATTGTCATCGGAAGAACTATTGTAAGGACAAAAAAAGCTAATATAACAAGTGTAATTCTTTTCATTCAGATCTCCTTTTTATTTTTCAGTCCAATTCAGGAATTCTAAGAACCTGACCCGGATAGATCCTGTTCGGATCTTTTAACATCGGTTTGTTCGCCTCAAAAACAACCATATATTTCATGGCATTTCCATAAAACTCTTTTGCGATCTTCCCGAGAGTATCCCCGCTTTTTACAGTATAAAATTTTGATTCCTTTTTCCCTACTGCAATATTCAATGATTCATCAACCTGTTCAACACCATCAATATTTCCGAGCATAACAACTATCTTTTCTTTATCAGCAAGGCTGTTGACCACACCTGAAACAGATGCAACACCATCTTTAAAATCAGCTTTCATGTCCTGAACTTCGATACCGCTCTCATTAACCATTTTTGCCAGGTCCATCTGTGCATCAAGTTTCTCTCCCATCTCTTTTACAAAATCAAATAATCCCATTTTTACCTCCATTAAAATTATAAATAATAACTCAAACTAAATCAATCTAATTATAAAACGTAACATAATTTGATCTCACTCCAATGTACATTGAGAATTATCTACCACCACCCCGATTATAATTCTAAATTTTGAATTTTAAATTCTAAATTAAAATGACAAGT
>JAOZUQ010000083.1:1244-8778 GCA_029938635.1 Candidatus Aminicenantota bacterium
AATGACAAGTCCTATAATACTGAATGACTAATACTGCAATCTCCTTCTGTCTCCTGACTTCTGAGTACTATGAACAACCAAATCCCATCCCCCATATCCAAAATCCCAAACCCGGCCCCTCGATCCCCTAAAGTGGAAGAGAGTTGGGGGAAAAATTCAGGCTGTTCAAAAATTCAGACACCTTTTCCATTTTTACGCCGTCTTTAGATCTCCTCTTCTTCAGATTCATCACCACCTGGTATCCCTTGACACCCGGAAGCATTTTCTTAAACCTGAAAAGCGCCCTTGAAAAATTTTCATCCGAACTTTTCACTTCGATCAACATAACAGGAACATTGTCTATAACGGCAAGGAAGTCCACTTCATTTTTTTCTCTGTCCCGGACATAGTTCAACGCAACCCTGCTTCCGGTAACATCTTCCAGAAAGTGAAGTTCCCTGAGAAGAGCATTTGCTACCGTATTTTCCAGTTTCGCCCCGATATCACCGGTTACTGAACCGGTATCGTATAAAAAATATTTTGCCTCTTTCAGAATACTTCTCGAAATATTTTTATGATAGGGACGAACCGGAAATATCACATACAGGTTCTCAAGGATCGTAAGCCATTTCTTTACAGTTGGAACGGAGACCTGAAGATCGTTTGCAAGGGAAGTAAACGAAGTTGTTGATCCTACCCTCTCCCTCAGCAGATCGATCATTATTTCAATTGACTTTATATCTCTAACATTTCCAAGGTCCAGGAGGTCTTCTCTGATAATAGAATCTATGTGGGTTCTTCTCCACCTTTTTGCATATGATTCCGACCCTTTCAGGAAGATTTCGGGGAATCCGCCGACCTTAAGGATAACAGACAACGCCTCCCCCGCATTCATATTCAGATTGGCAACAGCCTCTTTTACGGTCAGGGGATGAAGCCTGAAGGAATTGTATCTCCCCGCCAGGGAATCTCCCCCTTTCCTGTAGATATCCAATCTCGCCGATCCGGTCACAAGCATTGCAGGTGGTATCCCTTCCGTATCGTAAATCCCCTTCAACCACGATTTCCACTTTTTCATTTTATGGATCTCATCAAAAATTATCAGATCCCTGTCCCGAGCCCACTCCCCTTTAAATATAATTCTTCTGTGTATGGAGGAATCGTAATTCAGGTAGGTGAAACTGTCCGTGATCTGTTTTGACAGTGTCGTTTTCCCGACCTGCCTCGGTCCCGAAAGAAAAACTATCTTTTCCTTCAGATCCTTTAATAAATATTTTTCGAGATACCTTTCCATACCGCTATTATAAACCATACTTTAATTTTGTCAAGACTATTTTAAACTACACTTTAATTTTGCCACGTACCCCGATTATAATTCTAAATGTTGAATTTTAAATTCTAAATTAAGAAGTAAATAGACGAAACATCGAAGTGTTGTAAATGAAGTGGCTAGAGCTGCGAAATACTTATCTTAAAAAATCTACTTCTTTATCAACTCTCGCTTATTATAATCATCCTATCTCCTGCCTCCTGAACTCTGCAAGCTCTACCAAATCCCATCCCCAAAATCCCATATCCTATATCAATGCTTCCATATTTCAATGCACCGTCCCCGTTTTCACATGCAACTTTAAGAAGTATATTAACGTCATAATTACATCACGGCGTTTTAAGGACCTGTTATATTTCCGTCGCAATATTGTAGTATAATGTAATTATTAGGAAAATTTTAAATGGACAAAAAGATCAGAAAATATACGATCATAGTATCAGTACTACTGCATCTGATCATTTTTTTTGTTGCCGAGAGGTCAATTGATTTCACACTTCTCGGGACCGGTGATATCCCTGAAATAATTAATGAACCGATCACTTTCGATCTTAGTGAGAATGAACAACCTAAGCAGGTCATCGAAACCACTGAGGATCAAAGATCACAAAAGAAAGCTCAAAAGCCCGAATATATGTCTGACAAAAATACAATAGCGAGAAATCCTGATCCCGGAAAAGAACTTAAGGCGGGAGCCCCATATTCTGAAGGCGACCTGAATATCCCGGCTCTACCAGAAATAACCAGAGAAGGGAAACCGGAAGAACCCAGAGAGAAGACAGAACCGGATACAAAAGAGAATGTTGAAAAGTCAAAAGATAACGAAAACTCCATCAGTGAAAATATGGAGGAGGTTCCCGAACTAAACACCAGTAATCCGGGTGGAAGTATCAGAAATCAGATCCTCCATAAGAACATTCTTGCAAAGGTAAAAGAGCTTGGTGGATTTGCATTCAACACATATGACTGGAATTTTGCCCCCTACATGCTTGAACTCAAAAGACGGATCCAGAGCAATATATTTCCTCCGATCGCATTCAGCAGGCTTGGAATAATTGATGGAGAAACACTTTTAAGATTCAGAATTTATCCTGACGGCAGACTTGAAGCCCTGACATTGTTAAATTCAAAAGGACATAAATCGCTTGTTGATACAAGTGTAGAAGCAGTGAAAATATCTGCTCCGTTCCCTTTACTTCCGGATGATTTTCCAAAACCATTTCTGGAAGTAACCGGGAAATTTATATATTTTATAAGAAAGTAAAAAAATTAGGTGAGGTGAAAATGGAAAATGTACTTGTGTTCCTGAGTAAAGGCGGCATTATTATGTACCCTCTGCTCCTGGCTTCAGTGATAGCACTGGCAATAGTTATAGAAAAATCAATATCAATGAGAAAAAAGAAAATTGTGATCCCGGAGATTACTTCTATACTTGATAACATCAAAGTTCGGGAAGATATAGGACTGGCAATCGCTATTTGTGACAAACACAAAGGGCCGTTCGCAAATATAATTAAAGTAGGCCTTGAGAACATGGAACTACCGAGAGAAGAGATCAAGGAGATTCTTTTGGACAACGGGAAACAGGAAGTCCATAAAATAAGTAAAGGGCTCCCACTTCTTGAAACTATAGGCGGGATAGCTCCTCTGCTGGGTTTACTTGGAACAGTTATGGGAATATTAAAAGTATTCAATGTTATACAAATGATGGGCGTAGGGCAAGCCCCGGCAATGGCCGGCGGAATATCCGAAGCCCTGATCACAACCATAGCCGGACTGTCCATAGGTATTCCTGCGGTCGTTGCATATAATTATTTCACTTCTAAATCGGAAGGACTGATACTGGATATAGAGAAATATTCATCAAAATTATTGAATAGAATATCATCTTTCTCGGATAAAAAATAAAATGGAATTTAAAACTAAAAAAAAGAAAGGCACCATCATTAATATAACATCCCTGATAGATGTATTGTTTCTGCTGCTGATTTTCATGATGGTATCATCAACCTTTATTGAGGATCCGGGAATAAAACTTGATCTTCCTGAAACTCAAAGTGCCCCGAGTGTAAAGAAAAGTGAATATACCCTGTCTGTTAAGAGTGACGGGTCATTATTTCTGAACGAGAAATCACTATCCCTGGATGAATTGGAGGAAAATCTGAAAAGTACACTGGTTGAGATGAAAGATGAGAGCCTTATTCTGAAAGGGGATACAAATATACCCTACGGAAAGGTAGTGAAGATCATGGATATAGTTAAAAAAAGTGGGGTTAAAAAATTGATTATAGCTACCCGTCAGGGCACTTCAATAAAGAAAGTGCCCTGAAAGATAGAATATTAGAGGCCTAAGAGATCTTCTTTAAAACTCTTCCCTGGACCGGGTTTTTCACCTATCCAGCAGGCAAAGAGAGCATCTGCGAAATCTTTTCCCTCAATAGTACCCTTTACATTACCATTTACTTTTACAATAGTTCCTTTCTCAGGTAGATAGGTAAATACTATTTTTCCACCATTTTTCATTTTTTCCATATATTTAGCAAGAACATCGAATTTTGCTTTTAATTCCTTAGAATGATCAGGGGTATTATCTTCCAGCCCGTCATACCATCCGCCATTAATCTTGCCTGCACCAACACTTCTCAGGAAATGCATTATAGTAACTCTTGCAGCATCAGTTCCGAGAATTTTTTCAGCTGATTTCTCTTTTGCAGGTAAATACAGTCCGGCAACATATACTTTGAATATCATTTTTTTTCTCAACGCCATGCCGTTTAACAACAGGGTCTTACCATCTACAGTTATGGATTCATCCATTTTGACACCTTTAAGTACTCCGCCGGCCAAGGGTATTACAAGCATTACAGCTACAAAAACTAAAATTAACTTTTTAATCATAAATTCCTCCAGGGATTTTTAAATAAATCTTAACCACATAAAAATATAATGTCAAATTTTAACATTTGAAGATTTTAGAAAATTCTTTTCTTTAATAATTTGATAAGTATATAGGAAATTATAAGTACACCGAAATATATTGAAAAAGGTTTACCATACAGGATCTTTCCAGTCAAAATATATCCTTTGTACATTATTATAAGGCCGAATATTACAATAGCATTAAAAACAGAATCATTCTCTTTAAATATAACTTTCATACTGTCAAATCTGTTTTCAGGTTTTCTATAATTTTTAAATCCGGGGATAATAGAATTTACTTTTTTTCTATAATCTAAATACTCTTCACCATAGGTTGAAATAAGGTAGCTCCCTTCTGATTTAATAATAAAGTAATACTGAACAATTAGAAGAATATCAAAAAATATAAGTGCATACAAATTTGAATATACTATCAGCAGTCCCGAATAGATAAGAAGATTTCCTATATATAAAGGATTCCTGACAATAGAATAAATTCCGGATATATTCAGGCTGTCGGCCCTCAGGAAATTCTCTCTCCCTGAAGTTCCGGAAAACGAGAATCCTACGGAGACCACTCTTATCAGTTCACCTGAGATCATAACAAAAAGCCCTATAGAGATTAATAAAATATTATTTACAGGGTTTAATTGAGGCTTAAAAAATACAAATACTATTATTATCAGTGGTACAGGGGTAAATGATCTGAACTTAAACAAAAAATCTCCTAATCTTAGTTTCCAATTCATTGTTTCTTAATTGTAACTGTAACAGGAGTTGATTTCAATTCTCTGCTGCCTTCCTAAGCCCATTTAAATATCGTTCTCCGGCATTTTTAACTGGAGTAAAACATATACGTTTTATCCTGGATGGAATAAGATCAATAAATTCCACCATCTCTTTTAGTGGAATTATCTCACCTTTATTCCAGTCATATGTTTCCAGTTTTAAGACCAGGCGATCACCGGCAATTTTGTAAGCATTCTCAATGCCTTCTGAAAATAGTATTTTTATCTTACCCGATCCAAGTTTTAATTCTTTTTTCATCTGCCTGTGATACATCATAAGATAAATGAGATCAACTCCGGTTCCTGCTATCCCAGCCAAATCCTGGGAGTGCCATTCATTGCTATTCTTTTTTTGTATTGAAGCTTCATAAAAAACATTTACTCCTATTTTAATGGCAGGATTTACAAATTTACACTCTCTTACTATTTCAGCAAGAAATTCATTAATAATTTTTTTCTTTATTTTTATCCATTTCAAATTGTAAGGTGATCCGGAATCCATCATTAATTTTTCTTTCGCAGGAACACCGGAAGCATCACTAAAAGTTTTCATCCCTATATTTGAGAATCCCTCATTACTTTTGATCGAGAGATCGTCCTGGATAAGTATCCCATCTACTCCGAGTTCAGCCATACTCTTGAACACTCCAATTACCAGTTTTCTCACCTTCGGATCAAAGAGATCAAGTTTCCTGATCCTCTGTTTTTCCCCTTTTATGAAACCTGTATCATATAATTTATTGTTTTCAAACCAATTATAATTTCTTGTAATAAGCCATCCCCATAATTCAAATTTTCTTTTCCTGTTCTTTTTTATTATGTTACTGAATCCAGGATAAGCAATACGAAAACTATCATTCTCAAACAGTAATCCGCCATACTTTCCATTACTGAGAAATGACCTTACTATAATTTTATCAAAACCTGCATTATGAAGTTTTTTAAAATCCGGATCATAATATTCTTTTACTTCATGAAATTGTAATTCAATCTCCCTTGGGAAAAGGTTCATAACCAATAATGAAAAAAAAAGACTAAAGACTAAGATTCCATTTTTCAGATTCATATTTTTTTTCCAGGACTCCTATCGCAATCCTATCTTTTTCAGAATATTCATATTTTTGTATTTCCTTCCCGATAAATTCTTTAAAAGAAATATAAAAGTTTTCTATTAGCAAATCCTTGTCAATTGTGGATTCATCACTGATTGTGGTCATACTTCGCCTTAAAGCAGACTCGCTAAATCCTGTACCACCTGAATATATTTCGAAATTCATGGAAAGAGGAATCGACCCGTGCTGCAAAAGTGCCACCTTGTCCCTTTTCTGAGCAGAGCCCGCAATTTTTTTTCCACCAACTTCGATCTCATTAGGTGTCGGGAAAGAAAAACATGGGTTACTGCTTTTTGAAAGCAAACTTGAACTCCCTTCTGATAATTCTGCTTTTATATCAGATCTGATCAACGTTTGAAGAATTATATCAGCAATAAGTGAATAAGATTTATATAGATCATTGTCCCGAAAAAACTTCTCCTCAGATGAAACAACGGAATATGTTATCTCATCATTATGGAGAACAGTTTTACCTCCGGTTATCCTTCTTACAAATCCAAACTCATTTTTTTTAATATAGTCAAGATCAACTGCTTTTGAAACTTTCTGTGATACACCAATTGAGAACGAAGGCCGGTCCCATGAATAAATTCTGAAAAAGCCTATACTCTCTTCGTGACTAAGATTGAAAAAGTATTCATCTATTGCCATATTCAGGGAAGGAGAAAGAGCTTCTTTTTCTTCTATAAAATACCAATTGGACATTTATTGAATCCCCGTTATTTTAAAAGACCGGGATTAAACTACAAATTTAAAATCTTAAATAATCAGTTTTTGTTTTCAGTTTTTACCGGCTGTTTTTCTATTTTTGCTTTTTTCTCAGGTTCTTCATTTTTAGTTGACATATCAATATTACCTTTGAATTTTGCTCCTTCAGCCAGAACAACCTTTTCCGAAATTATATCACCGTTCAATATGCCTCCGGGGACGATCTCTACTTTAACATGGCCGTGCACATTACCATTGACCTCGCCTTTGATTATTATCTCTTTTGCACTAATATCAGCCTTTACTTTTCCGGATTTGCCGATGATCACATTGTGCTTCATCTTTATAGAACCCTCAACGATACCCTCTATCAGAATTTCTTCCTCCGCGGATATATTTCCTTTCAGTTTCATTGAACGACCGATAAAAGAACTACTTTCATTTACACTTATTCCAGAACTTTCCGGCTTTTTATCTACTTCAGATTCTTTTTTAAACATAGTTATCTCCTGATAAAAATATTAGCGGGCAACGGGGATCGAACCCGCAACATTCAGCTTGGGAAGCTGATACTCTACCATTGAGCTATGCCCGCGCTCTCTATTACTTCTTTTTATCTTTTGTTTTCTTGGATTTTGGTTCAAAGTACAGATTAACAGCGGTTAAATTTTACAGCAATAAAGAAGAAAATGAATTTG
>JAOZUQ010000006.1:0-54460 GCA_029938635.1 Candidatus Aminicenantota bacterium
ATGCTCGATATGGGTTTCATCCACGACATTCGAAAGATCATTGCCAAATTACCGGCTAAACGCCAGTCTCTGTTCTTTTCCGCGACAATGCCGAATAATATTGTAGAACTTTCAAGGAAAATTTTAACAAATCCCAGGAAAGTTGATGTAAGCCCAATTTCTTCTGCTGCTGAAACTGTACGGCACTATCTTTACTATACAAATAAGCCGAGAAAAAAAGATTTGCTTCTGCATATACTTCAGGATCAAAAGATAGATCAGGTCCTATTGTTTTCCAGAACAAAATATGGAGCAGACAGGATTGCCCGTAATTTGAAAAGAGAAAAGATCAGAACAGCAGCCATTCATGGTGATAAAGCTCAGAACCAGAGACAAAAAGCACTTGCCCGATTTAAGGCCGGAGAGGTCAGGGTATTGGTTGCAACAGATATTGCCGCCAGAGGTATCGACATTGAAAAATTAAAATATGTCATTAATTATGACATACCGAATATAGCCGAAACTTATGTTCACAGGATAGGCAGATCAGGAAGGGCGGGAGAAGAAGGTAATGCCATATCCCTTTGTGAACCTGAAGAAAATGTATATATAAAAGACATTGAGAAATTGATAAAACAGAAAATTGAAGTTATCAAAGACAATCCTTTTCCCCAGACAGATAAACCCAGGTCAGCAGCTGAAAATAAAGAGTGGGAAAAAGAGAAGAAGCTTAAAAAGCAGGAATTTTTTGCAGCAAAGAAAAAGAGAGAGAACAGCCCCAATTCGTCAAAGGGTTACAAGAAAAATAAAAAAGTTATAAAAAAGTAGGTTAATATCTAAAGGAACGAAAGTGAACCTCGGCATGGTTTTTGGGTTCGGGGGGTTGAAGTGAATGACAAAATAGAAAACTATACCGAATGTAAAAAGACTGTGTGGAGTGGAAGGATTGATGATCCGGCAGACAGAGAATCCTTCAGAATGCATCAGATTGTCAAGCCTCTTAACCTTAATAAGATCAGTGATTTTAATCCGTCCCGGTCTGACCTTAATATTTGCCTGCTTGGATTCAGTTGTGATGAAGGCGTGCGAAGAAATCTTGGCCGGGAGGGAGCATCGAAAGGCCCGGATGTGATAAGGAAAGAGTTTGCAAATATGCCTGTTACATTCGGAAATGATGTAAATCTTTTTGATGCCGGCGATATTTTCTGTATTGACCGGGACCTTGAAAAGGCTCAGAAACAATTAGAATCAGCAGTAAAAATTATTTTAAGCAGGAATTGTTTCCCTGTTATTCTCGGTGGAGGGCATGAAATTGCTCTGGGTAATTATAACGGTATTTTAAAACATCTAATGGAAAACGTGCCCGGGAAGAGTAGAACCGGAATTATCAATTTTGATGCACACCTGGATTTCAGGCCATTTGATAACGGAGGCTCATCCGGATCAATGTTCTATCAGATTGCCGAAGATAGTATTAAGAATGATCGGGATTTCAATTATCTTTGTGTGGGGGTTCAAACTTATAGCAATACTATCAGTCTGTTTAAACGTGCAGAATCTTTTGGGGCAGAGTATATACTTGCCAGGGATATGGGAAGAGAAAATCATCCGGATATTCGAGAGAAGATCGATTCCTTTATCCGTAAAAATGAGAATATCCACCTCACACTCTGCACTGATGTTTTTAACTCTGCTTTTGCTCCTGGAGTCTCTGCTCCACAACCTTTTGGGCTTGATCCGGAAATACTTCTTACCTTTGTCAAACAAGTCCTGAACTCAGGGAAAGTGATCCTTTTTGATATTGCAGAAGTGTCTCCCCGTTTTGATCATGATAACAACACTGCAAAACTTGCCGCTGTGATAATATATTCTTCTATGAATGTTTTGATTGAAAGTAAAGGGGATTAGAGTTATGAAGGAAAAAAAAATGCCGGAATATAAGAAAAAATTTTTTGAAACTGAAAAAATTTTTTCAAAGCAGTGGTTCAAAAATTATGGGTTGGTATTGATCGGATCCCTTCTTGTGTCTGTGGGCTATGTATTTTTTATTATCCCTCACAACATTGTTCCGGGTGGGATTTTCGGGGTAAGCATTATAATCAATCAACTTTCAGGGTTACCGATAGGCCTGGTTTCACTATGTATAAACATCCCAGTTCTATTATTGGGAATAAAGATTCTTGGAGGAAAATTTGGAATTAAGACCATCCTTTCGATGATATTATGTTCCATTATGATAGACAGTCTCTCATTTATCTTTCCCGATATAACCCTTACAAAAGATATCCTTGTTTCATCGGTCTTCGGTGGCACTATAATCGGATCAGGCATAGCATTGGTTATAATGGCAGGAGCAACTACAGGTGGTACCGATATCATTGCAAGAATTATTTCGATTAAGCTTAGAGCATCTGTGGGTAAAATGCTGTTGATAGTTGATGGAGCAATTGTGTTAATGGGTATTTTGATATTCATGAACCTCGATCTGGCACCTTATAGTATTATAGCTATCTTTGCAATAAGTAAATCCATTGACTTTGTTCAATATGGGATAGATGTGAATAAAGCTGCTTTTATAATATCAAGTGAACACGAAACGATCCGAAACTACATTTTGGAAAAGGATAGAGGGGGTACTTATTTTAAAGGTACAGGCCTTTTTTTTAAGGAAAAAGAGCAGAATATAATTTTTACAGTTCTCAATAAAAAGAGTATGTCTGATCTGGAGTTGTTTATCAAAAAAGCTGATCCTGAAGCATTTGTTGCAATGATGAACGCAAATGATGTCTTTGGTCGGGGTTTTAAACCCTTCGGGGAATAAGAATATTCTGTAATTTTCGTAATGTTCAAAAGAATAGAAGATTAAAATATCAGGTTTTACTATAATAAAACATATGATAGAGTTGAAAAATATTTCAAAAAATTATTCAAAGAACCGGGTTCTTGACAATATCTCTCTTTCCATTCCTGAAGGTTTTGTTACGGGAATCATCGGCCCAAACGGTGCCGGGAAATCAACATTGATCAGAATAATCAGTGGATTTGAATTTCCTGACAGGGGGGAAGTGCGGATCTTTAAAAAAAGTGTAAATAATTTTTATCAGAGGAAACAATACCTATCCTATATGCCGGAGACAATGTTTATCTATCCGGAATATTATGTAGGCGAGTTCCTGGATTTTTATCATAAAGCGGCCGGTTTTAAAGATGATGATCTTATAGCTTCGCTATCCTTGAAAAAGGTTTCTCAAAAGAAGATCGATCATTTATCAAAGGGGTGGCATCAGCGTCTTAAACTCTATATTGCCCTCTGCAATACAAAACCTTTGATAATTCTGGATGAACCATTTGACGGATTTGACCCGTTGCAGTTAAAAGAGATATTAAATCTATTCAGGTCTCAAAGATCTGCAGGGCGTTCATTTATATTGTCGATCCATCAATTGAGTGATGCACAGAAAATATGTGATTACTTTATTTTACTCGATGAAGGAAGGAAAATAGCAGAAGGTACCCTCGAAGATCTCAGTAATCGTTTTTTATCCAACTCAGGGTCACTTGAAGAAATATTCATAAAGGCACTTGAAAGATGATATATCCATTGATATTAAAAGAAGTAAAGGAGATTTTCAGGAACAGGACCACTCTTATATATTTTTTCCTACTTTTCGCTGTTATTGCTTACAGTTTCTATTCGGCTGTCGACCTCTATTCAAAAGCCAGTGTTGCAGCCATAGGAAATCCATTGTACGCAACCGGATTTGAACCCGTTCCGGGAGTATTTGTTCCCACCTTCGGGGGCCTCTTTATCATTTTTTCCCTTATTGCCCCTTTTCTTCTGATTCGATCTGTCAGTGAAGAGAAAAAAAACAATACTCTGCCTTTGCTTATCCAATTGCCCTACTCTTTAAGATCTCTGTTCCTTACTAAGCTTCTAGCCGCATCAATGCTGATCCTGGTTTCGATCATCTTTTTTATCCCGCTCCTGCTCTTCTGGAATTTTATGGGGGGCCATATTCCATGGAGTGAAATAATTCTTCTGATGTCCGGATATTTCCTCTATGGATTATTCGTTATCTCTGTTTCCTTTTTTTCGGCCTCCATATTCAGATCAAATTCTCAGGCATCTATCTTTTCATTAGCAGTTATTATGTTTTCCTGGTTTGTTGATTTTGGTAAAGAGATGAATATTATCCCTATGCTTAACTCTCTTTCGGGCTGGACCACAACAAAACAGCTTAAAGTATTTGAAAGCGGGATTCTATCTATAAATTCGATACTATATTTTATTCTTCTTTCCTCTTTTTTCTCAGCCCTAGCTTATTTTTTCTTTAATATTAATATCAGGAACAGAATCAGGCATGTGATAACAATTTTTTTAATTTGTTTTGTCCTGTTCGGTCTGGCATTAAATGTTCAACTTAAAATGGATATCAGTGAAAGCAGGAAGAACTCTTTTTCCGCTAATGAGACAGCTTTTCTCAAAAAATCGCCTCCAATCGATATTGAGATCTATTTGGAACAGACTGACGGGAGGTTTAAAGACTATAAGAGTGATTTTGTAAAAAAATTGGAACTGATAAAAAATGATATTTCAATTCATTTTGCAGAAGGAAGCCTTCTCAGTGAGAATTACGGCCTCTTCAAATATAGTGTAAACGGAAAAAGCAGTGAAACATATTCAAACAGTTCGCATGAGATTTTTTTGGTACTTGAAGAAATAAGCGGTCTGAAAATAGAAAGACCTGACTCAGCTGTACAATTTAGTGGATTTCCACTTGTAATTAAGGGAAAATGGAGCGGATACCTTTTCGTGCTTTATCTTTTTGTATTTCCCTTAATGATTCTTTTTTTTTACTATAGAAAGAATTTTTTCAACAGGAGACGAAAAAATGAAAACTGGAATTAAATTAACAATAATTATAATAATTTTTTTGATACTACCTCTGGGGGCTTCAGATGATGGCAGGTTTTTCTATCCATTTGATAAGGATATTGTCGGAGCTGATGCCGGAGGGTTCTCCTCGTTTGTCGGGAAATGGCATATTGATAAGGATGGTGATAATTTAGTTTATGCGGTTGACGGTAGAAAATGGGAAAGCGGGCTTGTTTCAGATGGAATTGTCAGTAAGGCAAAAGGACTCTACGGAGAGAGGTATGCTGAATTTCTGGACAACCTGGCTGCATATAAATATTTCCCCCTGACGATCTTAGAAAGCATCGATAACTATACAGATGGTGTGATCACTGTCAGGTTCAAAGGCATTAGCGGGCGTATTGATCAGGCTGCCGGCATTGCATTTAATATCAGACAGAATGGAGATTATCTTGTAGTACGGGCTAATCCTCTGGAAAATAATCTGGTGTTGTTTAAAATGGAGAGAGGGAAACGAAGTGCTGTCCAGTGGATACGTAAATCAAAGACACTTTCTCATGTCTGGCATGATTTGAAGGTGGTTATTCAGGGAAAAAATATAAAAGGCTTTCTGAACGGGAAATTGTATGTAAATTATAATTGGAAAGCTAAGATAAGCGGCAAAGTGGGCCTATGGTCAAAAGCCGACAGTTATGTATTCTTTGATGATCTTGAAATAATACCTGGCAAATTATAAGAGTTGTTGGCCTAAATCATGGTAAAATAGCCGGATGGATGGTAATAAAAGAGAGAATATCAAAGCAGGATCTAAGGTCGCAATTGTTTTAAAACAGGACCAGAGAAGTGGCAAACTGACAGAAGGTGTTGTAAAAGATATCCTGACAAAATCGCCGGTCCATCGCCACGGGATAAAGGTAAGATTGTCAGACGGGCAGGTTGGCCGGGTCAAGAAACTTTTGTAATAATGAAATATATAAAGAATTTTTTTATTATAGTTTTGATCGGAATAGCGGCCTATCTGTATATTCAAAATGACCGGAGTCCTACCGATTCACCCTCGACCCAATCTGAAGTTACTAACCAGAGTGTTTTAAATGCGGTTCAAAAACGGTTAAGGGATGTACAGGTCAGCGGTTCCGGGAAGGTGAGCCGGATCCTCAGCGACGACAACTATGAAAACAGGCATCAGAGGTTCATTCTTAGACTGGATCATGGGCATACTATATTAATTGCACATAATATTGATCTGGCACCCCGAATAAACAAATTGAAGAGGGGTGATGTTGTCGAGTTTTACGGTGAGTATGAATGGAATTCCAAAGGGGGAGTTGTCCACTGGACCCATCACGACCCGAACGGGCACCATAAAGCAGGCTGGTTAAAGCACAACGGCCGGATTTATAAATAGAGTTTTTAATATTACTCTTGTTTGGATCGGTTATGCTGTAAAAGTAATACACGGAAGCGGCTGAAACTCTCATCTGGATAAATATCCACGCATTGACAAATAGCAGTATTGAAATTAAAATCTGCTTTGGGAATATCATTAAAGGAAAAATCAAATGAGCGAAGATCTTTATAAGAAAGCCGGAGTTAATATAGACAAAGGGAATAAGGCTGTTGAAGAGATCAGAAAAATGGCAGGGAAGTACGGAGTAAAAGAGATCGGAAAGTTCAGTGGATTTTATCCATTGAAAGCAGGACTTAAAAATCCGGTCCTTGTATCGTCAGCCGATGGGGTCGGAACCAAGCTTAAAATCGCATTTAAAACCGGAATTAATGATACGATCGGAAAAGATCTGGTAAACCATTGTGTTAATGATATCCTTGTTTACGGGGCAAAACCCCTGTTTTTCCTTGATTATATTGCAACGGGTGAAGTTGATCCTGATGTGATAAAAGAGATTGTTACAGGATTGCTTGACGGATGTGTGGACAATAACTTCATACTTCTGGGTGGAGAAACTGCCGAGATGCCGGGTTTTTATCAGAAAAACGAATATGATGTCGCCGGGTTTATAGTGGGGATAGTTGATAAAGATAAAATAATTGATGGAAGCAAGATCAAAGACGGGGATCTTCTTCTTGGATTACCATCTACCGGACTCCATACAAATGGCTATTCTCTGGCGAGACACATAGTTTTCGAAAAACTGAAATTGTCGGTAGACAGCAAAGTTAAAGAGCTTAAGAGAACGATCGGTGAGGAACTTCTTGAAACACACAAATCTTATCTTGAACCTGTGACGGAATTAATGAAGAAGAACCTGATAAAGGGGATGGTCCATGTAACAGGCGGTGGATTTACGGACAATATCCCCAGAATTCTCCCGGATGGGCTTGGTGTAAGAATTGAGAGGACCTGGAAAGTGCCGGAAATTTTTAATTTTCTTATTGAAAAGGGGAAAGTGAAAAAGTCAGAGCAGTACAGGGTTTTTAACATGGGGATCGGAATGATCCTTGTCATAGACAAAGCAGATCTTTCAAAAGCAGAAAAAATTCTTAAATCTATCAAAGAAAAATATTATTTGATCGGCCAGGTGAATGAATATAAAAAAGGTGACAGGGTTTCAATCATTTAGTGTGTAATGATGAAGATAATCTTAAATAACCGGGATGAGATCTTTGAAGGTCATACTGAGATCAGCGTGGAAGAATTGTTAAAGTTAAAGAACTTTACATTTCCCATGATAATTGTCAAAATAAACGGGAAATTGATAAAAAAACCCGATTATCCGGTTTCCATGATAAGAAGCGGTGATGATGTTGCAGCTGTTCACCTTATAAGCGGTGGATAGGTCAACCAAGAAAGAATAAGAATATATCCATTACATTGGTGCCGGTGGGTCCTGTATATATCAATTGATCAAGTTTCTTGAAATAATTGTATGAATCATTGTTTTTAAGATAACTGGAAATAATAGCTTGCGGGTCAGTTCCGGACAATCTGAAAGTATTTTCATCTATCCAGGCTCCTGCTGCATCTGTTTTCCCGTCCCGTCCATCAGTACCTGCCCCCGCAATTAAAAAAGGTGTTGTTATATCTTTTAGTTCCGGGAGTAATGATAAAAGAAACTCCTGAATTCTCCCTCCTTCACCTTTTCCTGATACTTTTACCGTAAATTCGCCTCCGGCCAGGAGGAGGAACCCTCTATCGGTAGTATTATTACTCAACCTTTTCCGGATCAATTCTCCATAACGTTTTGATGCACTCCTTACATCACCCTGCTCATCTGATCTTAATATTTCAGAATTGAGACCCAGTTCTTCGGCCCTCTCCTTTGCGGCATTGAGTGCATTGATGTTCTCTCCGATAATATATGATCTGTTATTAATAAATGTCGGATCGTCCGGCTCAGGCGTGTCGTCTATATCTCTGGCAGCACCTTTTTTGAGATGATAAGAAATTGCTTTCCCAACCTTTTGTATGAGTGAATATTTCCGGAGAATATCAATAGCTTCCTGAAATGTGGACAGGTCACCGTAAAAGAGGCCGGAACCTATAACTCCGGGGTCAGATCCTGTCACATCCGAAATTAAAAGAGATATGATCCTTGCAGGATGGATCATTTTAGCCAATTGTCCGCCTTTTATCGTTGATAAATGTTTCCTGATGCAATTGATCTCATGTATGGATGCTCCGGACCTTATCAGTAAGCTGTTTATTTCCGAAATATCTTTAAGTTTGATCCCTTCCGGAGGGGAGATGATCATTGCAGAGCTGCCGCCTGTCAAAAGTGTAATAACCAGGTCTTTCTCATTAATATTCCTGATAAAATTTTTCAACTCTCCTGCTGCATGGATACTATTATCTCCGGGAAAAGGATGATCTCCCTTAAATGAGGAGATCTTTTCTGAACCGGGCTTATAGTTTTCACTTGAAATAATTATCCCTTTTTCTATTTTTTCACCAAAAATATCAATCAGGCCATCACATAAGGACGGAGCACCTTTTCCTATACCGATCACATAGATCTTTTCAAATTCTGAAAGATCGAAAATTTCAGACCTGATCTTAAGAATTTCACCACGGATATTTACATTTTTTTTTAACAGAAATTCCGGTTTTACTGCCTTAATTGCAGATTCAAGGATAGATCTGTAATTTTCCTTAAATCTTCGAGATGGTGATATCATTCTGCTTGTTATATTTACCTTTCAGGTCGCTATAAGAATAGAGAGGGGGAAGATCGCTTTCGAAGAAGACTATTTGTGCGATTCCCTGAAGCGGATGCAGTTTGACTTTGTTACCGGATACATTGGATATCGAGATCGTCAAAAAGCCTTCCCATTCCGGTTCTATCGGAGTGACATTTACAAGGATGCCCGCTCTTGCATAAGTCGATTTTCCGAATACGAGGCCAAGTATTTTTTTCGGCATTTTTATGTATTCCAGGCTTTTTCCCAATATGTATGAGTTTGGAGCAATCTCTATTATATTTCCGGAGAGCGACTCATAATCATCATCTTTAATTGTGTATGGATCAATGCTGACATTTGCTCCTTTGATTTTCTTATATTCATTCGCAAGCCTGAGGTCATATCCATATGGGCCCAAACCGTAAGAAATTGTATTCTCTCTTTCGGAGTGGTTGATAAAAGGGTTAATAAGAGAATATTTTTCTCCATATTCCCTTATCCAGGAGGATGATTTAAGCATTTTTATATCTGG
This sequence comes from Candidatus Aminicenantota bacterium, assembly GCA_029938635.1. Lineage (GTDB taxonomy): Bacteria > Acidobacteriota > Aminicenantia > UBA2199 > UBA2199 > UBA647. The sequence goes on from JAOZUQ010000006.1 coordinate 9,528, forward strand.
TATTTTGATATTTTCAAGTGAAGATGAAATGTAAGTTTTCTTAAATATCGGATGCCGTCTATCAGGTCCTTGGAAAATTTTGTAAGATATTTGACAAAATCATTCTCTTCACGAAGCCTTAGTTTGTTCTCAAATTCTTCAGTGAAATCTCTCAATTCGATCATTAGATTCAGAAGATAAAGTATGTGATCGAGAACCGCTGACAAATTTCCATCGGAGATATCTGACATCTTGGTTTCCTGAAAGAATGGGATCCTTCCCATCGATTCATTTACGACATCATTTACCAGGTAGTCTATTTCATCCATAAAATTCTTTTTATAATCCTCATAATAACGGAGTTTATGCTTAGCCCGTTCCTGGATCTTTTCATTCTGTTCTTCCAGAGATTTATAATATTTCTTGAGGCCGAGATATTTTCTGTCGAACTTATAGAGGTTTATAAAATCTCGTCCGATATAGATCTTATCTTTGTATGAGTTTTCAAGTTCATCCTGATAATGCGCATAAAATTTAACTTCAAACCGGAAATTTTTTTTATGAATAAGCCGTGCAATGAAAATACTTTGAGGATTAGAGAGGTAGTAGGAATTTTCCTCGATTAAAGCACTGTAAACAAAAAGTGAATTCAGTATAAAATTTTTGATCTCATTAAGGAGAATTTCATTGCCTTCCATGAAATCTTTCATTTTTTTCCCCATTCTTCCTCTGAGAGGAACATAATGTGGAGAGAAGAGGAATTGCTCACTTTCATCTTCCAACTCATAGTAAAAGTTGTTTCGTACTTTCTTGTACAGGCTTGAATAAACTATTCCGGGAACCGGAGAGAACTTCTCTTTTTCAAACCCATTTAAAACTTCAATTATATTCACACTATTCCTCCGACTGAATTATAAGTAAATAGAAATTAAAAGTAAATATACTTCCGTCTTTACAATAATTCTGTTTTCTGATAATTCATATTATATGAAGAAGAAAATTTCGGTACCACCTTCACTTTATGCTCTGGTTTTGTATGTGCTGATAATTCTCGGGACAATTCTCAGCCTTAAGTACATACCGCTCCTCTCTGCACCGATTTTCTTCTCAATAATAATTGCCTATCTTTTTAATCCGATTGCGGATTATTTTGAAAAGATCACAAAATTTTCAAGAGGACTGATATCGGGGATCCTTATTCTGGTCCTTGTATTTGTATTTACATTTCTCATTATCAATCTATTCCCCTACCTTGTTGATCAAATTCAAAGTGCAGCCCAGAAGTTTCCCGGAATAATTAAAAAGTTTTCGGAAGGTATACGCGGATTTGGAGAATATCTGACCAAGCACTTTTCAGATTATATCGGGGATTTCGATCTGATGGAAAAGATCAGTGAATGGCTCAATGATTCTCTGTCCGGATTGTCACAATTTCTTCTGACTGCTTTTTCCAGCCTTTACGGAATCCTGTTGGCCTTTGTATATCTGATCCTCATTCCGCTTTTCTCTTTCTATTTTATTAAGGACCAGAGGAAGATAGAGAAAACATTTTATTCCCTTCTTCCCATGAAATACCGCTGGAGAATGAAAAGGAAGCTGTTAAAGATAGACAAAATACTTTCAGCATTCATAAGGGGGCAGGTGATCGTTATTATTATCCTTGCAACCCTCTATTCTATAGGCCTTACTCTTATCGGTCTTCCGTTCTCAATTCTGATAGGAGTTTTTGCAGGGTTGGGAGATATTATCCCCTATTTCGGAACCATAGTCGGGTATTCGATCTCGATGATAATTGGATTTGTTCATTTTAACTCGATCGAGGAATTATTGTTAATTACACTTGTCTTTGTGATTGTGAAAGGGAGTGAGAACTGGTACTTCTATCCGAAAATAGTCGGGCGGGAGGTAGGACTACATTTTGTCTGGGTTCTGATATCAATTATAGTGTTCGGACAATTCTTCGGCTTCTGGGGACTCCTTTTCGCTATACCATCATCTGCGGTTTTTAAGGTTTTCATTGATGATCTTATATGCTATTACAAGAATTCTGATTACTATAATAAATGAAAAGAATATTACATATCCTCCTGTTTCTATTTTTCACGATGTTGACATGTGTAAATGCCGGTCAGGATAAAAAAAATAACGAAAAAGGGGATATTTCAAAACTCCTGAAAAGAACTGCAAAAATGATTTGTACTCTAAATGTAAGTGAATCAACTACTCCCTCTTTCTCCAGGCTGAAAAAAAGAATAGTAAGACATTTGAAAAGAGCTGCTTCAGCTTCAGATTCAAAAGTTCAGAAAAAATATTTCGAAGATGTTATAAAAATTTTCAGAAATAATAAGTATTCTGATCTTCCCTATCATTATTTTGTGAAAGAGTCAGAATCGAATCTGTTGCTGAAATATGACAAAAAGAGTCAAATGATATCAGCTGTTGTACTAAAGCTATCCGGTGAAGAAAACTCAATGACCGGAAAATTATTTGACAAAATAGGAGCGGAGATAAGGAGAGGGCTCCTTGAAAGGAATGTTAAATTTTTTCCTGAGAATAATGCGATAAAAATTTCTGAAGTGATCTATCCTGAAGATTTTGAAGAAGAATCGCTGATCTTCGACTCGCCGTCAGAAAACGATCTATATCCGGGGATAGTTTTGTTAAAGAATGTTATAGAGAAATATTTTATCGAAAGGATCAAACCTCTTTCAGAGAAGATATTCTTGGGAAAAATATCTGCAGGATTAAATACAGGATCGCTCATTAGAAATATTTTTCTTCATCATGCAGCCCATTTCGCCATCCCTTTTCAGATTGAGATGACAGGTGAGAAAAGTGTTTACAAAGGATCAGAACTAAAAAACCTGCTTCTTCCTGCAGAAGAGATCCGTGCAGATCTGAATTATTTAACGATCATTTCTAAAATGGACGAGAAAGAGCTTCTGGATAAAGGTGTGAAAGAAGAGGTAATATATACTTTTCTGCTTCAAAAGATCGATAAAATAAAAAACCTGAAGGAAGAAAATATAAATTCCCCATCATTGGTACTTTTTAATGCATTGTATAAAAGAGGCGGGATCAAAATGGCGAAGGATGGGAAGAAGATGGTTGTTGATATGGAATTACTGATCAGAAACATTAAAGATCTCGAATCAAGATTTAATGATTTTGTAGGAAAAGGAATACATGGGGAGTGTAAGATCTTTTTTCAAAAACACATGGAAATTCCGGAAAATATAAAAAGTATTATTGAAAAAAAGAAACCGGCAAGCATTGAGTAATATGGAGTGGTTTTATGATCTTTCGGAAGCAGAATTAAGAAAATCTGTTACAGGACTTGGATTAAAGGAATTTGTTGCGGTTCAGTTATCGACATGGATTTTGAACAAGAATATTGTTGATCCGGATGGCTGGAGTAATATCAGCAAGGAAAACAGGGAATTATTAACAGAAAATTTTGATTTCACCCTGGATAGAAGTATCCGGACAGATGCAGACCCGTCCGGCACGAAAAAATTTTTAATAGAACTTCAGGATGGGAATAGAATTGAATCTGTCCTTATCAGAGAAAAGAATCATTATACATTTTGCATCTCCTCTCAGGTTGGTTGTGCTCTCGGGTGCAAATTCTGTGCTACAGGCAATCTGGGATTTAAGAGGGATCTGTTTTCGGGTGAGATAATTTCACAGGTGATCCTGCTTAAAAAAGAGTTGGGTGATTATGAGGGGAAAATTAACCTTGTATTCATGGGAATGGGTGAACCTCTTTTGAATTATGAGAATCTGAGAAAAGCCCTGATCAGGTTAACCGATGAAAAGGGCATAAGTATCTCTCCCAGAAGGATCACTGTCTCAACAGCCGGTATATTAAAAAATTTGAAAAAACTTGAAGAAGATTTTCCAAATATAAAGATCAGTTTTTCTCTTAATGGGTCTGATAATACCCAGAGGCAGAAATTGATGCCGGTTTCAAAAAAAGAACATCTGGATGATATCATCGAATATTTCAGAGATCGGAAAAGAAAACACAGGATCACATTTGAGTATGTGCTCATTGAAGGGCTCAATGATTCCCTGGAAGATGCTGAAAAAGTATCAAAATTATTAAGGGGGATCCCGTCTAAAATAAATATAATTCCATATAATCCAAATGATTTTGCCGACTTCAAAACTCCTTCAGAAAAAAAAGTGGATGAATTTGCAGAGTTTCTGGTAAAAAAGGGATTGACGGTAATGGTCAGATGGTCGAAAGGGAAAGATATCCGTTCGGCCTGTGGGCAATTAGCGGGAGAATAAAGCATGAAAAAAGCCATAATTCTGATATTTATCCTTACTGGCACTCTTGTTTCCGGTCTGACAGCTCAGAAAGCAACAATAAGAGAAGAGAAAATAAATCTGTTTACTTACATGTTTTCTGACCCTGACCCTGTTCCTGAAATCGGGAGATTGTATCCGTATTTCCGGTTTGATGGTTATACAAACAGAGGGGAATTCAAAGAGTGGAATATGGTTGTTCTGGAAAATGATCATATAAAAGTATATGTTTGTCCCGATATTGGCGGCAAAGTATGGGGGGCAGTTGAAAAATCCACAGGAAAGGAATTCCTTTACTTTAACAATACAGTTAAATTCAGAGATATTGGGATGAGAGGTGCTTGGACCTCTGGAGGGCTGGAATATAACTTCGGAGATATCGGGCATATTCCCACTTGTGCAACTCCCGTGGATTATTCCATCACTGAGAATCCTGATGGAAGTGTTTCATGTACGGTGGGGGCAATTGACCTCCCATCAGGTACAAAATGGAATGTAAAAATAATCCTGCCTAAAGATGGTGCATATTTCAAGACCATCGCATCATGGTTCAATAAAACTCCTCTTCCTGTGACATACTATCATTGGATGAATGCAGCAGCTAAAGCAGAAGGAGATCTTGAATTTATTTATCCCGGAAATAAATGGATCGGACACGAAGGTGAATCCGGGGAATGGCCTATTCACAATGGAAGGGATGTCTCTTTTTACAAAAATAATAATTTCGGGATTTACAAATCCTATCATGTGATTAATTCATATTCAAATTTTATGGGCGGATACTGGCATGATGATGATTTTGGCTTTGGTCATCTCTCTGACTATGATGAAAAACCCGGGAAAAAGATCTGGATCTGGGGCTTGTCGGATCAGGGGATGATATGGGAGAGGTTGTTGACAGAAAAAGACGGCCAGTATGTGGAATACCAGGCTGGAAAATTATTTAATCAGGCATCAGCCGGCAGTACATTTTCGCCTTTTAAACACAGGGAGTTCTCACCTCATGATACCGATATCATGAAAGAATTATGGTTCCCGTTAAAAAAAACAAAGGGAATGGTTGCTGCATCAGAATATGCAGTGTTAAATGCGACCAGAAATGGAGATAAAGTAAAACTATTGATAAGTGCATTGCAGAATATTGATGCGGAACTGAAAGTAATGTCCGAAGGAGAGATTGTTGCATGTGAGAAATTAAAGCTTTTGCCTCTTCAACTTTTTACAAAGGTTATTAAGCTTGAAAAGGAGAGGAGTTTTTCTGTGGAGATCGGGAATGAATTGATAAGCTATTCTTCAAAGAAAGGGGATCTTTTAGTCCACCGTCCGGTTAAACCTTACAATTCCTTTGATTGGGAGTCAGCGTATGGTTTGTATATAAAAGCTCTGGAGTTAGAGAAACAGAGGAAGTATCCGGAAGCGATGGATCTATATAAAAAAAGTTCAAGAAAGGAGAACACCTTTCTTCCGGCCATAAATCGGATAGCTCTGGGATATTACAGGAGTATGAATTATAAAAAATCTCTGGAATATTCTTTAATATCTCTTTCTATCAACACTTATGACCCGCTCGGGAACTATATTTTCGGATTGGTAAATAACAAATTGAAAAAGAGGCCAGATGCAAAAAATGGTTTTTCAATTGCAAGCCAGTCAATTAAGTTTCGTTCGGCATCATATACGGAACTGGCAAAAATATTTATGAATGATGAAAAGCTGAACACAGCGGAAAATTATGCAAAAAAAGCATTAATTTTTAATAATGTTAATTTGTCGGCACTTGAAATTCTGGCAGTTATCTACAGAAAACAAAATAATAAAGAGAAAGCCGACAAAGTATTAGCAAAAATTTATGATCTGGATCAGACAGGACATTTTATTGATTTTGAAAAATTATTGTGGGGAGATGACCTTCCCCTTTTTAGAACAAAAACTTCTAATGAGTTACCCAGTGAATCATTTCTTGATCTTGCATCAACATATTATAATATGGGTTGTATAACAGAGGCATTGGAAGTTTTAGCTATCTCTCCCGAGCACCCGGTTGTTTATTTATGGCGGAGTTATCTGGATAAAAAAAACAGAAAAAGTTTCCTGAAGAAAGCACTTGCATTACCGGCAGAGCTGGTATTTCCTCATCGGGATGAGATTGCTGGTATCCTATACTATTTTATTCAAAGAAATGGACACTGGAAGTTAAAGTATTACCTGGGTCTGATATATTGGAATAGGGGCTTGAAAGATATGGCAAGAGAGCTTTTTGAGAAATGTGGGGAAAAGCCCGGGTTTTTCCCCTTCTATCTTGCAAAAATAAAATTATTTCCTGAAAACAAAAAAGTAGAAGTCAGGTCTCTGAAAAGGGCCCGGGAATTAAATAGTTCTTCCTGGAGGGTCAGTTATGCCTGGCTAAATTATTATATGAATAAAGGTGATTTTGATAAAGCTGAAAAACTTGCTGAATTGAATGTAATTAAATATCCGGAACAATCTAAATTCGGGCTGATGTATGCAAAAATACTTTTAGGCTTAAAAAAATATAACGAATGCGGGAATTTCCTTGAACGGTATAATGTCCTTCCGTATGAAGGGGCAACAGAAGGGAGAAACATTTATCATGAAGCATGTGTCAGGTCTGCATTTACTGAATTAACAAAGGGTAATTATTTAAAAGCCATAATGTTTGCGGAGAAAGCAAAACTCTGGCCTCGGAACCTTGGTGTGGGGAAGCACTACAATGCTGATGAGAGGCTGGATGATTTTATTATTTCCTATGGCTATGAAAAACTGGGGAAGTTGAGCAAAGCTGATGATTATTATCACAAAATAATGAACTACAAGATGTCTCTCAATCAGAGTGAAAACTCAAAAATATATATCCAGGCTGTAGTTCTGAAAAAATTTGGCATGGAAAAGAATGCATTACAATTATTAGAATCCTCTGTGGAGAAGAATCCTGGAAATATATTCTCTCAATGGGCAAGAGACTCTTTTGTAAATGGGCAGGCTGAAGAGTCAGGATACAAAATTTTAAGGCTGAACAAAGACAGGAAAGTCGAAAATAAAGAATTTTATGATATTGAATTTGAACTTGTAATCGATCTTTTTAAAACGATCAAAAAACAAACTATTATTAAGAAGGGATCATGAAAAAAAATATTATTTTCATTAGTTTATTATTATTTGTTGTATCTTTCACTCAAAACGCTAATACAACAGAAAGTTCTTCCTTGAAGCTATCTGACAAGTTTATTTCAAATATTGTAGATGGTGTCAGGTATGAGTCCGGAAACTGGGAACACCCGGCCTATGAGAAACCTTTCAAATCTTTTGGAAATCACCGGTTTGTTCTTAAAGTTAAGGCTGGCAGCGATATTATCCGGGTTCATATTCCGTGGAGGAGAGCTGATGAAAATCCCTCCGGAAAAGGTATTGTGATTATTAATGCAAGATCCGGGAGTTTAATAAAAAACTTTCTTGTGAAGGAAATTAATAATGAATACGGTGATATATTATTTGAACCGGATAGAGATTCAGAATATTTTTATGTTTATTACCTCCCGCATGAATCAACAGGCGGATATTATCCGAAAGTTAAATACTTGCCTCAGCTTAATACAGCTGATCAGGCATGGCTCGGCAATTATGGACGTATGGATAAAGTCCGGTTAAAAAATATCCCGGAAGCGAAAGTAGCAATTGCTCAGTCTATTGATGATTTCCACAGTTTTTTTCCTATGGAAGTTATAGCCACTGAAAAAGAAATTGGTGATTTTATAAAATCTGACACGAAAGAGTTTTATCTGTTCCCTGAATATAGGGAAAACCCGATCAGAATGAAGAGTTTCCTTCCTGTTCACTGGGTAAAAAGAGGCTTGAAGAAAGGAATTAGTGATAGTGTAAAAAAAGGGGAATTTTATACCTTTCAAGTTGGTATTTATTCTCCATTAAAAGATCTACATGATATTAAAGTTGATTATTCCGGGCTTAAGTCGAAAACAGGAGAAATGATACCAAAGAGCGGCCTGGAGTGTTTTAACACCTCGGGAATTGGTCTTGACGGGAAATATTTTAAAAAAAATCTGAGTGCTGATAAGGATAAGGTCCGGGCATTATGGTTCGGCATAAATATTCCCGGAAATACACGGGCGGGGGAATACCGGGGGACATTTACAATAAATCCGCAAAATGCTGAGTCCGAAACAATAAGTGTTGTACTGGAAGTTCTTACAGAAGAAGTTGTTGATAGTGGAGATGATCAACCTGAAAATATGACACGTTTACGCTGGCTGAATTCCAGAATGGGAAAAGATAAAAGTTTTATTGTAAAACCTTTTAAGCCTGTTACAGCCGGGAAGAACAGATTGGAAATCCTGGGGAGAGAAATTGTACTTGACAATACAGGCCTCCCCGGAGAGATACTCTCTTTCTTTTCGCAAGAGATGACTTATTTGAAATCCGATCCGGAAGCTGTATTAGCAGAACCGGTCTCATTCAATGTGATAAAAAAAGATGGAACTCCGGAAAAATGGACCTCAGAGCCGTATAAAATCGATCAGAAGTTTCAAAGTGAAGCTTTATGGAGTGTTCACAATGATTCCGTTAACTTTGTTTTGAAAGTAAAAGGCCGTCTTGAATATGATGGAATGCTTAATTATGAGATGGAGCTTATAGCAAAAAACGATGTTAATATTTCAAATGTTTTTCTTAATGTTCCTATGGATAAGGATGCAGCTTTGTATATGGTCGGGCTTGGAAGAAAAGGGGGGAAACGCCTGAAAAATATTTCATGGAAATGGGATGTGAACTTTCATCATGAAGGTGTCTGGCTCGGAAATATTAACAAAGGGCTTCAGTATGTGCTTAGAGATAAAAACTATGAACGCCCTTTAAATACTAATTTTTATCATAACAAACCTCTAAATCTGCCTCCATCCTGGGGAAACAACGGGAAAGGGGGAATAAGTATCAAAGAAAGCAATGGAATTGTTGTTGCGAAGAACTATAGTGGATCCAGAGATATGAAAAAAGGAGAAATCCTCAATTTTAATATCCGTTTTCTGATAACGCCATTTAAATCCATAGATATAAAAAAGCACTTTGCAACGCGTTTCGTACACAAATATGTCCCGGTGGATACGGTTGTTAAATTGGGTGGCAGTGTGGTCAATGTCCACCATGCAAATGAGATCAATCCCTATATTAATTATCCGTTCTTTAACCTGGACAGGCAAAAATCATACATTAAAGATGCTCATGAAAAGGGGATAAAGGTAAAACTATATAACACAATAAGAGAGCTTACTTACAGGGCTTACGAACTTTTCGCACTGAAAAGCCTTGATGATGAAATTTTGAATGATGGCGAAGGGGGCGGACACAGCTGGCTCCAGGAACATTTGCGGTCAAACTACCATTCTGCCTGGCATGCGACAAGAGTGAATGATGCGGCAATTCTTAACAAAGGGACCTCAAGATGGACAAATTATTATATTGAAGGACTTAACTGGCTGGCAAAAAATCAGAAAATTGACGGCCTTTACCTTGATGACATTGCATTCAGCCGTGAGACTGTAAAACGGATAACAGCTGTATTGAACAAACACAGGGATGAAGTGATCATTGACCTCCACTCTGCAAATCAATTTAATGAAAGGGACGGGTTTATTAATAGTGTATTTCTGTATATGGAACACCTCCCCTATATTTCCAGGCTTTGGTTCGGAGAATATTTTGAGTATGATATGGGGCCTGAATACTGGCTGACTGAAGTTTCAGGTTTACCTTTCGGACTTACAGGTGAAATGCTCGAAAAAGGTGGCCATCCGTTCCGGGGTATGGTTTATGGAATGACCAACCGGGTATACGGGGATTACAGTCCAGAGGAATTGTGGAAACTATTTGATGAATTTGATATTGCCGGCAGCAAAATGCTCGGGTATTGGGTTGACAATTCACCCGTAAAAACTGTGAAAGAAAATATACGTTCTACAATTTACCTCAATAAAGACCGGATTATGATAGCAATAGGTTCATGGTCACCTGAAAATAAAAACGTAATTCTAGATATAGACTGGAAAGTTTTGGGTTTTAATAAAAACAGGATTAAATTGACTTCCCCCGAGATCAAAGGTCTTCAGGAATTTAAAAAGTTTGATATTAACAAACCGGTTCCCGTGGAGAAGAATAAAGGGATAATTCTCATTTTGGAAGAGGAGAGGTAAGTGGCGGGTTTCCTAAACTGAGTTTTTACCTTATATTCAGTGGGGGAAACTCAGTGTTTCAATCCTGATATATTTATTAAATCATTGATATTAATTATTCGTTAAATTAGAATTATTTAAATTGTGGAGGAAAATAATGAAAAAATTCTTAATTCTGTTAATAGTAACTCTTCTATTGTTGTTTATTGGTGCGGGTTCACTTTATTCTCAGAGTCCTGTCGGGAAATGGGTGGATGCCAGGTATAATATAACTCTGATACTCAATGGTGATTTTTCTTATTCACTTTCACATTCAAACGGGACAAGCAGGGGGATGTGGAGCAGTGGTGGTAATCAGTTCTGTTTAAGAGATTCTTCCGGTACAACTCCTGTCTGCTACACGGTTATCTCCTATTCCGCTTCTGCGATGGTGTTCAGGGATACGAGTGGTGTTTTGATCAACTATAAAAAAGAGACCGGAGTGCAGGCTGATTCTCCTCCAATAAAAAAGAGAAAGGTGAAAGGGGCCTCGAGAGTTATTGCTGAAAAAGGGAAATATAAGCTTAAGCATGGCCATCTCCGGTCAGGAATAGATCTGACCCAGTTTATAATTGGGTTGAAAATAAAGGACAGAGAGGTCAGGGCACTGAAGCAGAAACTTGTAGAAGAATTTAATTCAATGCCTGCCCAGGTTATGGGACAATTGGAAAGTATCGGCCAATCAATGGACAAAGTTCACAATGCAACGGACCCCGTTAAGATCGGCCAGGTGAGGCAACAGATATTTGCAGCGTTATATAAATTGACCCGTCATATGAATGAGGAGCAGAAACCTTTAATGATAAGAGTGATAAACAGGTATATAAAAGTCTTCGCCTATGACGAAGCTAATAATTTAATCCTGACCAACAGAGATGTGGATGGATATATAAACTATATGGCATTTAATAGTGAACTAGCCGGGCAGAAGATCCTGGTAACTAATGCGGTCAGGAATAGTGTAACTCAGCAGCTTGTAGGCAGCTTTGTTTCAATGCCCCTGAGTCAGAAACAAATGTTATCTTCTGCAAGCCTGATCTGGCAGCTTACGGAATGGAACTGGAAAAGACTGAACAATAATCAGAAAATTCAGTATATAAATGCTTACAGGAGTCAGATTGTAAAGAACTTCAGGCAAACTTCACAAGGGGCCGGATATGGTCAGCAGTATACCCCTCCGAAAAATACTTCAGGGAAAAGCCTTTCTCAAATGAGAGCTGAATTTAATGCAAAACAGAACATGTTCACAATGATGCAGAATATGAACACGAATTCTCATGCATTATCACTTAATATTATTGAGAACATCGGCGGTACCGGGAACTATTGGGAAGTAACGGATTACTAAAAAAACCGTTAATATACTTGAAAAACAAATAATATTAACGAAAAGTTGACAAAACAACGCAAATATTCTTAAATTCAGGCAAATTTAAGTGGAGATAAAAAAATGAAGAAAATAGTATTAATGCTGGTGTTGGTTCTTTTGTTGGTTGTTGTGACAGTTAAGGCCAAAGATACTGCATGTATAGAATTTAAGGGCGAAACCGTTTTGCTAAACAGCAGTGACGGGGTGAAGATCAAAGCTGATGTTTATGAGATCAAGGATAAGAAAGCGCCTGTGATACTTTTATTCCATCAGGCTGGATTCAGCAGAGGGGAATACAGGGAAACGGCTCCATTATTGAATGATCTGGGATTTAATTGTATTGCAATTGATCAGAGATCGGGAAAAGGCGTTAACGGGGTGACGAATGAGACATTTACTGATGCTTCTGAAAAAGGGTTCAGCACAAAATATTCTGATGCATTCCCCGATCTCAAGGCAGCGCTTAAATTCGCAATGAGAAGACATCCTTCAAATAAAATAGTTGTCTGGGGAAGTTCCTACTCGGCATCACTTGTATTTGTTCTGGCAAATAATTATCTGGATAAAATCACAGCGGTTATTGCTTTTTCTCCGGGTGAATATTTTAAATTCAGAGGAAAAGAGATAAAAGAATATGCACAAAAGGTTAAATGCCCTGTATTCATCACTTCTGCAAAAAAGGAGCACGGGTCCTGGAAAGGTATATATGAGAGCATCCCGGAAGGCACAAAGTTTTTCTTCCTCCCCGAATCAGAAGGAGTCCACGGCTCCAGAGCATTATGGAAAAGCAATAAAAGCTACAAAGAATACTGGAAAGCCCTTAAGGAATTCTTGTCCGGGATAAAATAATTACTCAGCATTTAAAAATGAAAAATATATTAGAAAAAGACCTTGTTACAGTTTTGAGGTCAAAAATAACTTCAGCAGAAACTGACATGGAATCGAGATTACGCCCCGGTGCACTGATAAATCTCCTTATCCAGGCGGCAACTTGTTCAGCTGATAAACTCGGCTTTGGTTTTGAAAGTTTAAAGAAACATAATCTCTTCTGGGTATTCAGCAGGCTGACGATCAATATTGTCAGGCCTTTAAAGTGGAATGAGATAATTGAGGTCGAAACGTGGCCTAAAGATATTGTCGGATTACTCTATACAAGGGACTTCATAATCAGAGATGGGGAAGGTAAAGTTGTGGGTAGGGCTGCTTCTGCATGGCTCCCTATCGATCTGGAGACAAAAAGGCCGAAAAGAAAAGAGAGTTTTGATTCGGAATTTTTTACTTTTTTGAAAGATAAGCATGCACTGAAAGATCCGCCTGAGAAATTAGCCGGGACTCGGGAAGGTGAGATCTTTAAGGTCAATTCAACATACTTTGATATTGATCTGAACAAACATGTTACATCTACAAGATATATAGACTGGATGATGGACACATTTCCCATTGATTTTCTGCGGGAAAACTACCCGAAAGCACTATCGATCAATTATATCAAGGAGACAATGCCTGAGAATAAGATTAAACTTATAAAAGAAGCAAAAGGGAGTGGCAAATTTGTTTTGGAAGGTATAAATTCTGAAACAGAAAAGACTTCTTTCAGGGGGAGCATTATTTTCTGATGAAATTATTAATGATATATATGACCAGATTTGGTTATACGCCTACAACAAAAACGGTTGAATCAATGCCTGAACATAGCGGTAACAAAATATTTGAAAATGTCCAGACTGCATTTATTCATGTGGAAGAAAAGGATATCGGCAATGAGGTTTCGGTTAAAAGGAAGTTGATAAAGAACCTTAAATGGATATCCGGGAAGAATAATACAAAGAAAATAATACTCCATTCCTTTGCACATCTTGCTGAAAGTAAAGCAGATCCGGTTTTTACAAAATCTTTATTTGATGAAACCGAAGAGAGGTTGAGTAATTCCGGTTTTCAGGTTGAACAAACACCCTTTGGATATTTTCTGGACCTCGAGGTTGAAGCACCAGGTTTTTCACTTGCAAGGGTTTTTAAAGACCTGTAGAATAAAGAAGGGGGAAATAATGGAATATGAGATCAAGTTTGTCCTTTTTTATCTTCTTCTTCAACTGATCCTGATAACCTGTAGTTATTTTTACTATAATAATTTCATAAAGAATGTTTACCTTAAGAACGGGAAACTTACTTTCTTGGCCGGGTTTTCACAATTCGGTGTTTTTTTCTTTCATGCATTTCTTTTATATTTCCCTAATTTTTTATTTACCAACTGGCCTGCAATTGAAGTGGGAACAATATCTTTCTTAACCGGATTTATTGTCTGCTCATTATCACTACTGATCCTGGTCCTCGGGTTTATAACACTAGGCCCTTTTTTAAGGACAATGGGGGTCAACAGTTCAGAGCTTACAATAAAAGGGATCTATAAATATTCAAGAAATCCCCAGGTTCTGGGTTACGGCTTGTTGATGGCCGGGTGTGGTGTCCTCTGGCCCTCCTGGTATATTTTTGTCGGGCTTGTATCCTATGGATTTATTGCACATAGAATGATTTTGACAGAAGAGCTGCATATGGAGAGCCTGTTTGCCGATAAATATGTTTCTTATTGTAATAAAACTCCCAGATATTTCAGATATCCTCCAGAGTGAAAATTTTGTTAAAAATATACTTGAATTTAATGAGAAAAAATATATAATCCTCAGTTACTAAGTTAAGGAGGTTGTCATGAGAGTAAAACAAATAAATGATAGTGTATGGTCTGTTGGCGCAATTGACTGGAAGAGAAGGACATTTGATGAAATAGTCCCTCTACCTGATGGTACTTCCTATAATTCTTATCTTATTAAAGGTAGTGAAAAAACCGCATTGATCGATACGGTTGATCCCCATATGGAGAAGGATCTGATAGACAATCTGAAAGATCTGGAAGTGAGTAAAATTGACTATATCATCTCAAATCATGCTGAACAGGATCATTCAGGTGCAATTCCGACGATCCTTAAGATGTACCCTGAATCAAAAGTAGTTACAAATGAAAGATGTAAAAATATGCTGATCGACCTTCTTCCGATCAATGAAGAGAGGTTTGTTGTTATTCAGGACAGGGAAACACTCTCGCTGGGAGATAAAACATTGGAGTTCATGCTTGCACCCTGGGTTCACTGGCCGGAAACGATGTTTACCTATTTGAAAGAGGACAGCATTTTGTTCACATGTGATTTCCTCGGATCTCACCTTGCAACGTCTGAACTTTATGCGGATTTTGATGATTTCAAGATCTATGAAGATGCTAAATTATATTATGTTGAAATAATGATGCCTTACAGAAGGTTCTTTTCCAAGGCGCTTGACCTGGTGGAAGATCTGAAACCGGGGATCATCGCTCCTTCTCACGGGCCTGTTTATGACAAACCTGAATATATAATAAATCTTCATAAAAAATGGGTTTCGGATGAGGTTAAGAATGAAGTATTGTTGTTCTGGGTCTCAATGCATGGGAGTACAAAAGATATGGTGGATTATCTTGAGAAAGAACTAATCAAAAGGAAGATCAATGTAAGGAAGTTCGACCTTGCATCCGCTGATGCTTCGCGCCTGACAATGTCCCTCGTTGATGCTGCAACTCTGATCCTTGCAACTCCCGCTGTTCTTGGAGGAGCCCATCCTGCAGCTGTTTATGCGGCATATTTAACCGGAATATTAAAACCGAAAATAAAATTTGCATCCATTATTGCATCCTACTCCTGGGGAAGTAAAATAATTGACCAGCTCAAAGGGCTGATGAATAATCCTAAATGGGAGATTCTGGATCCGGTCCTCTCCAAAGGTGCAGCGAAAGAGGAAGCGTACAAAGATCTGGAAAGACTTGCTGATGAAATTGAAGAAAAGCACAAAAATGAGGGATTAATTTAAAAATTTACTTTTATTTTTCAATTTTGGAAAATTGTGAAAAGCGAAACAAAATTTGAACTAAAAAAAATAGGACTGATCTATACACCTTATGAAAATACAGCTCCATACCAGCCTGTCGAAGAAAAAGAAAAAGAATTTTTTGTTATTATTGATGAAGAATTTGCAGCAGGGGTAAAGGAACTCTCCAAATTCAAATATATTTATTTGATATATGTTTTGAATAAATCAGATAAAACCCCTGATATGACGGTGGTTCCTCCCTGGAGTAAGGGTAAACCTGTCGGAGTATTTTCAAGCCGATCACCACTGAGGCCAAACCCAATAGGATTAAGTGTTGTAAAACTAAAAAAAGTGGCCGGGAACAAAATTTTTATTTCCGGAGCGGATGTTTTCAACGAGACCCCTTTGTTGGATATCAAACCGTATATAAAGGATCTTGATTCAAAGAAAGATGCAAATAACGGATGGATAGAAGATGCTTCCGACTTTGAGCATCTTGCCCTTCATATAAAGGGTATTCCCCATGAATACTAATTTTGAGGATTGTTGACGATAATTTTTAAAGGAATACAATATATACAGGAGAACAAATGGCTGAGAAAATAAAGATCGGCATAATTATTTGTGACAGGTATCGGCGATGTGCAGGTGGCAAATGCTTTCGGGCCTTAAAGAATAGAGAAGGTGCTTTTGATATCTACAAAGGAAAAGATGTCGAACTTGCAGGCTATACTTCCTGTGACGGATGTCCCGGTGGTAATATTGAATATGCCGGAGACGAAATGGTCAAGAATGGTGTAAGTGTTATCCATCTTGCGACAGGGCTTGTTGTAGGATATCCACCTTGTCCCTATATTAAAACATTTAAATCATTGCTTGAAAAAAAATTCAGTATCAAAGTTGTAATTGGTACTCATCCGATACCAAAAAAATATCTGGATCTTCATACCGAAATGGGGACATGGGATTCAGAGGAGTGGAAACAGCTTATTGAGCCAACAATGTCAGATAAAGAGACTCGTCTGGATTACAACTAAATAAGAACTAAAATTTTTTCGGGACAAATAATAAAATCGAATTATCATATATTATAAGACTAAGTTAATGAACAAAAGAGAAAAGCTTGGATATTTGGAAGGTTTTGTGTCGATTTTAATAAACATTTTATTGTTTGTCCTCAAATATTGGGCGGGTATCGTTTCGGGGTCTATTGCCTTGATCGCCGATGCATGGCATACATTGTCAGATTCGATCAGTTCTCTTATCCTTATAGCCGGAGTTAAACTTTCATCCAGAAAACCTGACGAGAAACATACTTTCGGACATGGAAGATGGGAGCAGATCTCAGCTATCTTTATTGGATTTTTACTTGCTGTTGTAGCTTATGAATTTTTAAAAGGATCAATAGAGAAATTTTTTTCAGGAGAGTCTGCTAATTTTGGATTAATTGCTATTGTTGTAACGATTTTATCTGTTTTAGTTAAAGAAGGGCTGGCACAATTTGCATTCCGTTTATGGAGGATCACAGGAAATATTGCATTAAAAGCCGATGGATGGCATCACAGGACTGACGCATTGTCCTCCCTGTTGGTGCTTGTGGGAATATTGTTAAAAAACTTTTTCTGGTGGATGGACAGTGCATTGGGAATTTTGATCTCCCTAATGATCTTTTATACTGTTTATGAAATAATCAGAGAGTCTATCAATAAGCTTATGGGTGAATCTCCTGATGAGGATTTAATATCAGAGATAAAGAGAATTATTTTTGCAACTTCGGATGCTCGTCTGGTTCCCCACCATTTCCATATTCATAATTACGGAAAGCACAATGAACTTACTTTTCATATAAAAATGGATGGAGATCTAAATATCAGAACCGGTCACGATATAGCTAATGAGATAGAAAATGCTATAAAGCTTAAGACCGGAATAGAGACGACGATTCATATAGAACCTGCCTAGAGGATAAAACCGGATATTTATGAAAACTAAAGCATTTGACAATTTTCCCGATGAATATGATATATGGTTTGATAAAGAGGGTTTAATTTATAAACTTGAACTTAAAGTCATAAAGGAAATGGTTCCGGAAAAAGGAAAGGGAATTGAAATTGGTTCCGGGACTGGGAGGTTTTCCATTCCGCTCGGGATCAGAATTGGAGTGGAACCTTCATTACCAATGGGAAATATTGCGGCTCAAAAAGGGCTTGATGTTATCGGAGGGATTGCCGAATCTTTACCTCTAAAATCTGAGAGTTTTGATTTTGTTTTGTTTAATACAGTAATATGTTTTTTTGATTCACCTGAGATGGCTTTTCTTGAGAGCTACAGGATTTTACGGCCTGGTGGTTTAGTTCTGATCGGATTTATAGACAGGGAAAGTTATCTGGGGAATATTTATAATGAGGAAAAAGAGGAAAGTAAATTTTTCAAGGATGCTGATTTTTATTCTATATCTGAAATAAGCAGGATATTAACTGAATCCGGGTATGGATCTCTTGAATATGCACAAACACTGATATTTGACATAAAAAGTAATATTCTCTCTGAAAAAATTTCCAGCGGATACGGGAAAGGATCATATGTAGTAATAAAGGGATATAAAAAGATTGTATAATTGACGATAAAAAAATCAATAATAAGGAGTTTGAATGGAAAATATCAGAATATGTATCGGATCAAATGATAACGAGAATATTGCCAGGTCTCATCTGGGAGACACCGAGCAATTTTTCATTTTTGATATATTTGAAAATGATGAAATCAAAACTGTTGATGTCAGGATAAATGATGCAAAGGATCTGGATCATTCAGCCTCAAATAAAATGGAGAAGATCCTGGATATAATAAAGGACACTGAAATACTTGTGGCCTGGCAAAAGAGCCCTAATTTTATTAATATTGCAAAAAAGACAAAATATCAGCCTGTTGTAGTAAAGGCGGAAAAGATCAATGATGTTCTGAATATCCTGCAAAATTCATTTGTTCAACTGAAAGAATTGGCGGATAAGAGAAAAAAAGGTGATTTTTCTCCTGAGATACATGAATTTAAACTTCAGTAAAACCGGTTTTACTTTTTTTAAATAACTTGACGTGCTGATTGTTGTTTGTATGGAATTTGACAACATGACCCCTATTGAGTATAAATATCTTCTCTGATGAAGAGAGATTGTCGATTTCGGGAGAACATCTGGTGCTTACATATCTAAGGGTTGAAAACTTTGCTGTTGTAGAAAAAGCAGAGATCCATTTTTGCCCTGAATTGAACATTCTTACGGGAGAAACCGGTGCCGGCAAATCCCTTTTGATTGATGCAATTAAGCTCCTTATCGAGAAGAAGATCCCACCGAATTCGGTCAGAGATAAGACAAAAAACCTTAAGGTTGAAGCATTTTTTGAGAACAATGGTGATGAATTTGTCCTTAGAAGAGAGATATCTGCCGGAAACAAAAACCGGTCGCTGGCATTTCTGGATGGTGAGGCCGTCCCCTTTCATAAACTAAAGGAGGCGGCAGAGAATCTTTTAAATATTTATGGCCAGAATGAATACCTTTTCCTCCTCAGCTCGTCGAACCATCTGGATTTCATTGACAGGTTTTCAGATAACAAAGTGGTCCTGGCCGGGATGGGTGAATTATTTGATGAATTGACAGTTTTAAAGGCGGATCTGGAAGATCTGAAGGCTGAAGAAAAAAATGCTTCTGAAAAGGTTGATTTTATAGATTTCCAATTGTCTGAAATCCGGGATATAGATCTGGACAAAGAATCTGAAGATGAACTTGAACAAAAAGTTAAAATACTCTCTTCAGCGGAAGAGATTATAAACAGCTCAGATCATGTTCTGGATAATATTTACAGGTCAGAAACTTCAGTATATAACCGTCTTACAGATTCACTTAAGAGCATAGATTTTCTTAATAGTATTTATCCTGAAATGTCCGCATTCAGGGATGAGATACAAAAGTTTTATAAGACAATTCCTGAAATATCAACATTACTTTCAGAACAAGGCGGGAATATTGAACATAACGAGGCGGAACTGAACAGGTCAGAGGAAAAATTGTTCAAGATCAAAAAACTGAAGACAAAATACAATGTCGATTTTGAAGGGCTGAAACAAAAAAAAGAAGATCTGTTGAATGAAAAGGAAAAATTTCAAAACATGGAATTTTCTATACAGGAAAAAGAAAAAGAGATCTCTGATAAATTAATTGAATACCGGGAAATCAATCAAAAGGTCAGGGTGATCAGACAGGAACATGCCCGGGTTCTGAGTGAACTTGTGGAAAAAGAATTATCCAAACTGGAAATGGAGAAGGCAAGATTTGTAGTTGATTTTTCTGAGAAAGAGCCTGATCTGACAAATATTACGAGGAAGGGGACAGATAAAACTGAATTCATGTTCTCTTCAAATCCGGGGATGGACCCGGGGAAAATTAAAGATATTGCTTCAGGAGGAGAACTTTCAAGGCTCATGCTTGTTCTGAAATCTATTATTAAGGATAGTGCGGATATCTCATATATTTTTGACGAAATAGATAGCGGGATCGGAGGAAAAACAGCAGATTTTGTCGGAAGCAAACTGAAAGATATTTCAAAGAGAAGTCAGGTCATTTGTATTTCACATCTACCCCAGATAGCATCTTTCGCAGACAGACATTTTCTTATAGGAAAGGAATACAGAGATGATACAACTTTCAGTACTGTAAAAATTCTCGATGAACACGAACAGAGAGAAGAGGTTGCCCGCCTTATGGCAGGGAAATCTGTTACTAATGAAGTGATCGAAGCCGCCCGGCACCTGATAGACTCAAAAAAGCAATGAAATTCTTCATAAAAACCTTCGGGTGCCAGATGAATGTCAACGATTCTGAAAAGATCAACCACATCCTTGCAGAGAGAGGTATGGTTCGTACAGAGGAAGCGGAGGATGCGGATATTGTAATAATAAACAGCTGTGCTGTAAGGGAAAAAGCTCAGGAGAAAATATTTTCATTTATCGGACGGCTTGATCAAAAACAGAAGATCGTTGTTTCAGGATGTGTGGCCCAGTCTGAAAAAGATCTTATTATAAAAAGGAATAAAAAAGTTGATTTTGTAGTAGGGACACATCAGTTTTACGGGATGAACGGAATTATAGATAACTTTCTTCTAAAAAATATTAAGGGGACGGATACGACTTTAAGTAAAGAGTGGTCGGAGTCGATCCCGGATGTTTATGCCAGGGAAAACAGGTTCACCGGATTTATATCTATCATGGAGGGGTGTGATAATTTTTGCACTTATTGTATTGTCCCATTTACCAGAGGCAGAGAAAAGTACAGGCCATATAAAAATATTCTTGACGAGGCTGAATATCTTGCAGGGAACGGATTCCGGGAGATCGTTTTGCTGGGTCAGAATGTGAACAGTTGGAAGGATAAAAAAGAGGGCGTTAGTTTTGCTGCTCTCCTTGATCGGATAGCAGGTATAGAAAAGATTCACTGGATCAGGTTCATAACTTCTTATCCGGGATATTATGAATCAGAACTCATAGATGTCATGAAGCAGAATCGAAATATAGCACGCCATATCCATTTTCCTGTGCAATCCGGGTCGACCAGGATTTTAAAGAAAATGGGCCGGAATTATACAAGGGAACAATATATGAAAATAATTTCTAAATTTAAAAGTGAAATACCGGAAATAAAGTTCAGCTCGGATTTTATAGTCGGATTTCCCGGAGAAACCGACAGGGATTTTGACCTTACTCTCTCACTTATTGAAAAAGCCAGATATAATTCTATCTTCTCTTTTATTTATTCTCCCAGAAAACATACAAAAGCAGCAATGATAGATGACAACATTTCGCTTGAAATAAAGAAAGAGCGTCTCCAATTACTTCATGAACTACAGAAAAAAATTCAACTGGAGGATCACTGGAAGCTTGTTGGAAAACAGTTGGAGGTTATGGTGACTGGAAAAAATCCAAAAAGGGAGGGAGAACTTCTCGGCAGAACGGAAAGTTACAAGATAGTAACTTTCCCCGGCAATCGTAAGCCCGGTGAATTTATAAATGTAACAATCGATAGCTTCGGGCCTCATTCTTTAAGGGGAATTGAGGTTATCTGAATCATCTCAGAAGCTTCTTTTCAATGCCTCAATCTTGACTAAAAGTCTGAAATGTGCTAAAAATAGGTCTTTCCAGTTGGAAAATCTCAGGAAAACATAATGAATATTGATATACATGAAATTAGCAAAAAAGGGCTGGTGATTGAAGACTATATTGAATTGGATGACTTCTATCTGATAGAAGATGATTCCTTCTTTTCTGATAGTGTTTATTTTACCGTTACTTTTACAAATGAAGGGAACGGCAGGATAAAGGCCAAAGGGAAGGTTCGTTCTGAAGTTTCAATGAAATGTGTTAAATGTCTCGAAAAATATGATTACACTATAAATTCAAAATTTGATATAGTCTTATTCCCTATGGACATTATTGATGCTGATAATTCTGCTCTTAATCCTGAAGAGCTCGAATATATTTTTTATGAAGGGGATAAGATTGATATAAAAAAGATCTTACAGGAGCAGGTAAATTTTTTTATACCGATGAATCCGGTTTGCAGCTCCTCATGCAAAGGTATCTGCCAGAATTGTGGTGCAAATCTTAACAATGAAAGCTGTAAGTGTGAAAATACAATAAATGATTATAATTTATTTTCGAATAAATTAAAGAGGTGAAATATGGCGCTTCCTAAAAGAAGACATTCTCATCAGAGAAAGAACAAAAGAAGGTCCCATGATGGACTGAAGGTAGAAGGGTTATCGGTATGCCCTCAATGTAAGGAGCCAAAACTTCCGCACAGAGTGTGTAAGAATTGTGGTTATTATGATAACAGACAGGTTGTAGAGACCGAGGATAGTTAAGAATAAGTTTTTTTTTGGTATGAAAATAGCAATTGATGCAATGGGCGGGGATGATGCTCCGGAAGTTGTTGTCCGGGGAGTTATTGATTATTTTAAAGAGCAGCGGTTCAGAAGCCTACTGAAAATTATCCTTGTTGGTAAGGAAAAGGTAATCCGGAAGGAACTCAGAAAGAGTGCATTTGATCCTAAAGGGATGATAGATATAGTTGATGCCAGGGAAGAAATATCCATGAGAGAGCATTTCCTTTCTTATTGGAGAAGGCGGGAACAGACCTCTATCAAGAAAGGGCTTGATCTTGTAAAGAAAGGTGTTGCCCAGGCTATGATCTCCGCAGGAAATACAGGTGCTGTCATGGCTATATCAAAAAATGTCCTGGGGAACCTGAAAAGGATAGAAAGGCCTGCTCTTGCTTTAATGCTTCCGACACCCAAAGGACACTCTCTTATGCTTGATGCGGGTGCGAATGTTGATTCAAAACCTAAAAACCTTGTTCAATTTGCTTTGATGGGGAAGGTTTTTCTGGAAAATGTTTATGGGATTGAAGATCCCAGAATTGCACTTATGAGTATCGGGGAAGAAGAAGTTAAGGGTAATGAACTTACAAAAAAAACTTTTAATATGTTAAAATCCCTTAATATAAATTTTATTGGAAATATGGAAGGTTCTGATGTTTATTCGGGTGATGCTGACCTTATCGTAACTGATGGATTTACCGGAAATGTTGCTCTCAAAGTATCTGAAGGTGTTGTGGAAACGATGCAATCAATGTTAAAGAAAGAAATGGGTAACAATTTACTTTCAAAAGCAGGATTTTTTCTTTTGAAAAGTTCGATCAAAAGAGTAAGGAAGAAAATGGATTATGCCGAATATGGTGGTGCATTGCTTCTTGGAATAAACGGCCTTGTTATTGTCGGACATGGTAAATCGAATGCAAAGGCTATTAAGAATGCTATTTATATGGGGAAAAAATTTGTTGCGGAAAATGTACTTGAGAAAATCTCCATTGAAGCAGAGAAGGTTCAGTCAGTTTTAAAGGAGTATAAATATGTATGAAGAATATAAAAATGCAATAGTAACAGGAGCTGCCAGAGGGATTGGGAAAGCGATCGCCGAGGGGTTGGCCAAAGCCGGATTGAATGTAGTGATCTCTGATATCATGTATGATGAAGCTGTCAAAGTAGCTGAAAGTTTGAAGAGTTATGGTGTTAAATCTTTTGCTGTTAAAACAGATGTTTCAGATATCAACAGCGTTTCGGAGCTTATTAAGAAAACTGTTGATGAGTTAGGCTCTGTTGATTTCTTAATAAATAATGCCGGTGTCACAAGGGATAACCTTACGATCCGGATGTCTGAAGAGCAATGGGATCTGGTGCTTGACATAAATCTGAAAGGAACATTCCTCTGTTCACAGGCTGCGGCTAAAGAGATGATGAAAAAAAGATTCGGCAGGATAGTAAATATCTCCTCTGTAAGTGGTATTCTCGGCACAGCCGGTCAGGCAAACTATGCTTCTTCGAAGGCAGGAGTTATTGCTCTTACAAAATCTTTTGCAAGAGAACTAGGGGCCAGAAATATTACTACTAATGCTATTGCACCCGGTTTTATTATTACAGAAATGACAGATCAATTGTCAGAAGAAGTAAAAAATGCATATTTGAGTCAGATCCCTCTAAAGAGGGGTGGAACTCCGGAAGATATAACTGAAGTTGTGAAATTTCTTATTTCACCTTCAGCTTCATATATTACAGGAACGGTAATTAACGTTTCTGGAGGACTTTTAATTTAAAAAGGAGAAGAAAATGAACAAAGAAGAAATTTTAGTAAAAGTAAAGGGCGTTGTTGCTGAGAAACTGAATGTTGGAGAAGATCAGGTTACTATTGATGCAAAATTCGTTGAAGATCTCGGTGCTGACTCTCTTGATCAGGTTGAATTGATTATGGCTCTTGAAGATGAATTTGATCTCAAGATACCGGAAGAAGAAGCAGAAAAACTTTCAACAGTCGGATCTGCTTTGGATTATATTGTTTCAAAAGCATAAGAGATGATCTTTACATCCAAAAGCATTGATCTGAAAAGGGTCGTTGTTACAGGGTTGGGTATAATCTCCTCTGTTGGAAAAAGCACTCCCGAATCATGGGAGAATATTAAGAATGGTAAAGGCGGAATAGGAATGATTACTCATTTTGATGCCTCTGAATACTATTCGCAGATTGCAGGAGAAATAAAGAATTATGATCCTCTTGATTATTTTGACAAGAAAGAGGTGAGGAAGAATGATCCCTACATTTTGTTTGCAATGATCGCAGCAAAAGAAGCTGTGAAAGATTCAGGTTTTGAAAATGCACCCGGAGTTGATCCTGAAAGGTGTGGTGTTTATATCGGTTCCGGAATTGGTGGTGTCAGTACTATTGAAATCAACAAGGAAGTTTTAATGGAAAGAGGCCCGGGCAGGGTTTCACCATTCTTCCTGACTGCTTCGATAGCCAATCTGGCCTCAGGGCAGGTATCGATAAAACACAACCTGAAGGGGCCGAACCTTGCTAATGTAACTGCTTGTGCAACAAGTACACACTCGATCGGAGATTCATTCAAAATAATTCAGCGAGGTGATGCAGATATCATGGTTGCAGGAGGAGCGGAATATCCAATTACAAAACTTGGTGTTGCCGGTTTTTCTGCTATAAAAGCATTATCAACAAGAAATGATGATCCTGAAAAGGCCAGCAGACCTTTTGATAAGGAAAGGGATGGGTTTATTGTAGCCGAAGGATCTGGTATTGTTGTCCTTGAATCTCTTGAGCATGCAATGAAGAGGGGAGCAAAGATATATGCAGAAGTCGTAGGCTATGGAATAACCGGTGATGCTTTTCATGTGACGGCTCCCGATATGGAAGCGGATGGAGCTGTAAGGACCATGAGAATGGCAATAAATGATGCAGGAATATCAACAGACAGTATAGATTATATTAATGCTCATGGTACTTCTACACCCCTTAACGATAAGGTCGAAACCAAAGCAATCCGGAAATTATTTGGTGAACATGCAGAAAAACTGAATATAAGTTCAACAAAATCAATGACCGGGCATATGCTTGGAGCGACCGGAGCTGCAGAAGCAATATTTACAATTCTTGCAACAAAAAATGACTTCATTCCACCCACAATCAACCAGGAAGTTCCCGATGAAGAGTGTGACCTGAATTACACACCTAACAAGGGAATTGAAAGGAAAGTTAATTATTCACTTTCCAACTCTTTCGGTTTTGGCGGGACGAACGGAACATTAGTATTTAAAAAATTCGAGGAATAAGAATAAATAAGCCCCCTCCGGGGGCTGTTTTATCTGATTTAACAACTGATCCTGTAACAAGTTTCCTCTTAACATTATCGGCAGAGGTCTTCTGTCAAAATATCCTGAAAAAACCATTTTTTGTTTTTCTGTTTTTTTGTATAGTATTAATATATGAAAGACTTTTCTTCAAACTATAAAAATATACTTATCTATTACTTTTCCGGTACCGGGAATGCGAAGTTTGCTGCAGAAGAGATTGCCATACTGGCGGAGAAAAATGGAGTAAGTGCCAAAGTTATAAAACTTGTAGAAGAAAAACCGGATCTTTCCGTTACAGAAAAGAATATTTTGATAGGATTTTGTTATCCGACACATGGTTTTAATGCTCCGCCTGTTGTTCTAAAGTATATTACAAAATTTCCAAAAGGGAAGTCTGATATTTTTTTGCTTAACACAAGAGCGGGAATGAAACTTTTTAAGCTTCAGACACCAGGCTTGGGAGGGATGGCCTTGTGGCTCCCTGCCCTTATTCTTAAACTTAAAGGATATAAGATCAGGGGATTACGGCCGCTCGACATGCCTTCCAACTGGATCACGATCCACCCGGGATTAATAAAAAGTGCGGTAAACTTCATTGCAGAAAAATGTAAAATTACTTTATCAAAATTTACTAACAGAATACTCAGGAAGAAGAGGGTGTTATCTGGGTTTTTCTGGCTGCCTGTTGATATTATGCTGTTCCCTATATCTATCGGTTACTATTTTTTCGGGCGTTTTGCTCTCGCCAAGACCCTTTTTGCCAGCTATAAATGTAATAATTGCGGTATATGCATAAAAAATTGTCCTGTTAAAGCAATATCAAAAAAAAACAGGAGGCCTTATTGGTCTTTTAAATGTGAAAGCTGTATGCAATGCATTAATAATTGTCCGAAAAGAGCAATCGAATCCTCTATCGGTATTAATGCAATAGTATGGTGGCTAGTGTTCTCGCTTGTTCCTCATTCACTGATAGGCTTCCTTGTAAATCAGCAGGTTATTTCCAAAAGTTTTTACCATCAATACTCAAGGCTGATCTTTTACATAATTATGGCTGTTTCAGGTTTTGCCCTATTGTTCTCCGGTTATTGGATCCTCCACCAACTATTAAGGATAAAACTCTTCAACAGAATAATAACTATCACTTCCCTCACTCACTTCAAATTCTGGAACAGGTACATGTATAGATCGAAAAAGGAGGCAGAATGAATTATAAAGAGACCAAATTTGAATAGAGAACCTGTAATACTATGCAGTGCTTGTCTGTTGGGAGTAGCTTGCCGCCATGACGGGAAAAGTAAAGTATACAAAAAAGTCCTTGATTTGGCCTCTGAAGAAATATTGATACCCATTTGCCCCGAGCAATTGGGTGGTTTACCCACGCCGAGAAATACTTCTGAGATTAGAGGTGGAAAAGTTGTAACGGAAAAAGGAGTTGATGTTACAGGAAAATTTGAAGAAGGGGCAAAGCAGGTGTTAGCTTTAGCTGAATTGTTCGGATGCAGTGAGGTAATATTAAAACAACGCTCTCCCTCTTGCGGGAGCGGTAAGATCTATGACGGAACTTTTTCCGGAATTATTGTTGAAGGAGACGGTGTAACTGCAAAGTTGTTAAAAGAGAATGGAATTTCAGTTAAGACCGAAGAGGATCTGTAACTTTATAATGAAAAAGATATTAATTAAAATATTTTTAGCACTATTGGTTATTACAATTATTATATGCGGGGTATTTTATATGAACCAGGAAAAACTTATTTTCTTCCCGGAAAAACTGAAAAAATCATTCCAATTTAATTTTGATCAAAAATTCGAAGAAATTTATATTAAAACAGATGATGGGATAGATCTTCACGGACTTTTATTCAGTGTCGACAATTCAAAAGGATTGATCTTTTATCTGCACGGGAATGCCGGTTCATTAAGTTCCTGGGGAAATGTTGCAGAAACATACACAGAATTGAACTATGATATCTTTATTTTGGATTATCGGGGATATGGAAAAAGTGAAGGGTCGATAAATGGTGAAAAGCAACTTTTTCAGGATATTCAGACAGTTTATGATAATTTGAAGAAAAGATATAAGGAAAATGAAATTATTGTTTTAGGATATTCGATCGGCTCAGGGCCGGCAGCAAAAATTGCATCGACAAACAACCCGAAATTACTTATTTTACAGGCACCCTATTATAATATGCCAGATCTGATGAAGAAGTTTTATCCGTTAATCCCCACAATTTTTCTTAAATATAAGTTCAGGACAAATAAATATATTAAAGAGTGCAAAATACCTGTTGTTATCTTTCATGGTGATTTAGATGAAGTTATCTACTATGGTTCATCGCTAAAATTACAAAAACTTTTCAAACCGGGAGACAGGCTGATCACTCTCGAAAGACAATATCACAACGGAATGACCGATAATGAAGATTACATGACTGAAATGAAAAAGATACTGAAGTAATAATGATGTGTTTTTATTTTTCAAGGATAAAGAGGAAGGATAACAACAATGAATATGCCAGGATATAGTGACTCATTAAATAAAAGGGAAAAGCAATGATTATAGATTTAACCCATACACTAAAGAATGGAATAACAGTTTATCCCGGAACAATTTCCCCAACATTTGAACAAGGGAATACCATAGAGAAGGATGGCTTTGCAGAACTAAATATGGCTATGTGTACTCATACAGGAACACACATGGATGCCCCGTCACATATCATTCCCAATGCTAAATCTTTGAGTGATTTTCCTATTGATAAATTTATAGGAAATGCAATTGTTGTTGATTGTTCCGAAAAAATATCAATTAGTTTAGAATCTTTGCGTTTAATCGAAGATAAAATCGAGCTGATAGATTTCATCCTCTTTTATACCGGGTGGCAGGAAAAATGGAATACTTTAAGCTATTTTGATGAATTTCCTATATTAACTCAGGAGGCAGTTGATTGGTTGCTTAACTTTGAACTAAAAGCAATTGGATTTGACACCTTTTCAGTTGACAAGCTGACTGATGAAAAACTCACAAATCATCATTTGCTACTCAAAAGAGAAATATTAATTATTGAAAATATGACTAACCTGGATAAGCTAAATGGAAAGTTTTTTGAATTAAATTGTATTCCCTTAAAAATTGAAAATTCTGATGGTTCACCGATAAGAGCATTTGGACGAATTTTAAGTGAATAATGAAAGTTTTGGCTATAAGACTGAAATAAAAAAAATACTGGAGAAATAATCACCGGTTAATACTACGTTGATGAAAATTTTCTGGCCTTTTAAATTTTCATCCCATTTGTTTATTGTTTTCTACAAAAAAAATCAATATCTAAATATAACCAAATCGGGTATAATAGCGTATAGCATAAGAAAAAGGAGTTTGGAATGAAGAAAATAATAAAATTTGGTGAAGATGTGGGTGGATTTGATATCCCGGTTGTAAATGAACGGGAAATTAGAGCAGGTGCCGGAATATTGTTTTTAATGATGATTATCTCAATAATGACAGTAATTTTAAAAGGAGATTTTTTGCTGCTGAAATATGCGATTGTAATATTCCTGGCAGATTTCCTGATAAGAGTCTTTGTTAATCCTAAATTTTCTCCTATCTTAATAATCGGACGTTTGATCGTCAGAAATCAGGTTCCTGAATATGTTGGTGCCCAGCAGAAAAAGTTTGCCTGGATAATTGGTTTGGTTTTTGCTGTTATTATGTTCATTCTCATAATTGTAGTAAATACTTATAGCCCGATAACAGGTATAATTTGCTTGATTTGCCTTATATTCCTTTTCTTTGAATCGGCCTTTGGTATTTGTCTTGGGTGCAAATTCTATTCAATGATCTATAAGGAAAAAGCTCAATACTGCCCCGGTGAAGTGTGTGATGTAAATTCAAAGCAGGATATTCAAAAAATTTCCAAAACTCAGATAGTCATTGTTTTTGGATTTATTATATTTATTGTCCTTACAGTTCTTTTATTTAATGATAATCTTATTGAAACTCCGCATGCTTTGTTTGGAATTGAACATCCTAAATAACCTGAACTAAAGTTTTGATCCTAAAAATGTAAAATTATATCTCCAAAAGGTTTTTACACCTGTCAATAACCAATAGGGATATTGGAAAAAAGATCTGTTTATTGTATTAATTAGTTTATACCATTACAGGAGATGATAGAAATGATGTTTAATAAACAATCTTACAAATTCAGACAAAAAGAGTTATTTAAAAAAGTAAAATCCGGACTAATATTGCTTTTCGGGAATGAAGAAAGCCCGATGAATTATACGGATAATCCCTATCGCTTCAGACAGGACAGCACTTTTCTTTATTATTTCGGACTATCCCGTCCGGGCCTGATAGCACTTCTTGATGCATCCGTAGGCGAGGTTACCATTTATGGTGATGATTTTACAATTGAGGATTTTGTGTGGATGGGGAAACAGCCGGAAGTTGCTGAGTTGGCATCATTGTGTGGCGTTGAGCAGACCGGTAGTTTAAGTGACTTATACAAACGAATAACCGGTGCAAAGCAAAAGAAAGAGACACTCCATTTCCTGCCTCAATACAGACATGATAATGTACTCAAACTTATGGATCTTACAGGGTTTACTTCTCAGCAAATTAAATCAGATGTTTCAGATGAATTGATTCTGGCAGTTGTGTCACAGCGAAATTATAAAACAGAGGAAGAAATTGCTGAAATTGAAAAAGGGATTGATATTACAGTAGACATGCATGTCAAAGCCATGAGAATGGTCGAGCCCGGCATGAGTGAACTTGATGTGGTGGTTGAAATAGAGAAAATTGCCCGTGCGGCCGGGGGAGATATCTCCTTCCCGACCATTGCAACAATTAATGGGCAAACATTACACAACCATTATCATGGCAATACAATTAAAAATGGACAATTGTTCCTCCTCGATTGTGGCGCTGAGACCCCTATGGGCTATGCCGGTGATCTATCGAGTACTTTTCCTGTGGGGAAGACATTCAGCAATATTCAGAAAGATATATATTCATTGGTTCTAAATGCACACTATGCCAGCGTGGATTCCCTGAAACCGGGAATTCATTTCAGGGAAGCACATCGTGCCGCTTGTCTTACAATTACTAAAGGTCTAAGTGATCTGGGTCTGATGAAGGGCGATGCTGAAAGTGCTGTGAATGCAGGCGCACATGCTCTGTTCTTCCCATGCGGTACAGGACACATGATGGGGCTGGATATTCATGATATGGAGAATCTCGGGGAGGAATTTGTAGGTTATGACAGCGAACCCAAGAGTACACAATTCGGTCTTAAATCATTAAGGCTGGCCAGGAAACTTGAGCCCGGTTTTGTATTGACAATAGAACCGGGTATCTATTTCATCCCTGAATTGACCGATCAGTGGAGATCAGAAGGTAAACACAATGAATTTCTTAATTATGATGAAATTGACAAGTTCAGAAGATTCGGAGGCATCAGAAATGAAGAAAATTATCTAATCACTGAAGAAGGTAAACGGTGCCTGGGAAACAAAATCAAGCCGATGCAAATTGAAGAGATTGAAGTATTAAGGAAAGGATAAGAGATCTGCTGTGAAGGAAAATTTATCTGAAGATATTTTTCAGAATATAAAAATATTAGGATCTGATGATATCAGATCTCTTGTCTCTATGAGCGAAGCTATCGATGTAATGGCCAAGGCTTTCTCGGGTTATTCTTCCGGTATTAGCCAGATGCCTCAGCGTTATGTGTCCGGTATTCCGGGATCAGGGCTGGATATCTTTTTTAAACCTGCATATGATAAACGCCTGGGTCGAATTGCTGTAAAAATACTTACTCAAAAAAGAGGAGGATCTCTTGGGGAGATTCCGGCAATTCTTGGTGTTGTTCTGCTGCTGGATATGAACACGGGGGCAATACTTTCAATGATTGACGGCACCTATCTGACAGCCTTGCGTACAGGTGCAGCAAGTGGGATAGCAACAAAACTTCTTGCCCGGGAAGATGCAGAGACTATCGCAGTCTTTGGCTGCGGGACACAGGGGAAAACACAATTGGAAGCAATTTGCAATGTTCGTCCAATAAAACAGGCATTATTATATGACATTAATATTGATGCTGCTGAGAATCTAAAATCTACAATGGCTGAAAGGCTGGATATTTCGATCCATATTGAGCAAAAGTTACAAAATTTAAAACAAGCTGATATTATTTGCACAGCTACAAATTCCATAAAATCTCTTTTCAGCAGAAATGATCTTAACTATGGTGTTCATATAAATGCAATAGGATCATATAAGCCCGAAATGCAGGAACTTGATCCCCGTATAATTAAATCCGGAATTTTATTTACTGATTCCCGTGAGGCTGTTTTAAAAGAATCCGGAGACCTGATTAAGCCCTTAAAAGATGGTGTTTTTTCAGAAAACATTATCAGGGGCGAGATAGGAGATGTTATTAATAGTAATGTCAGCGGTCGAGAAACAACGGATGATATTACAATTTTTAAAAGTGTAGGACTGGGTGTACAGGACCTGTTTATTGCCAATTTGATATACAATAAGTTTAAAGGAGATTAATCATCAAAAATTATCCCAGCATTTTTAATGATGTAATCGGTCCGGTAATGCGAGGCCCATCAAGTTCCCATACTGCCGCGGCCCACAGGATCGGGACCTTTGTACGGCAATTGGACAGATCAGCTTTTGCGAAAGTAATTGTTAAATTTGACAGATCAGGATCTTTGCCTACTACTTACCTTGGGCAGGGTTCTGCCATGGGTCTTGCCGGAGGCCTGTTGGGAATTGAATTGACTGATCCTAAGATCATAAATTTTGAAGAACATCTAAAAAAGAGCAATTTTACGATAGAATACATAATTACAGATCTCGAATGTAAACATCCGAATGCCTATCAGATAAACGTTGAGTATATTGACGGGGAAAAGTTTCAAGTTCTTGCTGTTTCAACGGGTGGCGGAATGTTTGAAATTATTGAATTAAACGGTAGTAATGTTTCCATGAAAGGGGACTATTTTGAAACTCTGATTTTTTTTCAGAATCTTCCTGATGAAAAGTTGAGTGAATTCAATAAGAAGATCAAAATTAGCCCTTTTAATATTGTTTTCAATATTATTAATGGCAAAAATAAAAGATTATTGGTTAATATAAAATCCAGAGAGTCCCTGAATTTCAAACTTTCAGAGATTCCCGGTTTGGAAAAATATATGATCAGATTCTCGGAAGTATGCCCGGTTTTGCCAGTTACATCTGGTTTTAATTTAGATTTGCCATTTACTTCGGTAAAAGAAATATTGAGTTTGGCTGAGAAAGAGAACTTATCTTTGTCAGATCTGGCGATCAGATATGAAAAAACACGATCTGGTTTAGATGCAGAAACCATTTTGGAAAAAATGGAAGAAATTGCAATCATTATTAAGAAATCAATAAAAGATGGGCTGGAGGGAACTAATTATAAAGACAGAATACTGGAAACCCAATCAACATTAATTGCAAAAGCAGAAAAGAAAAGATTAATCGGTAAATCTGTAAATAATAAAATTATTGCTTATACAAGTGCTTTGATGGAAGTGAAAAGCTCAATGGGGCTTATTGTTGCTACGCCGACAGCAGGGGCCTGCGGTGTTGTGGGAGGAGCTTTGTTCGGTTCTGTGGAAAATCTGGACTTTGATATCAAAAAGATAGCGAGGGCCTTTCTGGCCGCAGGGATCGCCGGAGTATTTATTGCCGATAGATATACTTTTTCTGCCGAAGAGGGTGGTTGCCAGGTGGAAACTGGTTCCGGAGCAGCCATGGCAGCAGCAGGATTGGTTGATATGAATGGAGGCACTGCCAGGCAGGCTTTGGCTGCTGCATCCATGGCTTTGCAGAACCAGTTAGGCCAGGTTTGTGATCCTGTAGCTGTTCGGGTTGAAGTTCCCTGTCTTGGTAAAAACATAATGGCAGCGACAAATGCTCTGAATTCATCTATTATGGCCATTTCAGGATATGATCCTGTCATCCCCTATGATGAAGTTATTGATGCAATGAGATCTGTAGGGGAATCTCTCCCCTCTTCTTTGTGCTGCACAGGCCTTGGTGGGCTTGCACAAACTCCAACTGGGAAAACTTTGTTCAGAAAGTTCAATTCTTAAGTAAATGGGATAACAGAGTGTGTGAGTAATGATACAAAAACCGACGAATAGAAGTGAGATTAAAAAAATAGGAGCAGAGAAATTATGATATTTAGATTAAGTATATGGATAGTTATGATTGCAGGAGGTATTGTTGGCGGTTATTATATTGATAATATACTATTTGAAAATATTCATGTTAATATGATTTTTCGTGTTATTAGTTTTGTTATTGGTGCATTTCTCATATTTTTAGTAATAAAAATCAGTAAAAATACAGGAAGAACACTTGCAAAGTATGGCAGAAAAGGCGAATTAAGGAGAATGGAAACTAATGCCCTTGTCAGAAAGGGAGTTTATAAATATATGCGGCATCCTATGCATTTAGGATTATTTGGTTTCCCTCTGGCCATTGCTTTTTTAGTAATGTCACCATCATTTATACTTATTCTCGCTCCAATTGAAATATTGATGATGCTAATAATGATAAAAGTAATTGAAGAGCCAGAGGCTATTAGTAAATTTGGAGATGAGTATTATAATTACAAAAAGCAAGTACCCTGGTTTTGTTTTAAAATAAAATGCTTAAAAGAATTATTTAAAAGTGTTCCAAGCGAATATGATAAAAGATGAAGTTCTAAACAGGTGCTCATGATGGTATGTGCCTGATGTAACAGGAGCTATTTTTTCAGAATAAAATTAAAGATCCTTCCTTCCAGATCTCCCCTCCGGTAGGACGGAAAATTTTTGTTGCAGAATGTGCAGATTCCGGAGTGAGTAATGTTGTTTGCCGGTATCCCCTGCTCTATCAGACATAATTCTACCCCCTTTGTAACATCCATATCATATCCTTTCGGAGTTTTTGCAAAGATCTTATTTGAAAAGCTGAAATCTTTAAATTTATCAACTACATCCTGCTGCACTGTGTAACATTTTCCTTCAATTGCAGGTCCTGTATGGAAAAAGAGATTATTGGTGTCTGTCCCCTTTTGCTTCAGGATATTCAGCA
This sequence comes from Candidatus Aminicenantota bacterium, assembly GCA_029938635.1. Lineage (GTDB taxonomy): Bacteria > Acidobacteriota > Aminicenantia > UBA2199 > UBA2199 > UBA647. The sequence goes on from JAOZUQ010000006.1 coordinate 44,689, forward strand.
GGTTTATCCCGATCTTTGAATGGAGCCCCCTCCAGCCGACATGGATCACCCCCGCTTCTCTTCCATTTTTTGAGTGGAAGAATAACGGTACACAGTCCGCTGTTCTGATAACAGCAAGGACATTTTTTTCACTGAGTATCAGTCCGTCCCCTTCTGGATAACCTCTCACTTCATCAGTAAAAAATATTCTATCACCATGCACCTGATCCAGTTGAATAGTTTTCTCCGCGATAAAATATTCATTAATATGATCTACTTCTGCATCAATCTCAGAATATCCGAGAATCAATGCGCTATTTTCAAAGAAATGAAATGCTGATCCTTTGTGTTCCACTCTTTTTAATATCATTACTGGAATTGTCACACTTAGAATAATCTACTGTCAAGGTGAACCAATATAATTACCCTCACTCCTGACCCCTCTCCTTCTGGGAGAGGGAAAGAGTTTTTTATTCATCTGATGCTGAATGTTGATGGCTTCGACAGGCTCAGCCACCGGAGAAAAACTGGTCACTGAGCTTGTCGAAGTGACCAATAGAAACCAGGCCACCGATGAGAAGTAGTTAGTTTTCTCCCCCTTCAGGGTGGTACTCCGGATATTTGTCAATATTGAAAAAGGCCCCTAAATCCCCTGAAGGGGACTTGACTTTGCAGCTCTTTCTCCCCCTTTAGGCAAGGCGAATTCACCTTATCTCCCAGAGGGAGAGAAACACAGATTTCAATATAAAATCTTTTTGAGTGCCCCTCTCCTTCTGGGAGAGGGGTTGGGGTGAGGGATTTGATACGGTTGTCAAGAACTACAATGTTGTTTACAATATTTTTTATAAGGAAAAATAATTATGGGAAAAATCAGAGAATTGATATATTGTCAGGAGTGCGGCGAGAAGCTTGATAATGTAAAAGTGGATGGCAGGGAGAGGATGAAGTGTAACTCTTGTGAGAAGATCGCATACGAGAATCCTGTTCCGGCTACCGCTGCAGTACTATTTAATGACAAAGAAGAACTCCTCCTTGTTAAAAGAAATGTTGAGCCGAAAAACGGGGAATGGTGCCTTCCCGGAGGATTTACCGAGATTGGAGAAACTCCCGCAGAATGCTGTTTAAGAGAGTTGGAGGAAGAGACCGGATTAACAGGCTCGATCGGAAGGATTATCGGATCGGTTCCCGGCGTTAACCCTTTTTACAAATCTGTTTTAGTTACGGGATTCAGTATCTCAAAGTTTTCAGGTGAACTTAAGGCCGGAGATGATTCTGATGAGGCTGGATTCTTTGAACTGAGTAATTCCCCGGAAATTGCATTTAAAAGTCACAGAGAGCTCTTAAAAACATATGTGGACAAAGAATTGTACTCGGCAGACAAGAGAATTCTTAAATCCATGGGAGCATATGTTATAACGAGCGGAGATCACATAAATATTGCAGAGATTGCCTGTGAGGCCGGCGCAAAAATAATTCAATACCGGGACAAAAAATCTACTCAGGCTGAAAAGTTAAATATAGCTGAATCGATTTGTAAAATAACCCGAAAATCAGGAACTCTGTTCATTGTTAATGATGATATTGATATTGCTCTGATCTCAGGAGCAGATGGAGTTCATCTCGGGCAGGATGATATATCTGTCAAAGATGCCAGGAAGATAGTTCCTCAGAATTTTATTATCGGGAAGTCTACCCACTCTTTAGAGCAGGCAATGGCTGCTGAGAGGGATGGAGCTGACTATATCGGGATAGGCCCTGTATTTAAAACACCGACGAAGGAAGATTACATCCCTATCGGAGTTGAGACCGTAAAAAAAGTGATAGACAATGTTAAGATTCCCTTCGTCTGCATCGGAGGATTGAATATGGGCAACATTCAGGAACTGATCGACCTCGGAGCAACAAATTTCGCAATGGTCCGTGAATTCGGATCAGACACAAAAAATAGTGTAGAAAGAATCAACAACCTGATCTCCGGGAATTAAGTCTCTTTTTGAACTAAATTAATCGTCGAGGATGTGTTTTTCTTTATCCTTTTCGATCCGATCTAGATTATTTGTGTTCTCATCTACTAATTTCTGAAAATCTTCATAAAATCTTTTTTCTTCATCTTCAGAGATATCTTTGTCATCTTGCATCTTTTTGACCATATCTCTGTATTCCCTTCTGATGTTTCTGATCTGAGTTTTTCTCTCTTCAGTGTATTTTCTCAGGGTTTTGATGATATCCAATCTTCTTTCCTCATCCAGAGGAGGGACCGGAAGCTTGATCACTTTTCCATCTGAAAACGGATTCAGGTCCAGGTTTGATGCTCTTAAGGTTTTTTCAATATCTGCGATGATATTGTTGTCCCATGGCTGAATTACGATCATATTAGGTTCCGGGACAGAAAGAGTGGCTACCTGATTGATCGGAGTGGATGTCCCGTAATAATCAACTGAAAGGCCGTCAAGTACATTTATTGATGCTCTGCCGGTCCTGAACTTTGATATTTCTTTAATGTATGCGTTAATCTTTTCTTTGAATTTTCCCTTGGCCTCATCCATGATCTCATTTAACATATCAGCCCCCTTTGCTTATTAAAGTCCCAATGTCTTTTTTTATAACCGAATTATAAATGTTGTTCTTTTTGTTTAAATTGAAGATCTTGATATTAAGGCCGTTCTCTTTGCATAGGCTTACTGCAGTGCTGTCCAGGACTTTCAACTCTTTGGCAAGGACTTCCGAATACGAAATGGTGTCAAATTTTACAGCATCACTGTTCTTGTTCGGATCATGAGTGAATACACCGTCAACCATGGTTGCTTTTAGGAGAATGTCTGCTTTTATCTCTATTGCCCTTAAAGCAGCGGCAGTATCTGTAGAGAAGAAAGGGCTGCCTGTCCCGGCAGAAAATATAACTACCCGATTCTTTTCGAGATGCCTCATCACTCTTCTCTGAATGAAAGGTTCAGCGATCGATTTGATCTCAAGAGCTGATATAAGCCTTGTGATAAGGCCGGTCTTTTCAAGTGCGGCCTGAAGAGCTATACCATTGATCATGGTCGCGAGCATTCCCATGTAATCGGCAGATGTCCGGTCTATTCCCAGGTTATCGCCTCTTCCTCCACGGAAGAAGTTGCCGCCACCTGTAACTATTGCTATTTGAACACCGAGATCGTGGACTGATTTGATCTGGTTGGAAATTGAATTAATCGTGTCTTCGGAGATACCGAAAGAACTATCTCCTTTTAAAGCTTCTCCGCTGAGTTTTAGAACAATTCTTTTATATTGCGGAATATCATCCATTTTAAAATTCTTCGCCGACCTCATAGCGGGTGAATCTTTTAATTACAATGTTCTCCCCGATCTTATGAATTTGCTCTGTAAGGAGACTTTCGATCGTAAATTGATCATCCTTAAAATATGTCTGATTCAGAAGGCATGCTTCTGAATAGTATTTTTTAAGTTTGCCTTCAACAATATTATCAATAATATTTTCAGGCTTTCCGGAGTTTTTCAGCTGTTCCCTGATTATCTCTTTCTCTTTATCAATAACATTCTCCGGAATATCTTTGCTTGAGATATATTCGGGACTCATTGCAGCTATCTGCATGGATACATCTTTTGTGAACTGAATAAAATCTTCATTTTTTGCTACAAAATCTGTTTCACAGGCGACTTCGATCAGAACGCCTATTCTGTTATTGTTATGAATATATGAGTTGATCACACCCTGATTAGTTGCTCTTGATGATTTTGATTTTGCCTTTTCGTAACCTTTCTTTCTGAGATGCTCAATAGCTTTATCATAATCTCCGGAAACCGCTTCCAGAGCTTTTTTACACTCCAGAATACCGATTCCGGTATGCTCTCTGAGCTTTCTTACCATTGCCATATCTACGGACATTATTAATTCTCCTCAGCTGGTGTTGACTCTTCTGATTCTGTTTCAGGTTCTTCGGAATCAGCCTCTTCCTTCCTTGCATTTTCAAGTTCAATATCTTTTTGGATCTTCTTTTCGAGTCCGGCCTGAACTGCTTCACCGAATTTAGATACAAATAACTTGATAGATCTTATTGCATCATCGTTTCCGGGTACCGGGTAGGCAATACCGTCAGGATCTGCATTGGTATCAACAATACCGACTATCGGGATACCAAGCTTCTTTGCTTCGAAAACAGCAATATCTTCAAAATTTGAATCTATAATGATAATTACATCAGGAACACCTTTCAGGTTACGCATTCCCCAGAGGTTTTTGTGTAATTTCTTATATATTTTTTCAAGTTTCGATTGCTCTTTTTTACTTTTAACATCCCATCTTCCATCCCTCTTCATTTCGTCAAGGTCAAGAAGTTTTTCAATACTTTTCTTGATCATCTGGAAGTTAGTTAAAAGTCCTCCGAGCCATCTTTTGTTAACATAATGGAGTTGAGATTCGCCTGCGATCTCAGCTATTATTGTTTGAGCCTGCTTTTTTGTCCCGACGATCAGAGCTTCTCCACCCTCAGCAACAACATCTGTTACGAATCCAAGTGCAGTTCTGAACATCTCTATGGATGTTTGCAGATCGATTATATAAATTCCGTTCTTTTTCCCGTAAATATAGGGTTTCATCTTGGGGTTCCATTTCCGGACCTGATGCCCGAAGTGAACTCCTGCTTCCAACATTTCTCTCATGCTTACTGATACCATAATTCCTCCTACCTCTTATGGTACTGAGAAGCTTTTCTTGCTTTCAATAAACCATATTTTTTTCTTTCTTTTTCTCTTGAATCTCTTTTAAGTAATCCGTTCTTTTTAAGAGTTGGCCTTAGCTCTGAATTAAATTCGAGTAAAGCACGGGATACTCCAAGCTTAACCGCATCAGCCTGAGCGGAAACACCACCACCGTTAATGTTGAGATATAAATCGAAGTTTTCGGTATTATTTGTAAGTGCAAGGGGTTGATAGATGGAGAGTTTGTGAATTTTTTGTGGGAAGTATTCATCAAATGACCTCTTCCTCTTGTTCACAACCAGTTTTACTTCTCCTTTTCCCGGCCGCAGGTATACCCTTGCAACACTGGTTTTCCTTCTGCCTGTACCGTAATATTGAACTATGCTCAAACTGTCCTCCTTAGAAAGTTAATGTTTCAGGCTGTTGTGCTTTATGATTATGCTCTGTACCTGAATATATTTTGAGTTTCTTTAAAATTTTTCTGTTAAGTTTGTTCTTCGGGAGCATCCCTTTTACTGCTGCCTTGAGTATCCTTTCGGGATGATCTGTCATCATTTTCTGATATGAGGTTTCCTTGATTCCACCCATCCATCCTGAATGTCTGTAATAGACCTTCTGTTCTTCCTTGTTCCCTGAAAGTTTTATCTTATCGGCATTGATAACGATGACAAAATCACCGTTATCGAAGAACGGGGTATATGTAGGTTTGTCTTTTCCTCTTAAGATTGAGGCTATCCTTGTAGCCAGTCTTCCAAGTATCATACCCTCAGCATCAATCTGAAGCCATTTCTTGTCCTGATCATCTTTTTTTGGTATAGCAGTCTTGTTATTCTCATTCAATTTCATTATATTCCTCTTAAAGGAATAGTATTATAATATTTTCCCGTTTTTGTCAAGATTTAACAGCCTTTTCAGCATATTTAAAGGTTGTTTTGATCCTGTTTGTATAAAAAACGATCAAATTTCGAACCATTTCTGATAATTTTCTTTATCGGTTACAGAGTCCAGCTTGCAGTAAAATTCATTATTTGAGTGAGAATATTCATAATCTTTTTCCCATTCCTCAATATTCCCGGCGATAGCCTTCAGTGAGGAAAACACATATTCCAGTTCAGAATCGGTCATAGTCGGGTGAAGTGAAAGGCGTACCCATCCCGGTTTTTCAGAAAGGTCTCCCTTATTGATCTTATCTGTAATTGACTTGGAATGCTGGTATGTCACATTTAAAAGATAGTGTCCGTAAGTTCCGGCACAGGCACAGCCACCGCGAACCTGAATGCCGAACCTGTCACTAAGAAGCTTTACTATGAGGTTGTAATGGATATCTTCTATGTAAAATGAAAAGACACCAAGGCGCTCTTTCACATTCCCTGCTAATATTTTCATTCCCGGAACTTCTTTTGAGAGCCTGAATGCAATTTTCAGAAGTTCTTTTTCCCTTTTCTCAATATTGCTGACTCCCATTTTTTCTTTTAACTTGATTGACAGGGCTATCCTGAATGATTGAAGAAATCCCGGTGTGCCTCCGTCTTCTCTTAATTCAATATTATCTATATATTTGTAATTTCCCCATGGATTTGTCCAGTCTACTGTCCCGCCTCCCGAATTATCCGGAGCTTCATTGTTATAAAGTGACTTATTAAAAACGAGTACTCCTGATGATCCCGGACCTCCGAGGAATTTATGCGGAGAAAAGAATATTGCATCCAGTCTCTCCATCGGGTCCTTCGGATGCATGTCTATATCCAGATATGGAGCAGAAGCGGCAAAATCTACAAAACTTACTCCTCCATGTTCATGCATTATCCTGCTGAGAAGGTGGTATGGAGGGATGATCCCTGTCACGTTCGAGCAGGCGGAGAACGATCCGATCTTGATCTTTCTTTCTTCATAAAGTTCAAGTTGTCTTTCAAGTTCCTTAGTATCAACAAGAAGATTTTCTGCCGGCGGGAGTACGACTACATCTGCAATTGTCTCATACCAGGATGTGTGGTTTGAATGGTGCTCCATGTGTGTTACGAACACTACAGGCCTGTCTTCCTTCTTTATATCAGCTTTTTCTACAATGGTACTCTGAATTTTTAATCCCAGTATTCTCTGGAATTTATTTATGACTCCGGTCATTCCATTGCAGGCTGTAATAATAATATCGTCAAGTGATCCATTTATATGTTTCCGGATTATCTCATGGGAATAGTGGTAAGCATGAGTCATTAAAGTGCCTGTCTCGCTGGTTTCGGTATGGGTGTTTGCAACGAAAGGGCCGAAATCCTCGAGTATTTTTTTTTCGATCGGTTCGTAGAGCCTCCCGCTTGCTATCCAGTCAGCATAGACTATCTTCTTTTCTCCATATGGAGAATTAAATGTTGAATTTATGCCAACGATATTTTTCCTGAATTTATCAAAATATTTTTCCATTCTGCTCATAGATCAATTTTAACACATTTAGGAATGTTGGATATTTTATTATTTGATTTTTTTTTTGATATCCAATATTATTTTTTTGGAGGATTTAAAAAAATGGCTAATTTTATTGATGAATTTATGGGTACTTATGGTTCTAAAGTTTCAAAAGACCTTTCAAAAACATTGGGAGTGAAAAAAAGCATTTTAAAGCAAATTATTCCTCAGATCGCTCCACTGATCCTTGGTGGATTAAAAAAACAAAAAGATAATCATGGAGGCGATGCACGTATAGATCATATTTTAAATAAATATGGAAGCTCAGATGTATTAAGTAATCTGGGAGGTTTGTTCAGATCTAAAGTGCAAGAATCAAAACCGGATCCGGGACTTGGCGGATTGCTTGGTAATTCAGGTTTCCAGGCAAGTGATGCTATAGCAAAAAAATTCAACATAGATTCCGGTACAGTTATGAAACTGATCCCGATGCTTGCCCCTGTAATTCTCGGTGCTTTAACAAAAAAGAGGGATACCGGTGCAGGATCAGGTGGTATTGGAGCATTGCTTGATCAGGATGGTGATGGCAGTGTATTGGATGATGTCGCCGGATTCCTGATGGGAAGTCTTGGAGGCGGCAGCAGAAAGCGGGGCGGCGGCCTCGGAGGGGCATTGGGTGGACTTCTCGGTGGTCTTCTCGGGAAAAGAAAGTAACCGGATCTGCTTAAGATTATTTTGTTATTTTTTAATTTCAATATAAAAAATAAAAAAATCAGGAGGAAACATGAGACTTAATGCACCAAAAAAAATTGTATGGTTGATTTCGCTGATAATTGCAGTATTGGCAATTGTAAGCACTTTTGTAGTAATTCCATTTATTACTGTTAATGCTTTCTGGGTAATGGGAGTAGCTTGGCTTCTCCTCTTCCTTGCAACATTTCTAAAAGGATTCTAGAACTATTTCCCGTACCCTCTTTGAAATGAGGGGGTATGGGATATATCTCATATCTCAGTTTATTCTTTCAAAAGTTGCAAAATATAAATTTCAGATTATCCGAATTAATTAGATTTAAGAGGAGGAATCATGAAGTTAAAGGTAATATTTTTTTCCATAATTTTTATTTTTTCCATAGTTTCAGCAGATCAGGGAGATATCAAGCTTGTCAGGATCGATCCTCCCGGCCCACAATTAGTCAAAAAAAGGAATATCATGATAAATGCAGACGATGTCATGAAGATCCTTTCAAATGTTGAAAAAACGGGAGTTAGATTAAACATTGAATTTGCCACTATGGATGATTTTGTTATTGCCCGTTTCGGAAAGATCGAGAAAGGAGAAATTTCCTGGGTTCATAAGATCGAAAAAGGTAATATGAAAATTAAATTCGGGAAATCGGAATACAAGGGGTTGCTTGAAAAAGTAAGGTCCGGTGCCGGACGTCCGGGATATCAGATAATCCTCAGTGATAAAAAGTCAAATGCGGTGATAAATAGTTTTGAACTCACATTCCGCCCTTTTCCGAATCTTAGTGTAGAACTTAATTATCCGGTAAATGCTTCTCCGGGGGAATTGCTCGGAGAAAAGGTCACGATTACGATAAAGAATACCGGTTCGGCACCTTCAGGAGAAGTTGATCTTGATCTGCTGCTTTCAAAAAATTTCCTGATACCATTAAAGAAATATTCTTTGAATGAAGGTGCGGAAGGAGTGAGGTTGCTTGAACACGGCACTATTAAAGTTCGGGGTATTGAGCCTGGAGGAGAACTGGAGTTAAAACCCGATGTCAAATTGTATCTTCCTAAAGCACTTGAGGATGGAAGATATTATCTTGGTGCAGTTTTAGACCCGGATAAGAAACTGACGGAAAGCTCTGTGGAGGATAATGTTTTTCAGGGATTTATGATGATTGCACAGAAAGAACCATTGAAGATCACCATGTCTCTTGCAGGGTCGACACTTTATTACACCCCCAAAACTTTTGATTTGAAGATAAGGAATGCCGGCCTCGACATTTCTATAAGTAAAGAGTGGCGGAAATGTCAGATAAGGCCGTATATCTTTCATTTGAAACATGCATCCTGGACCGATTTTTTCTGGGAAGTTAACACGGATGAAAAAATGGTTTGGAAAATTACAGGAACAAAATTCTGCAAAAAGGGAGGAGTGGCTGAGAAATTAAATATCAAAGTACTTCCTGAAGGAGGATCCACCAGAGTTCCTCCACGTAGGTTTATGCTTGTTTTCGGAGAAACAAAAGTAACCTTTGAACCCAAGAAGAAAAAGTTCAATCTTTTATTGGGGGAATCAAGTGTAGCTTACTTACCATTCTGGCAGACTTGCAAAACATCACCTCTGAAATATCATTTCAAATATGTGACCTGGGATAAAGATGTATGGGAGGTCGATCCTATAAAAAAAACATTGAGAAAGATACCCAAAGAAAAATTCTGCAAACAATCTGAAGAAGGTGAAGAACTCCCTGCCAAAATGGAGGTGGAGGAATAGTACAAAAATATGCTGCGTCCCTCATAATTAGAGATTGTGTAGGGGCGACTCCCCGTAAGGTGTCTCAGAAGCATAAAGTTACCCGTTGCGCATTTGAAGCAACAGGAGGTTATGAGCAGTTGGCAGCAGAATATTTTCAAGAGTCTGATATTACAGTCAATATCTTAAATCCTGCCCGGGTAAGAA
>JAOZUQ010000006.1:54560-69845 GCA_029938635.1 Candidatus Aminicenantota bacterium
GTTGCTTCTTTGTCCGGACTTGCTCCTTTCAGTAGAGATAGCGGAAAAATGAAGGATGTATACAATAGATTAACAAATAGAGGAAAACCACCAAAGGTTGCTCTTGTGGCTGTTATGAGAAAAATGATAATAACTGCAAATATCAATATGAAACTATATTATAAAAATTTACAATAAAACTGTTGACTTTTAAGACAGTCGCTACATCATGATAATAATACAATCATTTTATCAAGGTTCAGACACAATTCTTATAAAGTTATAATGAACAATCTGCCGGATAGGAGGTCTGTAACCCATATTTTTCCATCTTTTCCCTGCTTGATCTTTGATATTTCATAAATTGAATCTCCGAACTGGCCCCTCAGGTAGAATGCAGTATTGGAATTGTCAAAAGATGTTTCTCCGTATGGATAAAAGAATTGGAGCAACTCTGACATTTTCCCTGTTTCAATATTAAGAGTGAGCAAGCGGAACTCTTTGCTATTGTGGGTGGAAATATAAATAAACTTTCCGAATACTGCAAAATTGTCCGGGTAGAGTCCATCAGGGATTTTATAGGTCTCATTTGTCTCTCCGATAGATTGGATTGATCGTGAAGAGTGGTTCAAAACCCAAATGTTTTTTTTGTCGGCAATAACTTTCAAGGGGTGTTTCCCGGTTTTCAAATTGGTGGATTCAAAGGTTTTTTTGTCTACTTTTGTGATCGAATCGGAGTCAAAATTTGAGATATATATAAAATCCTTATTAAATTGAAGGTCTGTTGGTGTCCGGCCTGTCTCTATCTCTTTTATTAACATGTTATCTTCAGCATTGACTATCAGAAGCGAGCCGTTATCTGAATCCTTCTCCCCTGTCTTTAAAATATAGAGGTGATCTTTCTCTTTATCATATTTCAGGACTCTCTGAATATTTTCCCTCTGGATAGTGTTATAAAAATAGATCCTTTTCTGAGGGGCGAACATTCTTATTCCGTCCGGAAAATATGTGAGAAAAACATTCTCCTTCCCCCAGCTGTTCTGTATCCCATAAAGCCCTCCTCTTTTATCGAAGATGATCTTCTGAGCAAGCCTGGGGATCCTTCTGTCGAAGACCTGAAATGTTTCCTTCTCGATCTCGAGGATCCCGTTTTTCGCGCCCCATATATAAACAGCAGGCCAATATGACTGATGAGGTCCATACGAGAGAAATATATTTCCTTTCTCCGACTTTGCAACGGCAACAGGGTAAGGGAAAGGCAGCTTGTGAAATTCCACCTTACCGTCAGACATGACTTTTGCAAACTCGCTTTCAGTATTAAAAACAAGAAATGAGCCATCTTTATCCTGTTCAATAAGATCTATGGGGGCCCATCCGGTTCTTACTTTATGTTTCTCCCAATTGTTAGTGTTGAGAATGGTTAAGGCCGATCCGAAGGAACCGTTAACGGCTGTAGCACCCAGAGGAATGTACAAGCTATTGTTTTCCGGATCAAATGCAATGGAGAACATATGAGGGAGTATTCCGACATTTCTTATCCTTTTTTTCAATTTCTGTTTTTCCAGATCAATAACGTATATCTCTCCGTAAGCCCAACTGGCAACATAAAGGAGGTTATTTTTTTTATCAATTGCTGTAGCATCATTTCCATATGACGGGATATCTACCTTTTTAGAGGCCCCGCCTTTTTTAAAACTGACTATATGAACGGCCGGGTGGTTGTCATAAGGTATATAGATCTCATCTTTCTCTATATTAAGGTTAATTCCAACCCCTTCGGTAAGTTCCGGAAGATCTACATAAGTATCTTTTCCGTTGACACAATCTATTTTGAGAGCTTGCACTACTTTTCTCTTCAAAGTCTCGGTAACAAGATAAAGGTGATGGCCGGAAAAATCAAAGCCGGCAAAATGGCATCTTCCCCCTTTTTTTATATTTAAAGATCTTTTCCCGATTATTCTGCCTGTGTTGATATCAATGGTGTAAAGAGATGATGTGTATCCGTCAAAAATAAAAACTTTCCTCAGTTCAGGATCAGCTACGATCTTTCTTATCGGCGGCGGAGGGGTTTGGTTCAGATTCATCATTTTTTCAGTTCTGTCAAATATTTTGATAAACCTGAACTTTTCTTTTTTCAGATCCAGAAAAGCCATGTTCCTGCTCTCTCTCCCGGCAAGGAAACAATTTCCTGTGACATCATCAATTGTAACCATCTCAAACTGAAAGCGGGTATTAAAAGTAGTGGAGGTTTTTCTATCGGGATAGACTATGCTGAGCTTTTTATTGCCTATCAGGTATATGTTCCCGTTCTTTTTGTTGATTGAAAATGATTCCTCCTTAAGGTATTGAGGAGCCCTCCCTTCCACAGGGATATTTGTAACTTTTTTATCCTTACCGTTTATCAATGATACAGATGAACTGTTTGTGTTTATCAGTATTACCCTGTTCCGCCCTTCATCATACTTGACCATTAATGGGCCGAAACCATTGTGCTTAACTCCGATCGAATCAAGGAAATTAACTTCTGTAATCTGAGCTCCCGGCAATACTTGAAAAATTAAAAGAACTAATATTAAAAAAAGCGAATAGTATTTCATTTCAACTCCTTACTGAATATTAACAGAGTGACATCAAAATTTGAATTATGAGTTGAAAAAAATCCGGTTTTGGTTTAATATACGAATGAACTAGAAAACATAGTCTTACCTAATTTCAGGTTTGGATTTATGCCGGTTCAGAAATATCAAGGGGATAAATTTGGAAAAATTAAGTCAGAGTTTGGAAGATTATCTGGAAGCAATATATATAGTTTCACTTGACAAGAAGATTGCAAGGGTTAAAGATCTGGTTAACAGGCTGGGTGTGAAATCATCATCTGTCATTGGTGCATTAAAAAAACTTGGTGCAAAGGGATATATTGAACATGAGCATTACGGGCATATCGAACTCACCGAAGAAGGCAGTAAGAGAGCCGAGAGACTTTATGATCGCCACACAACACTCACAAAATTTTTCCATGAGATCCTCCATGTGGATGAAAAAACCGCTGAAAAAGATGCTTGCCAGATAGAGCATGATCTAAGCGAGGAATCTTATAGCAAGATTATAAAACTGCTCAGCTACATTATTTCACTACCTGATAAAGATCCTGCCTGTTTTGAAGAATTAAAAAAATCTGTCAGAGACTGATCGGAGATTTGCTCTAAGTATTTATCTTTTATGTTTCTTAGAGAGATTCTCTATCGCTTTAAATACACGAAAAAAGTTTCCTCCCCATATTTTTCTTATATTCTCTTCTGAATAACCTCTTTTAACCAGTTCGTAGGTTATTCTCCATAGTTCGCTTGAATCATAGCAGTCCGCAAGGGCCCCGCCTCCGTCAAAATCTGTCCCGATACCTATATGATCTATCCCTGCAACTTTTACGATATGGTCGATATGATCTACTGCATCAGCTACGGTCGCAAGTTCCCGTGGATATTTTCTGTTTATTTCGTACCATTTATTCCTTACCTTTTCCTTTTCATCTTCAGATAATGTTGAAAAGTTTGCATATGCGGTACGAAGTTCCTTAAATGCTTTATCTCTGGCCGGATAGGGTTTCGGTTTTTTAACATATTCACTAAGAATACACAGTTGGATCACGCCCCCTTTTTTTGCAAGAAGCTTAAGCATATCGTCTGTAAGATTTCTCGGGTTGTCGCAAATTGCTCTTGCGCAAGAGTGTGATGCGATCACCGGAGCCTCAGATAATTTCATAACATCATAAAATGATTTATCAGATATATGGGAAACATCTATGATCATACCGATCCGGTTCATCTCTTTTACAACTTTTTTCCCGAAGTCACTTAGGCCGTTTTGTTCTCCACCTTTCCTGTCTGTGGAGGAGTCGCAAATATCATTGTTCCTTGTGTGGCAGAGAGTAATATATCTTGCTCCGAGGTTATAGAACATATTTACCAGAGAGATGTCTATTCCTACCGGGAAACCATTCTCCATCCCTATATATATCGCTCTTTTCCCTCTCTTCTCGATATCAGGCGCATCAGATGATGTTAGTGCCAGTTCTGCAAGTTCCGGATAATTCTTTATTGCCTTGTTTATGAGTTTGAATTGAGAAAGTGCATTAATTTTTGCTTTTTCCCGTCCTTCGGGTGTTCTTTCCCCCTGTCCGATAAAAACTGCAAAGAAAACTGCATCCAGCCCGCCATCTTTCATTCTCGGAAAATCAACCTTGCCTCCCCTCTTTCTCGGATCATTCGATTTCCCTATATCAAATGAAGGTGAACGGAGCATCATCGGAGTGTCCGTATGAGTATCAACAGTAAGAATCTTTTCATGAATCTTTTTTGCTTTATCCAGAATTGACTGATCTGTTTGCACAGCACCTGTCAGGGGTATAATAACCAGTATTGTAATAATAGAGCGAAGTAAATATTTGAATTTCATCTGCCTTTCTCCTTGAACTGATATAAATCTACCACTATTTCATATTGAAATCAAAGTAATTATTGAAGCCTGATACATTAACATTTAACAAATTATATCTTAAACCTGAGAGTTGTTTCTTGACACAGATTTTTATATCTGATATTTAAACCTCATACTTGATATCAGGAGAATAATTCATTTGGAAAAAGATCAGTTAATCAAATATTCTGAGTTATTGAAGAACTACAGTTTAAAAAGGCCATTGAACATTATGGAAGTTTGCGGGACACATACTGTTGCATTCTTTCATACGGGTGTAAAAGATATTTTCCCTGAAGGATTAAATCTGATCGATGGGCCTGGATGCCCTGTTTGTGTTACTGCAAACGGTTATCTTGACAGAGCTATACAGATCCAGAAAGAACATGAGGTAGTACTTGCGACTTTCGGGGATATGATCAAAGTTCCTGCATCATATACATCATTACAAAAATTAAAAAGTGAGGGAGTAAGGATCGAGATCGTTTATTCTCCGATGGATGCACTGGAGATCGCCAAAAAAGAGAAAGATATAGAAATTGTTTTCCTTTCAGTGGGATTTGAAACCACTATCCCTACAGAAGCTGTAACATTGAAGAAAGCGATTGAGGAGAATGTAAATAATTTTTCCATTTTGACAGGGAACAAACTTACTCCCCCTGCTGTTGATGCCCTGCTTACCCTCGGAGAAGTGAAGATAGACGGCTTCATCCTTCCGGGACATGTGAGTATAATTACCGGATCAGACAATTGGCAATTCCTCCCGAAAAAACATAGTAAACCTTCGGTTATATCAGGGTTTGAACCAAAAGATCTGATCATGGGGACATTGAGGCTTGTTCAGCTTATCGAGAATGGTGAAATAGAGATAGATAATCTCTATAAAGAGGTCGTAACTGAAGAGGGGAACAGGCTTGCTCTCGGATTTATTGAGGAACTTTTTGATGTGACTGATGCAAATTGGAGAGGGATCGGAGTCATACCGGGGAGTGGACTAAAGTTGAAGGATAAATTCAGCCTTTATGATGCTGAAAAAAAATTCCCGGTAACTATGCCTGAAGAAGTTGAGAATAAGAGCTGCAGATGCGGCGAGATCCTCAGGGGGCTTATAACTCCTCCGGAATGCCCGTTATTTGGAACGGTATGCACACCAAGAGAACCAGTAGGGGCATGTATGGTCTCTTTCGAAGGTTCATGTTCGGCATATTATAAATACAGGAAATGAGCAATGGATGAAAAAATATTAATGGCACATGGTAATGGCGGAGAACTGATGGGTACTCTTATCAGTGATTTAATAGTGGATATCTTCGGGAAAGATTCTGTACAGCTGGATGATTCGGCAATAGTTGAACCGGGAGAGGGAAATCTTGTATTCACTACAGATACTTATACGATCACACCTATATTCTTCGAAGGTGGAGATATCGGCCAACTTGCTGTGAATGGTACTGTAAATGATATTGCGGTAATGGGTGCGGAACCGAAATTTCTCTCATGCGGGCTGGTATTGGAGGAGGGGTTTGATATATCATCACTTCGCAAAATATTGCTATCCATGAAAAATGCGGTCGACTATGCCGGTGTCAGAATTGTAACCGGGGATACTAAAGTTGTCGAGAAAGGCAGTGTTGACAAAATTTTCATAAACACTTCAGGTATTGGCATGATGGGAAAATACTCATTCAGAAATGAGATAAACCCGGGAAATGCAGTGATTGTTAACGGAACTATCGGAGATCATGGAATATCCATAATGGCAGAGAGGAATAAACTCTCTTTTTCCAAAGGGCTCTCTTCTGATTCGGCACCACTTAACCATATGCTTCTTGCTGTTGGTGAAAAATTCGGTAGTTCTGTCCGGTTCGTGAGAGATGCAACAAGGGGCGGTGTTGCCTCAGTCCTGAATGAAGTGGCAGGTAGCAGAGATTTCAGTATAAAGCTGATAGAAGAGAAATTACCGGTAAGAGCTGAGGTGAATGGTGTTTGTGAAATACTCGGTCTTGATCCTCTTTACGCTGCGAATGAAGGAAAGGCTGTCCTGATCACAGATTCTGGGAAAGCGGAAGAGATCGTTAAAGTGATGAGAACCTTTCCCGAGGGGAGGGATGCTGTTGTTATTGGTGAAATTGATCTTGATTTTCCCGGCAGGGTTTATATAGAGACATATGTAAAGGGGAAACGTATATTGCCTCTGCTGCAGGAAGACCAGTTGCCAAGAATTTGCTGAACATATAAAATTAAATAAAACAGGGGAGAAATAATATGCCGTTTTTCCAGAAACTAAAAGATCCGTCATTCCGATTCTCGTTTTTTATGTGGCTGGTTGCAGCTCACTCTTTATCAACAGGTCTGGGACTAATATTTTTACCATCCGGACTTTTTGAAAAACTTGGGTACAGCATGATCACTGAACGATTTTTTGCTGTTCAGGGGGGCGTTTTTCATATTGTAATGTGTATCGGTTATTTAATGGCAGCGATTAAAAAGGAAAAATATGAAGGTGTTGTCCATCTTGCAATAATTGCCAAGTTATTTGCGACTGTATTTCTTATCACTTATTCAGTGGTTACAGTCTGGATATGGGTGGTTTTCCTTTCCGGTATATTTGATCTTCTCATGGGTGTGTTCATATATTTTCTTTATAAACAATATAAAAACAATATTTTCTTGGAGGCCGGATGAAAAAACTTCCTTCCATAATTGTTACCGGAGCATCTGGAATAGTTGGCAGCAGTTTCCTGGAATCTGTCAAAGATAATTTCAAGGTATATGCTATAGCGAGAAGATCCCAGAAAGTTGCAGGAGTAGAACCTCATCCAAATATTATATGGATCCAGGTTGATATTGGTGACTGGATATCTCTTCGCTGGGTAATGCATAATATAAAAAGGGAGGGTGGTGCTGATTTTATCTTTCACCTGGCCGGTTATTATGATTTTGAGTATACTCCAAATGCCGAGTATGAGAGAACTAACATAAAAGGCACTAAATATATGCTGGAGCAGGCAAGGATCCTGAGAGTTAAAAGATTTATTTTCGCAAGTTCCAGTGCTGCATCGGAATTCCCTGAAAAAGGGGAAGTCCTGACAGAAAAAAGTGTTCTGGATGCTCCCTATGATTATGCAAGATCAAAGAATTCAGGAGAAAAGATGGTCAGGGATTTCTCGAAATTTTTCCCCTGTTCAATTGTCAGATTTGCCGCTGTTTTTACGGACTGCTGCGAATATGGACCTTTGTATGTTTTCCTGTCAACCTGGCTGGATAAAAACTGGAACTCGAAAATTCTGGGTGGAAAAGGACAATCGGCAATACCTTATATTCACACTAACGATCTTAACCGGTTGGTAATCACAATACTTAACAAAAGCCGGAAGCTGCCAGATCTTGACACTTACCTTGCAAGCCCGGATGGATCTGTTTCCCACAGAGAGTTGTTCGATGTAGCAACAAAATTCTTTTACGGTTCGAAAGTACGTCCGATAATGATGCCGAAAACCCTGGCTTATCCCGGTGTTGTGATGAGAGATATCCTGGGGCGTATCCTGGGGAACAGGCCTTTTGAAAGGCCCTGGATGATAAAATATCTTGATAAAAAACTTTCAATTGATTCATCTTATACCAGAAAAGTTCTCAATTGGGCACCGACGAAAAGACTCTCTATCCAGAGGCGCTTGCTTTATCTTATAGAGAGGATGAAGAGTGATCCGACTGCGTGGCATGCTAAAAATAAGATGGCCTTGAAAAAAGATACATTGAGGCCTAGTTTACTTATTTATAATTCAATAAACAGGTTGAAAGAAGAAATAGTGGCAGAGGTGATGAAGTTGTTGCTCACTCCTGAAGCGGGAAAAGTTCTCAAAAGCTATAGAAAAATGAAAATGGAAAATCTTGAACGTGATATTGAGTTCTTCATTCAACTCCTTGCTGTTTCAGTCAGAACAAGTGATAGAATGATACTCCTGGAATATGCCAGAAAATTGGCATATTTGAGAAGTAGTGAAGGTTTTACACCAGATGAAGTTTCAAGGGCAATTACCGAAATGGGAAAGATCATATTGAATAAAATAGGCGGGGATAGTGAACTTAAGGTCCGGAAGCAGAGCATCTATGACCTTATCTCCATAACTTTACAGATGACGGTAGATGAGATCGCTGATTCATTTGATAAAATCTCATTGAAAAAAAACATTGAATCTGTTTATGACAGGGATGAGATCGAAGGGAGAATAGAAGAGTTGGAAGCATTTTACAGCACTTCAGAGTAGTTTAAGTTTTTTTTGCCGGATGAAATTTATTATGGAGTGGAATCATTTTTTGAGGTCATTTTCATAGAGTAAATAGATGAAACACTTGGTTCGTTCATACTGATTCCATAAATATAATCTGCCTCTTCCATGGTTTTGAAGTTATGAGTGATTATCAGGAATTGTGTTTTTTCCTTTAATTTATGAAGAAATTTTAGAAATCTCTGGATATTTGCTTCGTCGAGAGATGCATCGACTTCATCAAAAACACAGAATGGAGAGGGCTTAAATTCAAAAAGTGCAAAGAGAAATGCAAGTGAGGTCAGGGTTTTTTCTCCACCTGAGAGGAGGCGAAGTCCCTGTAACCTTTTTCCCGGAGGCTGGGCCATTATTTCAAGTCCTGTTTCGAGAATATTATCAAGATCGGTTAAAGCCAGATCTGCTTCACCACCTTCGAAGAGTATCTTAAATGTCCTCTGGAAATTTGATCTGATCTCTTCAAATGCCTTTTTGAAACTTTCTGTCGATTCATCATCGATCTTTTGTATGGCGCTGTTCATATCTTCGATCGAATCCAGCACATCTGCTTTCTGGGAAATGAGAACATCATAATCTTTAGCAAGAAGATCATATTCCGATTCGGCTGAAAAATTCAGTCGGTTGCTGTCTCTCATTTTTATAAGACGATCATTCGAAGAACTTACATTCTCTTCAAGGTCATCGACTTCCATTTCCAGAAGTTTTTTATCCGGCTCGATATCCTTCAGCTCTAAATTCAGTTCTTTGAAAGAGATCTCTTCGAGTGAGAAGATATCTTTCTTCAGGGTTGCAAGTTCGATCTCCTCCCTGCTTTTTGCTTCCTTTATCTCATCAAGTTCTATACGTTTTTTTGTAAGAAGTTCATTTTCTTCTCTTATCCTGGTGCTAAGGTCATCAAGGATCTGCTCATTTCCTTTGATGGACTCTTCAGATTTATCTTTTATTTCAATGTTAGAACTTCTATCATTTTTGAACTTTTTAATGTTTCCTGTTATTCCTTCGATCTCTCCCTTGAGGTCACTGCTCTCTTTTTTTTTCCTTCCTATATCTTCACTGAGAGATCGCAATTCTCTTCTGAGCCTGTTCCGCTCAGCTTCGCCGGAGGTAAATCTCTCTTTTGAAAGATTCAGTTTGTTCTCCAGGCTGAAGAACTCTTTCTCCCTGGAGCTGATATTTTTACTGAACTCTTCTTCCTGCTTTTCAAGAGAATCCCTTTTTTCGATCAGCGAAGTATTTTCTTTTTCGAGTTGTGACCTTTCTTTCCTCTTTTCTATAAGTTGAGTTGACAACCTGTCAAGATCGGCCTTATGCCTCTCAAGTTCCGACTCCAGCAGAAGTATCCTTTTGAGGTTCCTCTCCTTTGCATTGATCAGATTGTCGAGGTCTGACCTGATCCGGATCGTCTCCCTCTCAAGTTCTTTTGTTTTTACAGATTCCCTGTCAAACCGCTCCTCAAGCCCTTGCCCTTTTCCATTTTCTGATTCGAGTTCTTTTGAAAGTTCATCTATTTTTTTTTCTGCAAGATCGATCTTTGAAATAATGCTCCTGATCTCTTCCATTATATTTAGAACACCTGAACCCCTCTTCCTGATCAGAACGCCATCGGAGGTTATTATCTCTCCATTCTCAGTAACAATCGGGACTCCGAATTTTTCATATATTTTTATGCCTTTATCAATATCTGTGACAACAATTCCGTCCTTAAGTATTTTTTTCAGGGATGGCTTCTTTAAAGTAAAAAGGTTTTTTATATGGTCTACAAAGCCTTCTTCTCTTTCAGCTTCATCCGCTTTCTTTCCGTCCCTTTCTATATTAAGTAGTATTTTATCAAATTCCGGGTTCTTCAGATCTTCATTGTTTTCTGCTAAATAGGACCCTATCTCATCAAAATAAAAACTTTCGATCAGGTCAAAATTATCTTTTTCAGAAGTGAGGATGTCCTGAAGTTTTCTGCCTGAAACAGGCTTATTTCCTGCTACTTTGTCTTTCATTTGAAGATAGTTTTCTTTCTGTTTCTTAAGGCTTTGAATATCATTTGTATTCATCCTGATTCCGGAATTTATTTCCTGTATTCTCTTTTGACTCGAGTTAAATGTCTCTTTCAGTTCATTTAGAGATTTTTCCGCTACTGCAAATACAGATTCCGACTTGTTAAATTTCTTCTCTACTTCGTTGATCCTGTCGTCATCGGTTGTTTCTTTAAGTTCTCTGATGAAAGTTTGTTTGGAACTTATATCATTCTCAAGTTTTACTATAAGCTTCTCATTCTCGTGAATTTCATTATTGAGGGCTGCGATTGAAGATCTTGTGGAAAAGATATCGTTCCTGACCCCGGCTTTCTCTTTCTGGAACTTATTGTTTTTCTCTCTTATACCGGCAATTTCACTGTTTTTTGAATTATATTCCTTCTGAAATAGATCATATTCCTCTTTTTTTGTTTTTACATCTGCTTCAAGTCCTGCGATCTGCTTTTTTTTTTCTTCAATTGATCTATTGTTCCCGTCTATTATCTTTGCGTTTTCATCTATTTTCTGGATTATGAAATCTTTCCTCTGATTCAGTTTTTCAACCTCGGATTTTTTTGACTGGATGTCCTGATTAAGTTCATAAAGGGCTTTTTGATTTTCCTTAAGTGTTTTGTCCAATGTCCACTTCTTGCTCTCATTTCCGGAATACTCTTTCTCAACAGCTGATAATTCCCGGGTGAGGACCATCTCAAGGCTCAGATATTTCTCAACTTCACCTTTTATCTTCTCAAATTCCTTATTTACATTTATGAATTTTTTATAGAGAAATACTTTTATATAATCTATATTTTCTGATTTCAGAGTTCTGTAACGTGCAGCATAATTTGCCTGATTCTTGAGTTCCCTCAGGCGGCTCTCCTTGTCAGCTGAAAGGATATCAAGATTATCCAGGTTTTGTTCCGCTATGATCAATTTGTTGGAAGTTTCTTTTTTTCGAAGCAGATATTGTGATATCCCTGCAGCTTCTTCGATAAGCATTCTTCTCTCAGAAGGTTTTAAAGATACAAGTTTTTCAATACTCCCCTGCTCGAATATGAAGTAATTTCTCCCTCCCAGGTTCAGATTGTATAACTCTTCCTGAATATCTTTGTTCCTGCAGTATTTTTCATTAAGGATGTATTTGCTGTCCCCCGACCGGAAGAATCGCCTGGCAATATAAACGTCATCTTTAGAGTTTGAAAAAGTGACTCCAACTTCCGTCATTCCGAGAGGTTTTTTTGAAGAGCTTCCACTAAATATGAGATCTTCGTTATTCTCACCCCTCAGGTTTTTTATTTTCTGCTCACCGAGAACCCAGAGCAAAGCATCTACAATATTACTTTTCCCACATCCATTCGGCCCTACAACAGCTGTAATACCCGGATGGAATTTTATCACGGTCTTTTCAGGGAAGGATTTAAATCCGTGCAGTTCTAATTTGTTCAGATGTATCTTCATGTTTTGTCAGAGGTAAAATATCACATAATCTCTGCTTTGTAAATTCAGCAAATCTTTACCTTTTTCGCGGAATCACCATGGGGCCGGAACAATTATTGGTATGCGGCCCCGTCAAAATTTTTTTTTACTGGTGGTCTTTTACTGTATCTATAAGTTCAGGCAGATCCATACCGATATCTTTCAAGTGTTCTATTTTCGGGACACCATCTTTTGTCCAGCCTCTTCTCTTGTATACTGCGTCCAGGAGTTTCTCATACCTGTCTTCTCTCCAGTCTCTGTGTAGCTTCACTTTTTCTTCTGAGGTTTTCCCCTCGGGATCTATATTTATCAATTCCTTCAACTGCGAATCATATCTTTCCTGTCTTGAATCGTACTCTTCGACAGTGAGGGGTCCCATAGCTCTATATGGCGGATGATCATCCACTCTCTTCCCATGACCCATCTTCAGGTTAAATATCCTCTGGAAATTGTATACCCTTTCTGACTGTCTTATCATCTCTTCCTTATTCAGGCTTTTCCCGGTTACAGCTTTATAAATATCCAGATAGTTCTGAACGTGTTCGGGTACTTTTGCCGGTTCGTCAGTTTCAGCATTATTCTCTGGTTCGACATCGTTCCATGGGAGTTTGCAAAGGCCCTGGAGTCCAAACCATGTCCTGAACATCGGGAAATAATGGAGTGCTTCGGCTTTGTCTTCAAATGTGGGGATCTGGTTGTTAACCATATCCATGAAGATCAGCCAGGCCTCGTCATGCTGAGGTCCTTTGTTGGTCATATAAAATCCACCCTGCTGTGCAAGAGATTCTTTGGATTGATATTGAGACTGTTCCAGCCCTTTGCCTTCGAATCCGATATCATTCAGAAATTGTTTGTCAGCACCGTATTTATCGGAAAAGAATTTTTTCATATATTTGATCCCTTTTCCTGCTATTACTCCGAATCCTTCACCTCTTGCCATCTGGTGGAGCATTTCAAGGGTTGCTTCCCAATTACCCCATTCAAGTTCCAGCCCGCCGGTTATCTCTTTGTTAATAACGCCGATCTCATAACATTCCATCACGAAAGCAGTCAGGGTCCCAAATGAAATTGTATCTAATCCGTATGTGTCACAATAGAAATTCATCTCAAGTATGGCAAGTGGATCAAATATTCCGGTATTTGCACCACAACCGGCAGCAGTCTCATATTCGGGTCCATCAACAAGAACTTTTTCTCCCTTGTATGGGCCTGTCCTTGGGATAAAATTATCAACTGCATGAGCGCAGGACATCGTACATCCGTACCAGCAGCCATCGGGTACTCCCTGAGTCATCAGTTTTGTCCAGACAGATGAGTCGATCTTGCATGCATCTTCATGGTTCCCGAATTTGAAATTCTTAACAGGGAGAAGGTCGTAATCGTTCATGATCTCCACAAGGTGTGCTGTTCCTACTGTTCTCATGTGGCATTGTTTGTCGTCAAGGGTGATCATTTCTTTGTGAAATTTAAGGCCTGTATCCTGAATTGTTTTCATATCAACAGGATTGTTTGTATTACCCTTCAATCCTGAATATTTAACAACTATAGCTTTTAATTTTTTATTTCTGAAAACAGTACCGATCCCGCCACGCCCGGCCTGTTTTAACCTTAGTCCCTTTCTTCTCTTATCGTAGTAGGAGAAATTAAGACACCCGATCCATACATGATCAGATCCCCTTCCTGCAGATACTGTTGAAATGTGCTGTCTCTCTTTCTCATTATCGGCGAACATATCTGTCATCTGTTCGGCAAGGATATGGGAATTTATCTCTTCATCCGGTGCTTCGAATATCTGGATCTTCCCATCATTACCATTTATGTAAATTATTATATCGTTCTCCGCCTTCCCCTGGATCTCCAATGCATCGAATCCTGAGAACTTGAAATAAGGCCCGAAGTGTCCGCCTACATTACTATCAATCGGAATACCTGTGGTGGGAGATATAGAGGTTACCAGGGATTTTCCTGCTCCTGCATAACTTGTGATACCGCCGATCGGACCGATCGCAATATTTATTTCATTCTCTTCCGAGTCCCATTTTGTATTCTCATTCACGGCATCCCAGAGTAGTCTCAGTCCGTAACCTTTTCCACCGATGAACTTCTCTTTCATCTCTTCAGGGACAGGTTTTTCCTTTATTTCATTGGATGACAGGTTTATATACAATGTCCTGTCGGAGTATCCTTTATCAAGCGGTTTGAGTTCATATTCGAACTCTTTCAACATTTTGTGTTTTGATTTAAGTTTTTCTATATCATATTTCATATTAATCCTCCGTGACTATTTCAATAGCATCTGCCGGGCATTCACGTGCACATGCGCCGCATGCTATGCATTTGAAGGGTACTATTCCCTTCATATAAGTTCTCATATTATCGGTCGGGCAGACCGCTACACAGGCATAACAACCGATACACAGGTTCTTATTCAACATTACCGTCCCGAACTTATTTACTGTTAACGCAAGGGTGTGGCATTCGGCAACACATGTCTGACACTGATTACACACACTGAGATCAAAGTTGCCATCACCTAAGTCAAAAACTTCAATACACGATTTTTCAGGTGTAATTTCTTTAAAATAGAGGTTCGAACAGACATCGACGCAGGTCATGCAGCCGATGCACTTTTCGGGATAGGTCTTTAAATACTTCATTTTTATTATTTCTCCTCGTTGCTAATAGTTATCTTTATCTCTTTAATATCATCGGGCAGCTTGTCCAGGGAATTTACCAGCCCTTCGATAACTTTTGTAAAGGTCCTTTTAACAAAAGGATTCATCGGGACATCCTTGCTGTTAATATTTAATTTTATATTTTCACCCATAACAACCCCCTTTTTAAGATGTTGTTGAAATTTTTTGAACAGAAAAAACCCTTGAAAAAAATATATTGTTAAACAGATAACCGATGAAGAATATCATCAAATTATCTTATTACATATCCATGATTTAGTCAATAAATAATGTACTGGTATCACCCCATTTTTTCATTTCATATCTCCAGACCTGTCATTTTCCATTGATAATCCGGAAAAAGCGATTTATCCTTAATTAGTTGTTTCC
>JAOZUQ010000084.1 GCA_029938635.1 Candidatus Aminicenantota bacterium
AATTTCATTCTGATTTTTGCAAATACCGGTCTCCCGTAATAATCGAGAAAAAGATTTTTAAACTTATCCTTACAATAAAGGGAAAATTGTTTTTGTTTTAGAGGGAGTATGAATTCCCTGTTTATCAGTATTTCAATAACAGCCGATATTCTGTCCATCAATAATTCACTGTTCTTAAGATATTTAAGTTCATCAAGTTCGTTTACGATTTGAAGATATTTTTCACTAAATCTGGAAAAAGTAAGTTCAAATATAATTTTTTTAATCTTATCCACATGGGGTGTTTTCGATGTGAAAAGCTTTTCAGTCAAATAAAATTTTATTAAAGTTCCACTTTCAGTGAATTCTCTTAGTTGAGTATTTTTTATAAATACAAGAGAAATCCTGAGATAATTTTTCTTAATGAATTCGGTCAGTTCTTCTTCATATTTTTTTAAAGAAGAGTTGATATATAGTTTGAACTGAGAATTTCTTAGAATTGACCTTATTTTCCTCATCGAAAATTGAGTAACTTTAATTGATACGGGTGACTCCTTGTCCGATGTCAGGGAATTTATATCCTCTAATTCAAATTTATTAAAGAAAACCTTCATGAACGAATATAATGCTATTCTTGTGTTTTTGCCTGTTTTACCGGTAGGAAAGGTAAGAAATATATTCTGGTAAATCCCTCCCTTAAATTCTATATGAGAAGAAAATTTGGAACCAGGATCTGCCAGGAACAGATCTGGTGAACTCTTATTGTTAAATGTAACGTTTACCCTGTCAAGGTATGTATGTCCTCCAGGATAGTATATATTTGGGATCAATTTGATATACTTTTTCCTTTCCCATTCATCAGGGATAAGCATTCCGGAAAATGCATTCTCATTCATAGAAAGAACAGCCAATTCAGGAGAAGATAATAACTGAAATATATTATCCAGTTCATAGTTGAAAGTAATAAAAACCTTATTATTATTTGTTTCAATTTTATTTACTGATCTGCTGATCTTTTTTGCAATATAATTTTCCCTGTTAAAGAATACTTTAAGGGAATAATGTATATTTTTGCCTGTTATGGGAGAACCGTTAGAGAAACTGGAATTATTTTTTATTTCCAGATGTAGTTTGTTTTTGTTCTTATCATAAGAAAATTTACTGAAAATATTAGAAAAAAGCGTTCCGTCCTTTTTCATATAGAAAAAATTTTCATGAATGAATGAATAGAATATCGTATCCGAGTAGTTTGTTGTGGAATAATTGAAATCAACAGGTTCATTAAGCAATATTGAAAGTTGACCGCCATATCTTACTTTTATTGCAAAAACAAAAAAGATCGATACAATAACAATAAGTAGCCTTTTTACATTAGTCAATATTTTTTCTCCAGAATTGCAACTTCAAATTCTTAAAACCTTTGTTACTTTTCTCAACAATAACCCAGAATCCGTGCTTTTCTTCTACAAACCCTTCTTTTATAAGTTTAATCTTTCCTTTTATCTCTTTATTAAAAAGTGGAGTATTTATATCGTTGTCGATCTTCATCATTTTCAATCTGTCATTTTTATCAGTATAACTACTTATTGCAATAACATCCTCTGAGATTGCATGTGTGTAACCAAACTTTGAATCAGAACCTGAAGTCTCATTTATTGTATCTGAAAATATTCTCATTTTATAATTAAGATCAATTAAAAACAGGGACCTGAATTCACCTCTGTCCTTAAAAAAAGCAGCAGAATAAAAATCAGGGAGATTCTTTATAAAAGTTTCACCCGCATTGAAATTAACAAGATTAAATTGCTTAAGAAATAATTTTCCTTTATAAAAATTTTTACCAAAACTAAAATTAAAACCGGCAATATATCTGACACCATGTATCATAAATACATCAGCAACAGAAAAATCAAATTTCGCAATTTTTTTAAGTTTGTTGTCTTTTAGATTAAAAATATAAGAATACCTGGAAAAATTACTTCCGGCTATAAGATAAACATCATCATTTTCCTCAAACAAAAAAAGATTACCTTCATTATGAATTGAAGGAAAATATGGCATACCCCATTCAATTTTAACTGATTTCAATTTTAATAATGAATTTTCAGTTAATGTATAAATATCTATTCTGTCATTTAACAGAAAAAAAATATATTCGGTCCCTTTAATGTTATGAGAAGCGACATTCAGAAGATTATGATTTACCCTGATATCATATACCTTGGAATATTCTCCGGAACTTAATCCGGGATCCTTTATCCCTAGCAGTTCAACTTCTTCTTTACTTATTGACTCCTCATAATATTTTATACTTACGATCCTGTTAACATTTCTGTTGTAGATAACAATCCCTGCACCAAGTTTGCCCATACTACTTATCAACTTGATTGAAATAAAATGATTTATCTCATTTATTCTGTTTAGATCAAAATTACCCTTACCATTGTTAAAACCAGTTGAAAAATCTCTAAACTGAGCATTTTCTGATCTTTCAAGCGGAGTAATTATTAGATGGTAAAACCTTTGAAGTTCAAGATCTGAGAGATTTGAACTGTTTTCAAACCTGATTATAGAATATTTTATCTGGTGTTTGTTGCTAAAGAAATTTTCGATATTTCCATTGATTTTTTCTGATAAAGATTGAATCCCCTGTGAACTAACAAGCAGAAAAGCTACAAAAAAAAAAAATGTAGAAGTAATTAATTTTTTCATGATATCTAAATCAATCTTTTTTTTTTGAAGTTATTTTCAACTTGAGAATCACTTCAAGTTCTCTCTCCCCTTCAGGAATTTCTATATTCACAGGTATTGTAAGAATTTTCTTGTCATCCTTAATAGAAATATGCCCTGCTGTCTTGATAAGATCCTCTTCCGTTAGTTCAATTGCGCCTGAACTTCCACGTGAATCTTCATTTTCGCTATCAATATTTTCAAGCTCAGGGACCTCTATTGCAGATATTTCATTTTCATCAACTTCATCAAGGTCAAAGATCTTTTCGTTTTTATTATCCTTGTTTTCTGAATCCTTAATATCTACCGGAGAATAAAGTTCAAGAATTTCTTCTTCTGTATCCCCTCTGGGACTCGGAGGTTCGCCACTCTCCATTTCTCTCTTCTTTGCTTCAATGGTGGTTGAAGTAATCTCATCTCTTGAAAACATGACCGTCTTATCCTTCTGAAATACAGGAAGTTTATTCTTTAAGTAGATCATGACCATTTTCATGATCATATGAAGTCCTTCCTGAATATTTTCACCGGTAGTTGCAATAGTCGGGAAAAATGGTTCATTTTCAGGGTTTAAATCTTTATTAAGATCATCGATTGATATAACTTCCGAAAGATCCCTTTTGTTATATTGAAATATTAGAGGAATTTCTGAGCTTCTGATATTATTCTCTTCCAAATTCATCTTAAGATTATTAAAACTTTCAATATTCTGATCCTTCATGATTACCTGAGAATCTGCAACGAATACAATTCCGTCAGATCCCTGGAGTACAAGTTTTCTGGTTGTGTTATAGGCAACCTGTCCCGGAACGGTATACAATTGTACCTTTATTGTATAATCACCAAGCTTTCCGATTTCAAGTGGAAGAAAATCAAAAAAGAGCGTTCTATCACCATCAGTATCAAGAGTTATAAGTTTACCCTTTTTCTCGAATTCAGTATTTTTGAATATTTCCTTCAAACAGGTTGTTTTTCCACTTAATGCAGGACCGTAATATACGATCTTGATTGTAATTTCCCTGTTATTATAGTTGACAAATGCCATTGTTAAAAGGGGTCATCGTAAGGGATATCATCAATCTGTGCTTCCGGTGTAACTTCAGGATTATTATCATTATCAAAGTTTGAAGAACCGCCATTATATGACTTTCCCGAATCATAGGATGAAGAACTATCTGAACTACCCTGTTGCCCACGATCAAGCGGTACTATCGTATCGGCAATAATTTCCGTAGTTCTTCTGTCCTGGCCGTTTTTATCCTGCCATTTTCTACTTTTTATCTTTCCTTCAACAAGAACAAGAGAACCTCTTTTAATGCTCTTCTCAACTTTCTTGGCATTGTATCCCCATGCTACAATATTGTGCCATTCAGAAGATTCCTGCCATTGATTGCTCTTGTCCATATATCCCTCTTTTGTGACTATGGTAAACTTTGCCACATCACGTCCAAGACTCGGTATATGACTTACTTCAGGTTCTCTTGGCTGTACATTTCCAACTAACACAACCCTGTTCAGACTCTTTACATTTCCAGCCATACTAATCACTTAAATCCTTAATTTTTTGTTGTGCAAGATATGCCTCTTCAGATAAGGGGAATTCCGATATCAGTTCTTTCAAAACCGTAACACCATTCTCTACCTGATCCATTTCAATTAAAGCATACCCTTTTTTCAAGAGAGCATCAGGAACCTTATCACCGGCCTTATACTTATTTATTATATCTGAAAAGATTTTTATTGCTTCAGTATATTTCTTTTGTGCATAATAACACTCACCTATCCAGTAGAGTGAATTATCAGCCAGAACATTCTCGGGGAATTGTTTTACAAACTGTGAAAAACCCTCAATTGCAAGATCATAATTTTTCTTATTATAATCTGAATAAGCTGTAAAATAAATACTGTCAGGAGACTGAATAATATTATTTTCAGTTGAAGCCTCAGTCTCTCCCGATGCACTTCGGGATAATATTGGAATTGCAATCAGTCTATCATTAACCTTACCGATTGCATTCCTGATCTCATTAAATTCTTCTTTTATAAACTGAAGACTAAGTAAAATAGTCTCTTTGTTCTGCCCTTCATCTGCCAGATTCTTGGTAATAGCAGAGATCTTATTATCTATAATGCTTACCTGCTTATTCAGGTTTTTCAATTCTGTTCTCATATCAGTTACATTACTCTCAAGAATACTTAAAGTATTCTTAATGATTTCCAGTTCAGTCAGAAGTAACTTAGTATCTTTTTTTACTGGAAATAAAAATGTTGCAGAGATAAGAACTATAAAAACAATTCCCCTTAACCTTTTCATTTAACGATTAATAAAATATATTTACTTTTTAACTATGATAAACTCATCTCTTCTATTCATAAAATGAGTTTTTTCATCAACACCTTTCACCAGCGGATTGTTCTTACCAAAGGAAACGATCTTCATCCTGTTTGCAGGAATTCCGAGGTCTAAAAGATATTTCATAGCTGCATCAGCTCTTTTCTCACCTAATGCCATATTGTATTCTACAGTACCTCTTTCATCACAATGTCCTGCGATTGAAAAAACAACTGAAGAATGTTTCAAAAGCCAGTCTGCATTTTTGTGAAGAACACCTTTCATATCTTCTCTTATCGTATACTTATCAAAGTCAAAGTTTATTTTCTTCAGATTTCCCTCTTTATTGATTTCATCAAGACTCTTTTGAAGAAATATTTCTTCTTCTGTGAGTTTAGGTTTTTCAACTTTTGGAGCAGTCTCATCAACTTGTTCAACTTTTGTTGTTTCAGGAACAGTCTTTACTTTCTTTGCACATGAATTAAACAAAAACACAACTAACATTACAGTTAAAATCACAATTAAAAATCTTTTCATTCGGCCTCCTGTTTTCTAGGTATTTTTATATAATACATTTTTTTTTTTGTCAATCAACTATTCTATTTTTTGCCATTTAGGCATTAGATTTTCTCCCCTTCTTGTAAGTTTAATTAAATTCTCCCCATTATAGTCAATTGAGTATAGTTGATAGTTCCCTGTCCGGTTTGAAGTAAATATGATATGTCTGCTGTCCGGAGACCATGCAGGATTTTCATTTCTGCCGGACATTTCAGTAAGTTTTGTCATACTATTATTTTTAATATTCAGCACATAAATATCAAACCTGCCCTCAATCCTTGAAACATATGTGATTCTTGAACCATCCGGAGACCAAGCAGGATTATCATGATATGTACCTTCATATGTAATTCTCCTGACATTAGTTCCATCTTCATTCATTATATAGATCTGAGGAGTACCTGAACGCTGAGATGTAAATGCGATCTCCTTCCCGTTTGGGCTCCAGCATGGAGATGAATCTATAATTCTGTTGAAAGTAAGCCTTTTCTCTTTTCCGGAATCCATCTCCCTTAAATAGATCTCCGCATTATTTCCATTTTTTGAAGAAGTATAAACAAGTTTATCCTCTTCATTAGACCAGTCTGCTCTGTAATTAACACCACCACTTGATATAAGATCGGTTTTACCTGAATACAGATTGAATTTTACCAGATCCGGAATACCTTTCTTGTAAGTCGTAAAAAGCAGGTTTTCTCCATCTTTACTCCAGGATGGCATCAGGTCAATGTAAGAATTAAAGGTGATCCTCTTCTGTCTCCCTCCATCATAGTCCATTATATATATTTCTTTGTTTCCGTCTCTTGTGGAAACAAATACTATTTTAGAAGTAAAATAAGGTTTTTCACCAAAATGTTTCATCATCTCGTCTGAAGTCCTGTGAGCTATTAATCTTGTAAACTCTTTTCTTCCTGCAAAATTTCTTTTAAAAATTATCTTGCCGGTTTCAACCTCATAAACCTTTACAGAAAAAATTATTCGATCCCCATTTGTGATCTCGACTTTCCCAGTTATCAGAACTCTGGCCTGTACTGATGCCCAATCCTTGAAAACTATATTCTCCTGGTCCAGTTTTCCTATATATGTGAAATACTGGCGAGGTACAAGCTTAAAAACCCGGGAGTACTCCAGGTCATCCCAGATCGTCTCATAAAGATCTTTTAAAACATTTCCGTCAACCTGGGATGCTTCAGTATAATCAAACTGTGGCAGTGCAACAGGAATCATAGGAATACCCTCAGTTATCCTCACTTTAATCTCTTCCTGGCTAAATGAATTGGAACTTAATACAATTACCAGTGCTATTGTCAGAAGACCTATCTTAAAAAATTTTCCCATTCTATCTCTCCCATTCAAATTCAAAATAAACACCCAGATAAAGTTCAGGATAATCCGATGGTAATGGAGGAAATGGTACAACCTCCTTTATCACTCTGAGTGTTGAAAGATCATAATATTTATTTCCACTTTTCTTTATAAGTTTCACTTTTCCTATCGTTCCGTTTCTGAAGATTCTAAAATAAACAATAGACAGAAATTTCCCTGAATTTCCGGAGGAAGATAGAGGATTGTACCAATTTGACGTGATCTTGGATTTTAAAGTTTCTACATAATATGAGTAAGGGAAACTTCCACCTGGGCCCCCGGTTCCGTTACCAGAGCCTGAAAGCCCGGTTTTTACATATCCGCCTTCATCGCTTTCAGAAGTGTCAGGGGACTGCTCAATATTTGTTACAGGCTTTTTTCTCTTTATAACAGAAACAAGCTCACTATCTTTTTTCTTTTTTGGAGATCTTTTTTTTGAGGCTTTATCAGGATAGGTCAGTTCAGGCTTTTTTTCTTTTTTAACACTTAAATCCTTAACACTTACTGACTTCTCAATTATTTCAGTTCCTTTCTTAGCGGAATCTTTTGAAGAACCGGGAGGAGATCCTCCTACCTGAACAAGATCCACATAATAAGTTGTTTCATTAGTAACTGTATCTTCAGGATAGAAAAATGCAACCAGTACAAGTGCAAGATGAAACAAAAAAGATGTAATAATTGCTGACCTGAATTTCATCACTTGTCTTTTTTATCAACGATCATTCCCACAGTTTCGATACCGGCCCTTTTTATTACATCCATTACATTAATGATATATCCGTATGAAACATCCTTATCTGCTTTAAGGAAAATTATTTTCTTCTTTTTACTCATAAAATAATTCTTTAATCTTGATTCGAGCAGAAAAATATTTATATTCTGATTTTCCATATAAATATATCTGTCCTTTGTAACAGTCAGAACCAACCCCCCTGAACTGGGATTTGTTTTAGTTTCAGCAGTAGGAAGATTAACAGTAATGCCTGATTGCATCATCGGGGCCGTAACCATAAAAATCACCAGAAGAACCAGCATAACATCAACAAGCGGAGTTATATTGATCTCTGACATATTGGTTGTAATTCTTGATCTTGAGCTTATTCTCATTTTAGTTCATATTCTCACTGACACTTATAAATTCATTTATGAAGTTCTCCATGTCAACGATCATAACTTTGACCTTGTTTAGAAGAAGATTATAGAATATTACTGCAGGAATTGCTGCAAACAGTCCTAATGCCGTAGCGATAAGAGCCTCTGCAATACCAGGCGCAACCGTAGCCAGATTTGCATTCATCTGAATACCGATCTGATGAAATGATGACATGATACCCCATACTGTCCCGAAAAGGCCTATGAAAGGAGTAACAGCAGCTGTTGTTGCAAGGAACCCGTTAAGTCTTTCCAGTCTCATTATCTGAAGATTCGATACATTGAACATTGCTCTCCGAAGTGATTCAGAGTTTACTTTTTTTCTTTCTCTTTCAGGTTTAAGCTGCATCGACAATTCCTTATAACCTGACTTGAATATCTCGGAAAGAGGACTCTCTTTATAGATAGATGCAAACTTAAGGATCTCTGAGAAAGATTTTGTTCTTCTGAATATTTCAAGAAACATACCGGACTTCTTTTTAGCGGTTTTGTATTCCAATAATTTAAAGATTACAATTGCCCACGAAATTATTGAAAAAAGTGCCAGTAAA
>JAOZUQ010000038.1 GCA_029938635.1 Candidatus Aminicenantota bacterium
AAATTATGTCAGTTCCATTGTTGAAAGTAATTATGGAATGTTATGGGTTGGAACTGCCGGTGGCGGTATATGCAGGTTTGACCGGAAGACTGGTAAGTGTAAAAGGTATTATATTGGAAAGGAAGAATTATCAAGCCAGAACTTTGTGACAAGGCTCTTATTAACCCGGAAGGGGGTATTATATGTATCCACACTTGATGGCTTGTTCTTTTTTAATGAGAAGTTAGACAGGTTTGAACTGATACCAAACAGGAATGTCAAAGGGCAATTCATCATCAGAACTATGATAGAGCTCAACACTGAGACTTTGATGTTGGGAATGGTGAAAGGTTTGGAATTTCTGAGTTTGAGTGATAATAAATTTCTTGATGTGAAAGAACTTGTGGACATTGACGAGGAGATGTCGGTATTCTCATTTAAAAAATTCTCAGATGGAAATATGCTGATCGGAGCTGATGGTGCTGTTTTCATATTTGATCCTGAGAAGAAAAAAATTTTCAGTTTCAGTGAATATTTTGGTGTGAAAATTCCTATCAGTAATTCGATTTGCTACTCTTTCCTTGAGAAGGACAAATCACTCTACATGGGAACAGGCAAAGGCATCATTGTGAAGAATGAGAATAACAAGATTGATCATTTGTTGAAGGGCTCGGCTGTCACTTCATTGTTAATAGACAGATCGGGTGTATTCTGGGTAGGGGACTACTATAATGGTGTAAAAAAATATTCTGTTTTCAAAAGCCGGTTTAGTGAGGATGATCTTATCAATAATTTTGTTAAGAATCAAAAAGTGACAATTTCTGCTTTTACAGAGAGTAAGAGATACTATTGGGCAGGTACTACAGAAGAAGGGTTATACAGAATTAATAAAGCTGACGGAACTTTTATTAATATTCCGGTAAATAAACAGAGAACAATAAAAAGACTGGGAGACAATCATGTCAGATCTCTTATTATAGGTCGTGATAAAACTATATGGATTGGTACTTCAAAGGGTTTGAAGTATATAAAAGGAGTATATTCGAATCTGAATAATGGATATTTAAATATTGAATCAGTTGATTTAGGCCTGACATCGACTAATATCAGCACTATATTTCTTGATTCATCAGGTTTGCTCTGGGTGGGAACCCAGAAAGGATTGAATTGTATATATCTTTCAAAAAACAAAGCTAAATATTTTATAACCGGATCAGGAAAAGACAGATTCCTGACTTCGGACTGGATAACGGTAATTGATGAGGATCGGTACGGAAATATCTGGATCGGTACACTCAACGGCTTGAAGAAACTCCAGAAAAGTTCCGGGAAGATAGTTAAATATCATGCTGAGGCGAATGATCCGTCCTCTTTAAGTTTTAATGATATAACCGATATTATCACCGATTCTAACGGAAGGGTTTGGATCAGCACTTGGAGCGGCGGAATTAATTATTATATAAATGAAAAAGATCATTTCAAGACATTCAGTACTTATGATGGACTTCTGAATAATTCTATTAAGAGTATCATTGAGGGAAATAACAGCTGTATCTGGATGAGTACTTCAATCGGGATCTCAAAATATGATCAAAAAGAAAATAGTTTTACAAATTATACCAGAGCGGATGGATTGAAAACATTGAATTATTTTTACCAGTCAAAATTCAGGGCCTGGTCGGGAAAAATGTATTTTTTCGGCTATCAGAGTGTTGAAATAATTAATGAGAAGAAGATGGAAAAGAACCGGTATATCCCTGAAATCCTGATCACTGCTGCCAAGCCAGTTGGGAAACAGGCAGAATATCAACAGATTTCGATACCCGATAAGCAAAAATTTGAATTCAGCTATAAGAATAAAAATTTTCTCATCAGTTTTACAGCACTTGATTATAATATACCTGAGAAAAATCAGTATGCTTACAGGATTGATCCGATTGACCGGGATGATGAATGGCATTATATCGGCAATGAGAATAAAATAACTTTCTTCAGCCTTCCGGATGGTAATAACAGAATTTATGTAAAGGGGTCTAATAGCGATGGGCTATGGAACAATAAACCGACCTGGGTTGATATTAAGATCATTCCACCTTTTTGGCGTACATTTTGGTTTAAGATTCTCCTCGTTATTCTTGCTTCCCTGATTGTTTTCTTTCTATTCAAGTTAAGATTGAGAATAAAGATAAGGAAGATGGAATATCAGACTCGAATAGATTTTTTCTGCAAGAAGAATAATATTTCTTCAAGGGAAAAAGATGTCCTTGTACTGCTTATTGAAGGAAAAAGTAACAAGGATATTGAGGATGTTTTATTCATATCTTCCAATACAGTGAGAAATCACGTTTACAATATTTACCAGAAGCTGGATATCAAAAAACGTGTACAGTTACTGAAATTATTTGAGATCAGTCACAACGGTAAAGAAGAAAGATCCAATCTAATAAAATAATAGATTTAATCAAAATTCGTATTTAAATATTTATATCCATTTAGCAGTATATTTGTACTTTTTTCCAAATTAGTACAAAAGTACTGTTTTTAATTGAATTTATTATGCTATTGATAAAGCATTAAGATTCATGTTTTGAGAGGATGAAATGAAAAAAAATATTCTAATTTTAACAACTATTATTTCACTGTTCATTTTTTTGTTTTCCATGTCCCTTTATTCAGATACAATAAAAGGGAAAGAAGGTGTTGTAGTCGGTAAATTGATAGAGATCGACTCTAAAGTGTTGAAAAGGACAGTTCCGGTTCTCTTAAGTCTTCCGTCCGGGTATGAAAAGGGATTCACAAAGTATCCGGTGTTATACAAATTTAACGGGAATCTTAATAAAACATTCACCTTTACAGCTTCATCACTAGAATTATTGGCTGCCAATAATAATATTCCCGGATTTATTCTGGTCGACATTGCTATGGGTGATCAGAATAAATATTTTCAGCTTCAAAACCGGGATAGAGATTTCAGAAATGAGCCTGAGTTGTTCGGTAGGTTTATTACGGATGAACTTATCAAATATATAGATAATAACTTCAGAACTGTTCCCTACAAGATCCTGTATGGACAGTCGAATGCAGGTATGTTCACTCTTTATATGATGCTTAACAAGGGAGAAAAATTCAGTGCCTTTATAGCTTCCAGTCCGATGATTGGATGGACCCCGGATTATTTTTATAAAGCAGCAAAAAATCAATTGGCCAGTATAAGACTAAAAGATAAACACCTTGTGATAGTTTATGGTGAGAAGGATCTGAAACAGGTGACAGGAAGTCTTCCGGGTTTTATTACAATATTAAGAATAAACAGGGAATTAACTTTGGATCAGATAGAGATAACTGAATGCGCTCATGTTCCCTATACAGGATTTTATAGAGGCCTGCTCTCAGTTTTCAGAGGATGGAAATATTCGGGAGAGCTTACAGATTCCGGTGAGTTTAAAAAGATCAAAACTCATTATTCCAAGCTAAAGAAAAAATTCGGGTTTGAAGTAAATCCACCTCAATATTTCCTGTTCAAACTGGGTTTTAATCTTTACCGGGAAACAATGCTTTGGAGGTCTGCTGAGGTATTCAGATATTTGCTTGACTTGTATCCTGAAAGTTTCCGGGCCAGGTATTTTCTGGCGAGGATATACTATTTAACAAAAAAGAAAAAAGAAGCCATTGAACAACTGAAAATTCTACTTGGGAGTAAACCGGGTTACAAACAAGCGGAATCTCTTCTTAACAAATTGATATCTGAATAAAGGAGATTTAAAATGTTAAAAGTTATTTCTATGTTAATGATTGCTATTGGGTGGGGAATGATTTTTATATTGACAAGGGATATCTTTAAGAGTGAAGAAATTGACAGGTCCGGAGGAATATTTAAAAGTAGAAATAAGGACAGTGGTGACCTTATGTTACTCCACTGGATTGCAGAATACCTGACAAGTATCGGACTTATTGTAAGCGGGATCGGTATTCTTATAACATGGAACCCGGCAGAAATGCTTGCTCCGGTTTTCCTTGGCGCTCTTGCTTATTCTGCGATGAATAGTCTTAGCTGGGCTTTGGCAAAAAAGGACAGATTTGTCTATGCGATTCCTATATTCTTTAGTTTTATAACATCAATTGCTTCAATATTAGTGGTTTTCAATCTAAATGTCAGTTAACTTTAAAGGGAACAAAATGAGTAGAAATTACACAAGAAGGATTTTCAAAGTATTAATTATTTTTTTATTTCAGGGGATTCTTCTTTTCATTTCTGCTCGAACCTTTAATTGGAGCTGGGCATGGATATTCTTGTTGTTGGGATTAGCTCTTATGATTATAAATTTTATAGTGTTACCGACGGATTTAATTGAAGAGAGGGGAAGTAAAAAAAGGAATGTGAAAGCCTGGGATAAAACTATTAATATCATTAATATTGTTCCTACAGTATTAATGTATACTATTTCAGGATTTGATTTTAGATTTGGTTGGACTGGGAATATAAATTCTGATATAAATGTAGCGGGCATTACATTCTTCATAATTGGATCTTATTTTTTTACCTGGTCAATGACTTCAAATCATTATTTTTCTACTCTGGTCAGGCTTCAAAATGAGCGTGGACATAAAGTTTCAACTCAAGGTCCATATAAATTTATTCGTCATCCCGGATATGTTGGATATATCATAATGGCAATTGCAACTCCAATTGCATTGGGCTCTCTTTATGGACTGATTCCTTCAGGAATAACAGCAGTGTTATTTGTATTAAGAACATTAATGGAGGATAATACTTTAAAAAAAGAACTATCCGGATATATAGAATATTCAGAAAGTGTAAAATACAGATTGATCCCTTTTTTATGGTAAATTATATGAAAAGAATAATAGTTTATCTGATAATTCTTTCAGTGACAGGAATTTCCTCATTTTATAATTTTCCTTGTTCTGTATTCAGTATTAATCATGGAGTTCATTTTGCAGTTGGGAAGAATCTGGACTGGTCTGTGGGTGATGGTTATATTATTATCAATAAAAAAAATACTTTGAATTTTGCAATGAATGGAAAGACAAATGATCCTTTCCGGTGGGTGTCAAAATTAGGCAGTGTTACCTTCAACCAGTTTGGGAAGGGGATGCCTCTTGGAGGGATGAATGAGAAAGGGCTTGTTGTTGAAGAACTTTCCTATGCGCCGTCTGATTATCCTGAAGACAAAGATATCCCTGCAGTTAACGAATTTCAATGGATACAATATCAATTGGATAATTTTTGCTCAGTAAACGAAGTTATAACAAATATTGGAAAGATCAGGATAAGTAAATTCTTTGTCGGTCTCCATTATTTTGTATGTGACAGGCATGGAGAATGTGCTGTTATTGAATTTATTAATGGTGATATAAAAATTTATACGGGAGCTGATCTTCCTGTCAAAGCAGTGACCAATAATAACTATCCGAACCTGTTAAAATATCTTAAGTTTTATAAAGGTTTCGGCGGATCACTTATTGCTACTTCAGGCCCGGAATCACCTGAAAGATTTGTCAGGATCGCAACAGAATTAAAAGATGAAAGATCAAAAGCAGGAGATGATCCTGTTTCATCGGCATTCGGAATATTGAAAGTGGCATCGCAGTATGACACTCAATGGAGCATAGTTTACGACCTTGCTACTTTAAAAATTCATTTCAGGATAAAAAACTCAAAAACTGTCAGTTCAGTAAATTTAAGAGATATGAACTTTCAGGATAATATGGGGTCAGTATTCTATAATATTAAAAAAAATGATGAAAAATTGATATTAGTCAGTGCTTTTTCCCGACTGGACTCTGAAAATAATTTTAAACTGATCAGGATGAATCTGGAAAAACTCCTGAGGTATAAAGAGTTGGATCAATTCAAGTATGCTGAAATTTTGAAGATTATGAATAGATTCTATTCAGGTTCTCCAATCTTCCGTTAGACATTCAATATTTCCAAAAAAACCTGTCATAAATTTCATTAATTTGATTTTTCACTGATTTCCTGATTAGAGAAAATTTTTAATTGATTCTCGTTTTTCACTCTTGCTCCAATTTGTTTGACGGTTATCCCTGATTTCATGTATTTGTTCCCTGCAGCATGAACATTGTGTGTAAATGGAAGTTAATTTGCCACCTTATTCCAGATAAAAAAAGGAGGCAAATATGCTGAAAAACAAAAGTTTTATTATTTTTCTTGCGTTCATTCTGATCGCAGGATTCACCTCACTTTCTGCTCAGGAGCAGGGTGGTGAGATCGTTGGTACGGTTTTCCTTCCTGATGGCACTTCCATTCCGGGAGTGGCAGTGGAAGCTACAAGTAGTAAACTTGTAGGTAAGAGGGTAGCAGTAACAAATGAAAGCGGGAAATACAGATTCCCGATGTTACCATCAGGAAAATATAAGATCGAGTTTAAACTTGAAGGATTTAAAGCCAGGGTAAACAAGAACGTTATGGTTATCCTTGGTAAAACCATCAAAGTTGATACGATCATGGAAACCGGTGACATTAAGACTGAGATTATCATTGTCGGGAATACGCCGACAATTGATGTCCGGAAGAGTTCATCTGCTGCAAATATCACAAAAGATATCATCTCAAAACTTCCGAAAGGGAGAAGTTTTTTAAGTGTTATTACAAAAGGTTCAGGTGTTAATTATGAGAAAAATTTTGATAATGACGCGAATGGTGCAGACAAATTTGATGATGGTTCAAGAAGCAACAGCGGAATCTCATTTGATGGCGCAAGTTCATCTGAGAACACATTTTTTGTTGATGGTGTTGATACTACAACTCTTTTCACCGGTGATTCAGGTGCCAGGGTAAATGTAGATTTCATCGAAGAGGTACAGGTCAAATCTGCAGGTTATGCAGCCGAATTCGGTGGATCGATGGGTGGTGTTATCAGTGTTATCACAAAAAGTGGTGGTAACGAATTTCACGGTAGTTTAAATCTCGATTATTCGGGTGATAAACTTGATGGAGGGTGGTCAGAAGGTCTCAGGATCAATCCATATGATGATGATGTTGCCGAATATGTTCGGTATAAAGAGGATAAATGGGACGAGTTCCAGCCCGGCTTCTCACTTGGCGGGTTTATAATTAAGGACAAATTGTGGTTCTTTGGGGCATTTCAGCCAAGGTTCACAACAAGGACCAGGCCTGCTTCTCATATCGAAGCAGAAGGTTTCTCTGGAGACTATACTCAGAATAGGACAACACTGGCAGGTTCACTTAAACTTACAGGTCAGATAGCTAATAATCTGAGATTATCCTTAAGCGGGTCTCTTGACACATATAAGTATGAAGGAGATCTTCCCTCGCTTAACGGCTCAAGTAATCCTGATAAAGAATTTGATATATACGGTTTTAAATACCCTGCAGCAACCATAGGTGGTTCTTTAGACTATTCATTAGGGAATAATCTTCTGATCACTGCTTCTGGCGGATATTATAAATCAGATAGAATTCAATCTGTTGCTCCTGATGGTCCCCGTTATTTTCATCTTCGTACAAATGCTGATGTTCCGGGAGCGACAAATATAGTCCCCATGTATTGGAATAACTATAGTTATTTAGATGGCTATGCAACTCTTAAAGATATTAATACAAAAATGACAGGTTCAATGAACATGACCTATTATGCTGATATGTTAGGAGGAGAGCATGTTATTAAGGCTGGTGTTCAGTTTGTCCATGTTGGCATTGATAAGTCAGATGCATATCCATATGATTATTATCGATTTTATTGGGGAGATGATTATCATGGAACTCAGGGAACTATTCCTACGACTCTTGGTTATGTTGAAGTAAGAGACCCTTTTGGAACAATTGCAGAAGTGAACAGTAACAGATGGGCACTCTATCTTCAGGATTCATGGACGATTGGGAACAGATTCACGCTTAACCTCGGAATCAGAGCTGAAAAAGAAGATATTCCTGCATTTTCACCTGGATATGATCCTCCTGTTCAGTTCGATTTTGGTGACAAACTGGCACCAAGGCTTGGATTTGCTTGGGATATTCTCGGTGATTCATCACTTAAGGTTTTCGGAAGTTTCGGCATCTATTATGATGTGATGAAACTGTCTATGGCGGAAGGATCATATGGGGGATTTAA
The DNA here is from genome assembly GCA_029938635.1 of Candidatus Aminicenantota bacterium. Taxonomy (GTDB): domain Bacteria; phylum Acidobacteriota; class Aminicenantia; order UBA2199; family UBA2199; genus UBA647. Next base: position 8,097 of record JAOZUQ010000038.1, read on the forward strand.
ATGGCTCTCAAGTTATTATGATCTTGTTGATCCGAACTGGGAAGTTCTTACAGAGAGCGATCACCCTCTCACAGGCGGATTCGGTGGTGGTGATTATTTTGAGACAAGAAACTGGAGAGAAGTATCTTTTGATTCAACTCAACCTGACATGAAACCTTACCAGAAGAATGAGTTTTCCTTCGGAGTTGAAAAGAAACTGAGTGAAGACCTTGCTGTAAGCGCAAAATTCCTTCATAACTATATTGTTAATGCAATTGAAGATATTGGAATTCTGTTTGAAGATGGAAATGAACACTACTTTAATGGTAATCCCGGTTCTGAATGGATTCAGGACATATATGATGAAAAGATTGCATTGGGTGTTCTTCCTGAGGGAGTAAAGGCCTCTGACCCGGTAAGAGAATATACTTCTTTGACAATTAATGTTGATAAAAGATTTTCGAACAAATGGCTTGGTGGTGTCTCTTACACTATGTCATGGCTCTATGGTAATTTCGCCGGTCTGGCAAGTTCTGATGAACTTGGGAGACAGGATCCTGGTGTTGAGAGATACTATGATTCCTGGTTTCTTACATTCAATCAGGATGGCGAGGAAGATCTTGGTTATCTGATGACAGACAGAAGACATCAGATGAAGTTCTACGGAGCATATTCATTTGATTTCGGACTGACACTTGGTGTGAATGGATTTGTTATGAGCGGAACACCGGTGCAGAAAGAGGTATATCTCAATGATATGCAGGGATGGTATCCGGAAGGGAGAGGTTCTCAAGGTAGAACCCCGACATTGTGGCAGTTGGATGTTTATGCAGAGCAAATTGTTAAGCTTAGTGACAAATATTCATTGGCACTCAGTTTAAATGTTTCCAACATTACCAATAATCAGATAGCTCAGCGTCTCTCCGGATTATACAATCTTGGAAATATTCGTGTTGAGGATTTAGATATCCTGAATGGTTTTGACGCGACAACAGAGGTTAATGAAAGTGGGGTACAATTGGATCCGAGATATATGATGGAAAGAGATTTTCAGTCAACCATTGCAGCAAGGATCGGTATCAAGTTGATGTTCTAATTCATCAAATCATTTTTGTAATAAAGGCCCCCCTTTTTGGGGGGCTTTTTTTTAGTATTGCAAATATTATTTAGTGTGCTTTTTTAGCTGGATCTTTATCTGGCGTTTCAGGAAACCGAATATGGAATCTCTTTTTCCCAATAATTTAATATTTCTAAAATCAGAGCTGAGAATCTTTTTAATTGATTCCAGAGGTTTTTTCGAATCGAAACTGCCATTGATTTTGAAAAAATAAGATCCTGCTTTTTCTGCTTCCCCATTTAGCGGCAGAGGATCTGATCCGTTTATTATCGGGATCCCCAGTTTTTCACCCTTTCTGTAGATCATCGGCTTAAGCCAGATCGAAGGTCTTGCACTATTGTCTCCGATGAGGAGTAAAGGATAATCGAGGGTGTTGATGATCTTCCTGACCAATTTACCCCTGCCGAAGAGCCATTTCCCGACTCCCCAGGCAAGTATTGCTAATTCTTCTCTTTCACGGAGCTTTTCAAGGACCTCGACAGCAGGGAGGCCGTCCTTTATTATTGTGCCGGGTCCGACCGACAGTATCTCAATATTCTCTTTAGTTATGATCTGCCTTCCCCTGATAATGTAGAAAAGTTCATTACCGTTCTGTTTTAGAAGGATCGATCCTTCTTCGCCTGTTTTTTCTGAGTGGATATCTATGTTCTTAAGCGTGAGCGAGTTGTCTGTTATTCTGGTGAAGAAGTCATTATCTTTTGCTTCAGTAAGAAAGATCACTCTTATTGAATCCGGGAATCCATTCTTTTCAGTTTTAGTGAATTTCCTGAAGTTTCTGTTTATTGCTTCGAAGAAAGAGTCGGGATCAAAATTATCATAAAGATGAACATGACCATCTATGAAAATATTTTTTCTATTATTATTTCTCATTTATAGAAGATTCTCCTTCTTATACCATTCAGCAGTTTTTTTTAATCCTTCCTCGAGTGGAACTTTCGGTGAATAGCCCAGTTCTTCCCTCGCTTTGGAAATATCGAAAGCCCTGTCCTTTGTAAAAAAATCAAGACGTCTTCTAAATAGAGGAGGCTCGATCCTCAACGGCCTGCAGATCATTTCACACATCCATGAGGCAATATATACCGGGAATAAAGGTATCCGGAATCCTGAAACTTTTTTATCCAGAACTTTTCCGATAAGAGAGACAAGTTTTTCAAGTGGGAGGTATTCATTTCCACCGAGTGTATATATTTCACCGGTTATCTTTTCATTTTTACCTGCGAGAATAATTCCGTCAACAAGATCTTCAACAAAAGTAAGGTGGTAAAGTGCTTTTCCTTTACCGATCATTTTAAAATTTCCCCTGTAAATATGTTTGAATAATTTAAGAAAGCGGGTATCACCGGGGCCATAGATACCGACAGGCCTTACAACAACTCCCTCTATTTTCCTGCTATTGAAATATTCAAGGGCGATCTTTTCACCTTCCAGTTTTGATTCCTGGTAGTGGTCTCCGGGGGAGTAGGGGGCATCCTCTCTGGCAGGAGGGTTTTTGATCTCACCCTGTACTCCGACAGTGCTGCAGTGAATGAATCTTCTGACCCCGCTTTTCACAGATTCATCCAGAAGAGCTTTAGTTCCTTCCGCATTCACTTTTGTGAACAGATCTTTAGGTACACCTTCCACTCTGTACATTGCAGCAATATGGAAGACAATGTCAAAACCCTTAAGTTTACCTTTGAAGGATTCCGGGTCTGTGAGGTCTCCTGTAATTTTTTTAATCCCCAGTTTTTTTAGGTCATGTATTTCCTTACCCTCTCTGACCAGTGCAGTGACATCATATTTTTGCTCAGCAAGTGCTCTGCATAAATAACCTCCGGTGAATCCTGTTGCTCCAGTTACAAATACTTTTTTCATGATCCTGCCTCCACTTTTAACAACTTTTCAGTTTCAGTTTTCTCTTTTTCCCACCAGGCAATTTCTTTTTTAAAGAGTGTTTTAAGTTTGTCAATTGAATCAAGAGCCCTCTTCGGGTTTTCGCCAAGGCTTGTCCTCCTGAGAACAAGATCTGAAAGATGGAGTACTGATTCATCTTCAACTATTTTTTTCAGTTTATTAATGCTTTTTTCATTAACAATCTCATCATATTCAAATGTAATATTTTCAGTATCTTCTTTTCCATTAAAGATCGATTCGTAGCCTGCAGGTTTCTTGTCAGGGAATATTTTTTTAATGGTCTTTTCCGCGACAAGTCTTGATGTCGTAAATTTTACACCCGATATACTATATAATCCCTCCGGCCCTCCAGTGGCAGAGTGATCGATAGTTGCAGGTTTCTTTGAGAGTTTTCCTGATTTTGTAGCCGGGAGGATACCTGCATATATCTTCAATATTTCCTTTTTCTTCAGATTGATTCCCGGGATTGCTGAGTTCATATCATCGATGAATTTATCGATCTCTTCTTCCGGAACCTTAACATCATTTTTTATATCCTCTACGACGATCTCACCTGTCCCTACAAGTAACCGTCCTTTCCATGGGTGGAAGAAATAGGTATGTCCATGGCCTCTCTTTGGGGTCAGGCCCATTGCACAATCCGAAAGGGCTTTCCTGTCGAATAATATATTCCATAACATCAGGTTCTTTTTAAACAATTCAGGAAAGTCTTTGTCAAATTTTGTGGATATTTCTCTGCTCCAGGGACCACCTGCATTGATAACAACGTCACCGGAGAATGTAATTTCTTTCCCACTTTCAACATCCACACATTTTACACTCTTTACTTTATTATTTTCGGTTTTGAGTTCTTTAACCTCGACATAGTTGAGAGGAACTGATCCCAGGTCCACACTTTTGCGAAGAACAGACATAATAAGCCTCTGGAACTCCTCAATATTTGCATCGAACCAGAGTGCACTCCCTTTAAGCCCTTTTGTATCAACTCCTTCGAACATTTTGGCTGTTTTTTTATTAGACAGAATCTTTCCGCCGGGGAGTTTTTTGTTTTCTGTGATACCTATGTTCCTGTTGAAGGAGAAGATATCATTAAGCATTAATGCTCCTCTCATCACACTGTTTCTTTTCAGGCCATTTCCATAAATGGGCATTAAACATGACATCGGGCTGACATATTCAGGGAAATATTTAACAAACCATTTCCTCTCATTAACAGATTCCCGGAACCTTACCAGATCCAGTGATTGAAGATATCTCAGTCCGCCATGTACTGTTTTCAGATGATTAAGTGTCGTGGCGCCACCAAAGTCATTTTTTTCAAGTAACAAGGTTTTTATATTTCTTCTGGATGCTTCCAGAAGAAGCATGATCCCGTAGATCCCGCCTCCTGTAATAATGAGTTCAAAGTTCTCTTTTTCAGCTTTCCCAATATCTCTAATGATCTTACCCATTGAATGCTCCTTTCTGAATCTATCTCTTTTTCACAAGTTGTGCCGGGACTCCGAGTGACACTGTGTATGGTTTTATCCTTTTATGTACGAGTGTTGCCGCTCCGATTACTGAACCTGTCCCTATCTTCACTCCGTCCAGTATTGTTGAGGAAGCGCCAACCCAGACATCATCTTCGATAATGATCCCCCCTTTTGAGGTTGAGGGTTGTTTCCATATCGGGATATCTTTTCTATCAATACTATGATTTCCACCTGCGATCATATAAAGTTTTCCTGAAGTGAAAACATATTTCCCTATAGTTATTGAACTTTCAGAAATTATTATATTGTCAGGGCCGATGTTAGAATAATCGTCAATTTTAATATCTCCGCCCTTGCAGGAGATCACAGAGTTTCTGCCTATCAGAACATTATTTCCTATTACTATACCTTTATTTCCTTTTCCTTTTGCATCGATCACAGAATTGTCATCGAATACAACATTTTCTCCGATAGAGATCTTTTTCGGATGACGGATCGTCATGTTTCTTCCGAAGACAACACCTCTGCCAACTTTATTAAACAATTTTTTAAAGAAAATTTTTCTCAGGACAAATCCGGCTGCACCCGGAAATGATGTGAAGAGAGTAATTATAAGTTCATACTTGAGGAAGTAGAAGAAAGAGACTTTACCGGGGAAGATCTCTTTATACTTTGTGAAAGCACTTTTCTTTTCATCCAGGATATCTTTCTGTCCGCCAATGAACCCTGTATCATTCTCTTTCATTAAACCGATTTTATACCAATTTCCTTACTAATTCAATATTGTTAGATTTACTTTTTATAATAAGAAAACTTTCGATTGAAGTTCTTTCCAGAATATTATTACTGAAGGGAAGTGAGATCTGATATTATTTTCGATATTAGAAATTTTTTCATTCCTGCCTTTAAGTGACAAATGTACTGCAATTATAATTTTTGCTTTTATAAATTTTTTGATAAGGTCAGCATTTGCTGAAGTTGTCAGATACCAATAGGGGACAAAAGCTATATCGATATTTTTGTTTTCAATTCCAACAGATTTGAATATATTTTTAACTTTTTCTCCGGACATGTCACCAAGATGGATGATTTTTTTTCCGGATGTTTCGAATATCAAACAATTGTGTTGGACAGGGTTACTGCCGTGTGGCATTCCAAAAGCTGTTATCTTAATCCCGTTGTTTTCTAATTTATTTTGGTCTCCTAATCCCGGATTTACCCCGAGAACCCGGTTCGAGTATTGAAAAAATTCCGGAAGACTATTCTCCATAATTTTTATTGTCTCTGCAGTGGTTATAAATTCAGCCTTTTTATTCTTCACAAGATAATAGGAAACATATTCTGTTTTCAGATGGTCAGCATGAAGGTGGGTTGCAAGAATCAGGTCGATATTATTAAAAGGCGGTTTAAGATTCTTCATCTTGTTGATCACATCTGCCGGCAATGTGTATCTTCCGGGAAAACCTTTGAACATCGCATCTACAGCTATCTTTTTCTCTCCTGCTTCAACAATGAACCCCGAATTCCCGATAAAAGTAACTTTAACAGATAATTTCTTCCATTTTGAGTGATTGTAAGGAGTACTAACCGGTGAAATTGAGAACAAAGTTGGAGATAATATAATAAGGAAAGATACAATAATTATTAAAATAGATGATAATTTCCATTTTTTTACACACATATTTCTCACCTGAGCCAATTTTAACCTAATAAAATTAATTTTAATAATTGATATATCATTTTTTTTCAGGTAAGAAACCTGATTGAAGTCCTGCTGCCCAATCGTGGCGATTATTTTTCAACGCTCTCTTAACTGCACTCTTATAATCATATTTTACAGAAACCTGCTCAATCGAATATTTCTTGTTTTCATAATTAAGAATAGCATAGCAGGCGTGATTCGAACCTGTTTCCATTATATGATATTCGGGGATAACATCATCATAGGCCTGCAATCCTACACTTCCTGGATTAATGATAACTGAATCTTTAAAAACAATACTTCTTGGGATATGAGTATGTCCGCATAAGATAACTTCTCTATTTACTTTTCCCAATCTTCTTCCTATTTCGGACTGAGTTGATAATCTTGACCTTCCGTTCCACACTTCTTCCAGCAGATAAACATTGTCATCTGAAAGTGTGCCATGGAATGCGATCAAGTTTTTTCGTTTAAATTTATCCGGAAGGGAATCTAACCAATTTTTATCTTCTTCAGTCAAAAACTGAAATGCATAATAATCTGACGCTCCCATTTTATCTGGAATCAGGTTAACCAGATTCCTGTCATGGTTCCCCGCAATATGTATCCATTTTTGTCGTTTCAGAAAGTTAATTGTTTCTATTGGCCACAAGGGACCTGATATGTGATCGCCGAGGTTTATCACATCTTCAATTCGTTTTTTTCTCAGATCTGCCACAACTGCTTCAAGGGCAGGAATGTTTCCGTGAATATCTGAAAGAATTGCCAGCTTTTTCGGAATCTCAGTTTTCATAAATTTTCTTATTAATTCCCATTATTTCTTAATATGTCCAATAATTCAAGAAGTGGGACCTGGTTTCGGTTTCAGTGTTATTAACAACAGAAGTTTTGAATCATCGGGGACACATTTCCCTATAGGGAACCATCCATCATTCTTTCCTCCCCATCCATAGTTCGCATGAATATATCTTATTCCTTTTTTTGTTGTTATCCCGTCCACAACAACCGCATGTCCGCTTCCTTTAAAATTTGTGTAATACATCCCAAGCGGCCGCCCTGCATTTATTTCTCCAGATATTATCCGGAAGAATCTGACATTTGTTCCTGTAAAACTATCTGCTGATCCATGAGGTTTAAAAATATGCGGAATGAAAATACAGTCTAAATGGGCTTCCACCTGAGTTTTGTGAAAATCTGGAGTGGGCATATAGTCACCAGTACCGAAATCTTTCCGTAATATTACAGAGATTGCATATACATAAAATGCAGTGGATTTAATTTCAATTTTCGAAGGTTTTTTTAAAAGTGTCTTTGCAATCAGTGATAGATCAAATTGTTTTTTATTAAAAGATTCCTTGATTTTATACCCCTTGGAAGATAAATATTCCACATCTCCATATGGTTTCAAACCATGATGAAAAGCGAGCTGTGCCAGAGATGTGGAGTGACATCCCGGGCTATGGTTCTCTGGATTGAACTTGTTGAATAATTTTGTTCCTCCCCAGGTTGTTTTAAGGAAAGTCGTACCGCTGATCCCTTTCACAGGTTTAACATTCGGGTTTGCCCCTAAGAATAGAAATAATAAAATAAATATCAATAGTAATAGTTTTTTCATGTTCATATCTCCTGTAAATATGTTTTATTAAATATGATTTTAAATATAGATCATTTATTCATATTTTTAATTTTCATACTTATGATATAGCAAGGTCCCGGTAATATTTCTCGGTACTTTTGTACTAAATTGAAAAAAAGTATAAAAATACTGTAAATTGGATATAAACACTTATACTTGATCATTGGGGATGTAGCGTAATAATGTAAAAAAAGAGGGACGTAGCGTATTTCATTATATTGTTACGCTACGTCCCCTGAGTGAGGGTGTTTTTTATTTGTATTTGAGGATGTATAATTATTTTATGGAAGAAATGGTCAGAACAATTGAAGATATTGAAAAACAGATAAATGATTCTCCTGCAATACTTATTTACATTTCAACGGAAGGGTGTAATGTGTGTCGGGAACTGAAGCCGAAGATCAGGAAGCTTCTTGATGGTAATTTCCCGGAAATAAAATTCCTTTATATCAATCTTGATGAAATTAAAGAGGCAACAGGAAGGCTCTCGGTTTTTGCCGTCCCAACCATCCTTGTCTATTTTGAAGGGAAAGAGTTCTTCAGAGAGGGACGCAATCTCGGGATTATACAATTAAGTGAAAAACTGGATAGGCCCTATTCTATGCTATTCGGATAAGTTTTCTTTGAATATGATTCCGAAGATGAAGATCATCAATTGGATGACGGAAGATGCTCTTTCAACTATCTTGAAGAGTAAGAAATGGATTCAAGGGCAGATTGACTTTTAACCCCTCAGACATTATAATTTTTTCACTATAAATTACTCTGAGGGGAATCGATGAAAAGACCATATTTCGCTTTTATTTTATTTTCATTTCTTTTGTATGGAATGTTATCATCAGCTATTCCTGTATCGAAAGTAAAAGAGAGAATTGAGAAGATCGGACGTTTAAAATTTAAGGGATCAGTAGAATTCAGACATCTGTCCGGCAGCTCCTTCAGAGAATATCTCCGGGATTATTTTGATAAAACCTATCCATCAGGAATATCTGAAAAGGAGACCGGGTTTCTATATTTAATGGGATTCTTAAAGTCTGAAAGGTCTGTGAACAAACTCAGAAGAAGGGTGATTGAGAACAATGCAGGCGGGCTCTATGATGAAAAGAGCGGAAAACTGATGATTATAAGTGATCATATGAATTCAGATCCTGTTTACCAATTGATACTCGTGCATGAATTAAGGCATGCGCTTCAGGATCAGCATTATAATATATCCCACCTGCTGGGAAATCGCTCAGATTTTGATGACAGAAAACTTGCAGTTACAGCAGCTCTTGAAGGGGATGCGATGCTTCTTATGACACAATATGCTGATAAATTCACTCCTTTTCCGGTCTCTCCCGAGCTCAGCCTCTCCGGATATAATTCAGATGCATTGCTCTCATTTTCACCGATTAAGTTTTCACATAACCTTAATGACCTCCCGCCGGTTATAAAATATCACCTCACAATGCCATATATTAACGGGTTGAAATTTGTCTTCACTGTTTTCAAAAAAGGTAAATGGAAAAGTGTTAATAATATATTGAAGGATCCTCCGGTTTCAAGCGAACAAATCCTTCATCCTGAAAAATATCTCAAGAGAGAACTCCCGGCCGATTCCGAACCGGTACATAAACCTGAAGGGTATGAATTGTACCATTCAGGGACCATTGGAGAATACCTGCTGAACATACTCCTTATGGAGAAGAATAATTATAAAGATGTTGCATCAGGCTGGGGCGGGGATACATTTAAACTTTACAAGAAGGAAAACTCTTATGTGCTTATCTGGAAATCGGTTTGGGATAAAGAAGAATTCTGTGAAAGGTTCTATACCGATTTTCGTCTTTTTACAGAGAGTGCATTCGGGATCAGTTATAAGAGCGGGAATATAAAAGGGAATCCATTTGTTGCCGGAAGGAATGAAGGGCAATATCTTTTTATCAGAAAATTCGGCAAAACTATGTTCTATATGAAAACTAATGACAGAAAAGAAATGAATAAGTTTATCAATGGAGGATATTATGATTAATGCAACTCAGATAAGGAAGGGGATGATAATTCGTCTTGATGACAAATTGTTTCGGGTTGAAGATATGAAGCACATTACACCAGGTAAGGGAAATGCTATTGTTCAGACAAAAATAAGGGACCTGAATGATATGACGATAAGAGATTTCAGGTTCCGATCCGTAGAAAAGATAGACCGTGTGGTCCTGGATCAGAAAGAGTTATCTTATTCATATCAGGATGGAGATCAGTATTATTTTATGGATAGTGAAACGTATGAACAGATTGGCCTCAGTTCAGAGTTCCTGGGAGATGTAATAGTATATCTGGTTGAGGGGGAATCCTATTCAATGGAATCTTTCGAAGATAAACCTATGAACATCGCTCCACCGATGACGATGGAGTTCGAGGTTGTTGAATGTGAACAATCGATGAAAGGGGCAACAGTACAATCCTCATATAAGCCTGCAAAGTTAAGTAATGATATGGAGATAATGGTCCCGCCATTCGTTGATACCGGTATGGTTATTAAAGTTGATACAAGGGATGGGTCATATATAGAAAGGGTTAGTAAATAGATATGATCTACCTCGATCATGCGGCATCTACTTCAATGTGGGAAGAGGCACTAGATGTCCTGATGAGATCGAGCGGTGAGGATTATTGTAATCCCAGTTCTTCTCATAAATTTGGAAGGAGTATCTTGAAAAAGATCGAAAATTCAAGGAAATTTATGCTTGATTTCCTGAATGCAGGCTCTTTGTATGATCTGTTTTTTACATCATCTGCTACTGAATCCAACAATACTGTGATCAAGGGGCTTAGCCTGAAAGAAGGTGATATCGTTTATGTTTCTGAGGCAGATCATCCAAGCCTTCTGAAGCCTGCTCAATATCTTGAACATTCCGGTGTTGTTATAAATTATATTCCAATGAGAGAGGACGGAGGAATTGATCTCGGAGAGAGCCTTAATTTGATGAATGGAAAAGTGAAGCTATTGGTAATCTCTTTTGTGAATAATCAATCGGGTAATATAAATGATGTTATAGATATTGCAGTTAAGGTGAAAGAGAAAAATAAACAGGTTCATGTCCATGTGGATGGTGTACAGGGTTTTTGCAAGATCCCGTGCTCATTATCAGATGGATCAGTTGATTCTTTTTCTGTCTCTTCACATAAGATCGGAGGCCCTAAGGGTGCTGCAGCATTGTATCTCCGAAAGGGTATCGTATTGGAGCCTCTGCTGTCAGGAGGCGGACAGGAAGGGGGGATGAGATCTTCCACAAGGCCAACTCCACTAATACTTTCATTCACTGAATCTGTCAGATATTTATCCAACCGTTATGAAAAGGATATGGAGTATGTATCAGGCTTGAACAAAAAAGTAAAAGAATACCTGGAAGATTCAATTCCTGGGATTATTTTCCCCTTTTCCGGAGAAAACATCAGTCCTTATATTCTGAATTTGATCATCCCGGGTATCTCAAGTGATATAATTGTCCGCCATCTTGAAGAGAAAGATATCTATATATCAACGACATCCGCCTGTTCTTCAGGAGATAAAGGTGAAAACCCGGTTTTCAGGGCCCTGGGGATTCCGGAAAAATTACATAATTCTGTATACCGTGTCTCTTTCTCGGGGAAGACAACCGAAGATGAAGTACAAATATTTTGTAAAGAGATCATCTCCATATATAAAGAATTGTCAGAATTGCTATGATTGACGGAATTTATAATACAATTATTGTTAACATAGATGAACTCTGGCTTAAGGGGAAAAACAGGCCTTTTTATTTCAAAACCTTAAAAAAAAATATAAAAGCAGTATTAAAAGCTGTAGGCAGGAAGAATATCTCTGTTGATATTGAGAATCACAGATTTGTTTTAAACGCTGAACAGCCTTTCACTGAAGAAAATATTAATGCTTTAAGCAATATTCCCGGAACAAATTCAATAATTCCGGCTGCCAGAATAGATAAAGATTATAAGAATATTTTTCCTTCTGTAGTGAAGGAGATCGAAAATACAGATCTGACAAATGTTGAAACATTCAGGATCTTTACAAGAAGGGTTGATAAACATTTCACAATAAAAAGCATGGATGTATCTAAAGAAATCGGTGCCATGGTAATTGAAAAATTCCCGGATCTTAAAGCGAAAATGGTGAAGCCTGATCTTCAAATTGAGATAAGAATCCTTAGAGATTTCATATACATATCTTCAAGAAAAATTACGGCTCCGGGTGGGCTTCCGGTTGGGACTAACGGGCACCTGATAACTATGCTGTCGGGAGGGATCGATTCACCGGTTGCAAGTTATCTTATGTCAAAGAGAGGATGTAAACAAACCTTTATGTTCTTTTATGCATACCCGATGGTTGGAGAAGAGGTGAAAGAAAAGATCGAGAAACTGACCTCAATTCTTGGAAGGTATCAGTATCGGAGCAAGCTCTACATTATAAAATTCAGCGATTTCCAGAAGAAGTTATCAAAATTGTGTAAAGAGGATTACCGGACAGTCCTTTTCAGAAAGTATATGATGGAGTGCGGGTCCATTCTCGCGAAAAAGGTTGGGGCTCAGGCACTTCTAACCGGAGACAGCCTCGGTCAGGTATCAAGCCAGACATTGACCAATATTTCAGAAATTGATCATTTTACCGATCTTACTATATTCAGACCTCTGGTCGGGTTAAATAAGATCGAGATCATTCAGATTGCAAAAGATATAGGGACATATGAAACTTCTGTGATTCCTTTCGATGATGCCTGTTCGATGCTTGCTCCCCGTCATCCGGTATTGAGATCGGAGAGGCCGTATCTTGAGAAGTTTTTCGGAGAGAATGATCTTAGTAATGATATGAGTGAACTTGTTGAAACTGCTGAGATATATGATGTTGACCCTGCGGGTGTATTGACCGAGGTAATCTGAGATAAAGTCTATCCTTGTGTTTCCTTATTAATACTTATTTGATGATAACTTTCATCATAATGCGGCCGAAGTAAACACTTGCAAGGCCCAGAAATATATGAGAAAAAATGTTCAGTATGCTCAACAGGATTCTTTGTTCTCTGAAAAGATTCAGTGTATCGTTGCTGAATGTGGAGTATGTTGTAAAAGCACCGAGAATACCGACCATAAGGAATAATCTTATTTCAGGATTGATATCAATCTGCTTTTCAAATAACTGAGAAAGGATACCAATAAGAAAACATCCAAAAACATTTACAGTAAGAGTACTGAAATAGAAAGGGAGATGTTTTGTTAAAGTATGAACATAGCTCCCGAGAATATGTCTTGATACGGCTCCGATGAATCCTCCGATTCCTACAAAAAATGCATTATACATATTTGACTCCTGTTTTTTGCAGGAGTCATCAGCACTTTGGCGGTTAAAGGTGAACCCCATCACCCGGAAATCTTCTTAAAAAGCTATTTTACACAAAATTGGGATAAAATCAATATAAATTTGAGATAATATGCATAAATTGTTAAATACAAACATAAATTGTTCAATTTTTTGATATATGTGATAAAATAGAATATAAATTGGATATTTAAATGAAAAAATACATAATATTTATTCTTATATCAGCAACTTTTGGCTCTTTTGCAATTTACCCAAGTCTGAAGTTTAATGTAGGTGCTTCTTCATATTACATATGGAGAGGCTTTGATCTCAATCCGGAAAATGAGCTTATGATCAACCCTTTTGCCAGCCTTAGTATTGGTGATACAGGATTATCGCTTACTGCATGGGGAAGTTATGCTTATGAGGAACAGGAGATGAGGGAGCTTGATCTGACCCTTACTTTCGCTTTTAATCCGACCAGGCACCTTCTTGTTAAACTGGGTTATACCGAGTACAGGTTCTTCAATATTCCGGATCCGCTTTATCTCAGATCGGACAGCAGGGAAGCTTTTATCTCTCTGGGATTGCCATGGACCCTGTTTCAACCCGAATTGACAGCTTATTTTGATTTCGGTGCAGGCGATGGTATGTATTTCAAATTCAGGGCTCAGCATGCTGTTCCCTTATTGGATTTTTTAGCACTGGAATTTTATTCATCTCTGGGATACAACGCCGGACAATGGTTGCCCGAAGGAGCGAAAACCGGTTTTAGTGATTTTAATTTCACTACAATGTTGCCGATTAAACTTGGCAGAGTCTATATAATCCCTTTTGCCAGCTACACAGCGATATTACTTGATTCTATTGGAAATGCCAGATATTTCTGGTATGGAATAACATTCGGATACTAAATCAGTAGTAGATCACATCCTATCTTTTTTTTCATGGAGTTTTCTCTTTGTGTGCGTTCCCCCATTGTAAAAAATTGAAATAATGTGGGAAAGTATATATGATAATATTTAATAATACTTAAAATATATAATGTAATTTCTGAAGAAATACAGACCGATGATTCATTGAGGTGTCGGGAGGAGTAAAAATGAAAGATGTGATCGCTGTGATTCTCGGAGGCGGGCAGGGCACAAGACTTTATCCATTAACTCGTTTAAGAGCGAAACCTGCAGTTCCTATTGGTGGAAAGTTCAGGCTTATTGATATCCCGATCTCCAATTGTATTCATGCAGGCGTGAAGAAAATATTTATTTTAACTCAATTCAATACTATGTCCCTTCATAAGCATATTACCAGCACTTACAAATTTGATGGATTTTCGAAAGGTTTTCTCCATATACTTGCTGCGCAACAAACTCTTGAGGATAAGAACTGGTATCAGGGTACTGCGGATGCAGTCAGGAAGAATCTGAGATATCTGAAATCTCAGAGAGGCAAATATGTTGTTATACTTTCAGGAGATCAGCTTTATAGAATCAATATCAGAGATTTTGTAAATTTCCATATTGGGAAACAAGCCGATATTACTATAGCTTCAAAACCAATATCAAGAAAAGATGCGGAAGGATTGGGATTATTAAAGATAAATCATGATAGAAAGATCGTTGATTTTTCAGAGAAACCTGAAGATCCGAAAGTGATTGAAAAATTATTTAATCCTGAGGAAATGACAGGTAGTTCCCGTGGACTTAACTATCTTGCTTCAATGGGTATCTATATATTCAATAAGGATCTATTGATCGAGATACTTGAAAATGATCTCAGAGAAGATTTCGGGAAGGAAATCATTCCTGATGCGATAGGATCATATTCAGTCTATTCTTATATCTTTGATCATTATTGGGAAGACATCGGAACTATTAAATCTTTTTTTGAGGCAAATCTTGATTTTGCCAGTCCTGTACCAAAATTCAATTTTTATGATGAAGATGAGCCAATCTTCACAAATGCAAGGTTTCTTCCCGGTTCGAAGATATCAAGGTCCGAGATAACAAATTCCCTTGTTTCTGAAGGAGCAATAATTGATGACAGCACTATATCAAATTGTGTGATCGGTGTGAGATCTATCATCAAAAAAGGGACGAATCTCGAAAGAGTGATCATGATGGGTGCCGATTTTTATTCCAATCATGCAGAAGAAGAAAAAGAAGCAGTGGGTGTCGGTGAGCGCTGCAGGTTAAAGAATGTTATTATCGATAAAAATGTAAGGATAGGGGATGACGTTGTTATAGATTATAAGGGGAAGAGTAAACCTGAAGGGGATGACATCCATATTGTTGATGGAATCGTTGTCCTTTCAAAAAATGCTGTTGTCCCAGCCGGTACAAAGATAATCTGACCCTCACCCATCCTTGTATTTGTAGAGGTGTTTAAATTTATCCAACTCCTCCTTTGTCACTTCTCTCCAATGTCCTATAGGGATTCCTTTGAGTGAAAGATTCCCGATCTGGATCCTCCTCAATCTGTCAACCGGATGTCCTGAGAATTTGAATATCTTTCTGATAATATGTTTTTTCCCTTCAACAAGGGATACCCTGACCCATGAATTATTGTTTTTTGTTTTCTTTACAAACTCAACATCAAGGAGGCGTATTTTTCTCCCATCCAGGAAAATACCTTTTTTGATAAGTTTTTCCTTAAGTGAACTGGATACGATCCCCTGGACTTTAATAAGATATATTTTAGGGATGCTGTTCTTAGGTGAAATAACAAAATTTGTCAGGTCGCCGTCATTCGTAAGCAGGATCAATCCTTCTGAATTATAATCAAGCCTTCCCACAGGAAAAACTCTCTCTCTTATTTTTTTTATAAAATCTGTTATGGTGACTCTCCCTTCTGGATCTTTCAGTGTAGATATTACTCCCAGAGGTTTGTTGAAAATAAAATACACCTTATTTTCCAGAGTGTGCTTTATCCTTTTTATCCCGATCTTAACTATGTCTTTGCCGGGGTCGATCATGAAGTTCGGGTCATCAACCTTGTCACCATTAACATTGAATTCTCCTGCATTGATCATGCTCCGGATCTCTCTACGGCTTCCAAATCCTGAACTCTGCAGGAATTTTTGTAATTTTAGTTTTTCCATTTTATTTTTTTATATTCAGCCTTTTCATTAGTTCAGAAAAAGTTGTAGCTTTAAGTTCAAGTTCTTCAGATGCTTTTTTCTGAACCCAGTTATTTCGTTCAAGAGCTGATAAAATGATCTCCTTTTTGAAATTGTCCACAAGATCATTAAAGTTACCTTTCTTGCGGAATTTTTTTACATTAATGATCTCAGGGGGAATAACACTTTTTAAGATAGTTTTCTTGTCAGTAAGAAGAACACATCTCTGTACAATATTTTCAAGTTCTCTGATATTCCCGGGCCAGTCATATTCCATTAAATACTTAATCACCTTCTCATCGGGATATTTGATCTCCTTATTATTCTCATTATTGTACTTATCAAGAAAGAATTCAAAGAGGATGGGAATATCCTCTTTCCTGTCTCTGAGGGGGGGGAGTTCAATATTAATAATGTTCAATCTATAGTAAAGGTCCTTCCTGAATTCACCGGATTCTACTTTTTCCATAAGGTCGACATTGGTAGCGGTAATAAGTCTCACATCTACTTTTATTACTTTATTGCTTCCAAGGGGTTGTATCTCCTTTTCCTGAATTACTCTAAGGATCTTTTTCTGAGTCTCTTCGCTCAGGTTTGCGATCTCATCCAGAAAAATGGTCCCGGTATGTGCTTCTTCGAAAATACCTTTCTTGTCAGATACTGCGCCTGTGAATGTACCTTTCTTATATCCGAAAAGGATACTTTCAAATAGTGTTTCGGGGATGTTACTTGAATTGAATGAGAAAAAAGGATTGTTTTTTCTGTTTGAATTCTGATAGATAGCTTTGGCGATCATCTCTTTCCCGGTTCCGCTCTCTCCTGTAATAAGTATTGTTGAGGAAGAATTAGCTACACTTTCAACTACTGATAAGGTTTTTTGAAGTGCTTTGCTATTACCGATTATATTTTCAAAAGAAAACCTTTTATTGAGAGCTTTTTTTAGTCTGACATTCTCTTTATTTGTATGTTTCTCTTTTACAATCCTGTCAATTTTATGCTTGATCTCCAGATTGTTGAAAGGTTTCTGCAGATAGTCAATTGCTCCCATTTGTATTGCTTCAATTGCAGTTTCAATAGTTCCGAAAGCAGTAAGGAAAATAGCATTTATTGACGGGTCGATCTCTTTAAGGCTGGCAAATATTTCAAGTCCTGATGTTCCGGGGATCATCAGGTCAATAATTGCAACATCTACATCTAATACATGATTCTCAATAGCTTGAGGTTTGTTTTCAGAAATAATGATCTTATATTCTGATTTGTCGAGAATTCTATTGAAAATATCATGAATAATACTTTCGTCGTCTATAAGATGAATGGTTTTCCTGCTCATATTTTCATACTCCTGAGGGGGCTTTTAAAAGGGAATATAAGGGTAAATGTCGATCCCTCACCATATTCACTTTCAACAAAAATCTTCCCGTAATGTTCTTCTACAATATTATATATAATGGAGAGCCCGAGTCCTGTGCCTTCCCCTTTCTCCTTTGTAGTGAAGAATGGATCAAACAATTTATTCAAATACTTTTCCTCAATACCCGATCCGTTATCGATTATCCTGATAACAAAGTGGGCATCAATTTCTTCTCCCTGAACGCTGATCTTCCCTTTATTGTGATCGATAGAATCACTTGCATTAATTAGAAGATTTATGAATAGCTGCTGTAACCTTGTCGAAAAACCACATATTGTACTTGAAAATTTGATATCTTTTGACAACTTGATATTCTTTTTCTTCAGTTTGTACTCAATGAGGGAAATACTTTCGGTGAGGAGTTTCCCGGGATCAAGCTCAAGAGGATTTTCCCCTTTCTGTCTTGAAAAGTCCAGAAGGGTTCTTATGATCTTATTTGCTCTCTCGATCTGTTCCTGCATTTTAGTGACAAGTGAGATGTTCTCCGGATTATCAGGGTCGCTTAGAATAAGCTGACAATAAGAAGAGATGCCTGTTAGAGGAGTATTTACTTCATGAGCTATTCCTGCAGAGAGTAGTCCTATCGAAGCCATTTTCTCAGATGTAACGAGCTGTTGCTGCATCAATATATTTTCCGTAACATCCTCAAAAACAAGAATGGTTCCTATAGTTTTTCCTATGTTATCAATAAGAGGTGAAATGTGGATATTGAAGATCAATCTTGTATCTTGTATATCAACCTCAACATTCGGAAGTGTCCGGGATTTGTTTTTATTTATATAGATCTCCTTCCATAATTTATTACCGAAGACATTAAGAGCTTTTTTATTAACAACCTTTGATGCCTGTTGTTTGAACTTTAATTCCATGAAACTGTTCCATGTTTTAATCAGGTTTAGTTTTGTAAGAACCACAAGGCCCATATTTATGTTCTCTATAACATTTTCATTGAATTCCTTAAGAATATTGATCTCATTGAATTGTGATTCCAGTTCCGAATAAAGTGATGCATTCTCAACAGACAGGGTCAAGGATCTGGTAATACTATATAAAAGCTCCCAATCCTCAACAGTCAAATAGGAGTTGTCAGTTTTGAATCCGAACGCAACGAAACCGATGAGCCTGTCCTGTGTTTTTAAAGGGAGGAATTGATAGAACTCTTTCTCTCTCATCACCCTGAAATCTTTGGGGTAAAGCTTCTCGAAGTTGCTTTTGTTAGTGAATACAAGACTTTCATTTTTTAATAATTCGTTAAGAAAAGTTTTTGAAAACAGGCCCTTCTTATTCTCAGGAAAATATATGAATATATTTTTTTTGAAATAAATTATAAGACTGCTCTCTTTCAGTTGGAAACCGTTATTTATGGTTTCGAGGAAATTTCTTGATAATGAGACAAGATCTCTCTCAGATCTCAGGGATTGGATCAGGTCTTTAAGTTTTCGTCTGAAATGGAAGGTGCCTTTGAGAAAGAATTTTTCGAAGTATTCCTGGATGGTGCCCTCAATAGGCCTGAATAAAAGTCCGGCTGTAATTATAGCCAGGACTGACCAGAATATTCCCACCAGTTTATTCTCTTCAATATTAAAACCCAGGAAGAAGAAGACTCCAAAAATAAAAAATAATATAAATGAGAGAAATACTGTTCTCTTAATTATATTCTCTATATCCCTGTATTTTTTATTGCTGAGGAAGTAAGTGACCGATATCGGCAGAAGTGTGATTAAAAAAAGACCCGGATAGAGCAGGAATGAGATTCCAGGTTCAGGATTTATCAAATTGAGAATGACTATGGAAGGGATACTTAGAGCCAGGCCTCCAAGGGGCATCAGAAATCTTTTCTGACCGATATCCCTGATCATTGTCAGCGATGAATTCACAAATACTCCGAGTGCTATTAACAGATAGAATGAAAAATAGATCAATGAAAGTTTTCTGAAATAGTTAATAACAAGGATCACGATATCTGTGGTTGGATTTATCATGCTTGCAAAGAGAAAATAGACATATAAAAGGAAAAGAATTACAGGAGGAATGTAGATAGAAATGAAGATTATCTTTGACCTGATTCTCTGGAATATTGCAGATCTTACAGGAAAAAAGATCGAATAGTGGAGAAGGAC